>DASWCE010000098.1:0-53135 GCA_036390255.1 Gemmatimonadales bacterium | reverse complement strand
CTCGCCCGCACGCCCCCGATGGGATGGAACAGCTGGAATCACTTTCATTGCAACGTGAGCGCCCAGCTGATCAGGGAAACGGCGGACGCGATGGTCTCGGGCGGGTTGCGCGACGCGGGATACCAGTACGTCGTGATCGACGACTGCTGGCAAGTCGCGCGCGACCGCGCTGGCCGGCTCGTGGCCGACTCCGCCCGCTTCCCGGGTGGAATCAAGCCGCTCGCCGACTACGTGCATTCCAAGGGGCTCAAGTTCGGGATCTACACCGATGCCGGTCGCCTCACGTGCCAAGGCCGCCCCGGGACCTACGGCTCAGAAGAGATCGATGCGCGCACGTTCGCCGAGTGGGGCGTGGACTACGTCAAGGAGGATTGGTGCAACTCGGAGGGGCTCGACGCGCCGACCCAGTATGCCAAGTTCCGCGATGCCCTCGCCAAAGCGGGGCGCCCCATCGTCTTCAGTATCTGCGAGTGGGGCTCGAATCAGCCGTGGGAGTGGGGCCCGCGCACCGGCAACTTGTGGCGCACCACCGGCGACATCGGTGACCGGTGGGCCAGCATGATCGCCATCCTGGACCTCTCGAGTCAGCACGGGCACGCCGCCAGCCCGGGCGCCTGGAACGATCCCGATATGCTGGAAGTGGGCAATGGGGGCATGACGGATGACGAGTACCGCGCCCACTTCAGCCTGTGGGCCGTCATAGCCGCGCCGCTCATGGCCGGCAACGATGTCCGCACCATGACCGCGGTGACGCGCGACATGCTCACCAACAAAGAGGTGATCGCGGTTGACCAAGACTCGCTGGGCGTGCAGGGAATGTTGGTGCAGGAACCGGCGCCGGACCTCCAGGTCTGGTCCAAACCGCTCGCCGATGGCTCGCGCGCGGTGGTCCTGCTCAACCGGTCGGGCTTGCAGACCGTCATCACGGCGTCGTGGCGCGCGCTTGGGCTGCGGGGCTCCGCGCGCGTGCGCGATCTCTGGACCCACAGCGACGCCGGCGCGATGACCGACCGCTTCAACGCCACGGTGCCGGCACACGGCGTCGTGATGGTCCGCATCACCCCCGTCACCGGAGGCGGACGTAACTGAAACTGGGGCGGGAGGACTCGAACCTCCAACTTCCCGGTTAACAGCCGGGCGGTCTGCCAGTTGACCTACACCCCAAAGGAACAATTGCAAGACGCCAAGAAACCAAGTTGCAAGAATTCCTCAGTACTTCAAGCCCGCTTTCTCCGCGAAGCTCTTGACCGCCTCCTGCTCCTCGGCGCTGAGCCTTTCTGGCAGCGTCACGTGAGCTTCTACATACATGTCGCCACGCCGACCGTTTTTCTCGATCCCATGCGCCGGAATGCGGAATTTCTGACCGTGCTGCGTGCCCGGGGGAATCCGTAACACCACACGCTTATCGTCGAGCGTCTTGACCTTGATGCGTGAACCCAGCAGCGCCTGCGCCAGATTGATCGGCACGACGCCGATGAGATCGAGTCCTTCGCGCCGGAAGAAGCGATCGGGCGCGACGTGGATCTCGACGATCAGATCGCCGCGACCCTTCGGGCCCTGGTTCTTGAGCCGCAGACGCGCGCCTTCTTCGACGCCCACCGGAATCTCGACATTGATCCGTTTCTCGACCCGCACTTCCCCGCTACCCTGACAGGTGGGACAGCGCTGCGATGGCACGGTCCCCTTCCCGCGACACACCGGACAGGGACGATTGACAGCGAACCCGCCCTGTCCGAACGAGACCGTTCCCCGCCCCTTGCACTCAGGACACGTGCTGACCGTCGCACCCTTGGCGGCGCCGGTTCCGCCGCATGTCGGACAGACCTCGGACATGGCGAGCGTGATCGGTACCGTCCCGCCGAGCGCGGCGGTGCGGAATGGGATCGTGACCTCGGTCTCGGTCTCTTCCGGTTCGGCCTCACGGCCCCCCCCGGTGCCGCGGCGGCCGAAAATCGACGAGAAGATGTCGCCGAGGCCGCCGAACTCCGAGAGGTCGAAGTCGCCACTGTCCTGCGGGGCGGTGCGACCGCGGCGTGCACCGCCACCCGCACCACCAAACCCACCGGCACCCGCAAAGGCACCGTAGCGGCGAAGCTGATCGTATTTCTTGCGCTTCTCGGTGTCACTCAACACGTCGTGCGCTTCGTTGATCTCCTTGAAGCGCTCGGCCGCCTGAGGATTGTTGGGGTTGCGATCGGGATGAAACTGCTTGGCCAGCCGCCGAAATGCTTTCTTGATCTCGTCCGTCGTGGCGGTTTCGGCGACTCCCAACACCTGATAGTAGTCGCGCGGTGCCGCCATTACTGTCCCTGCCAGGTCAGCACGACGACCCGTGCCGGCCGCAGCAGTGTATCCCGCATCTTGTAACCGGGTTGCACCACCTGGCCTACGGTGTGATCCTGCTCCGGTTTCGTGGCAGGCTGGGTCGTGACCGCCTCATGCACGTTGGGATCGAACGGCACGCCGGCCTGATCGATCCGCGTGAAACCGGCAGCCTCGAGCTCCTTCCAGACCTTGCGCTCCACCAGGTCGATGCCCTCGTGTAGCGTCTTCGAGTCAATTTCTGCCGGCTCGATGTGGGCAAACCGGGACAGGTCGTCGAGAGCGTCGGCGAGCCGCGACACGAGCTCCGCCTGCGCGCGCCCCCACACCTCGGCCCGCTCCTTGGTCGTGCGCTTGCGGAAGTTGTCGTATTCGGCGGCAAGTCGCAGGTGGCGATCCTTCCACGCCTCGACTTCAGACTGTTCAGCCGCCGGCGGCGCAGGCGCCGTGGTCGCGCCCTCAGTAGGCGCCACATTCTGCACCGGCGCTCCACTATCGGAATCCAGCGCAGGGGCGCGAGGAGGAACAGTTTGACGTTTATGGGTCATGAATTTGGAACTTTCGGTCTGACAACAAGATACCCAGGGGCTCCTCGTCTGGAAAGCGGGCCCCAATCCTACGCTGTGCCACCGATTAGTCGTGCTTTGGATGACGATCGAACGAACGAAACTCCGCGACGAAGCCCGTCAATTCTGTAAGGACCTGCGAGTCCTCGAGGAGCTCGTGACCGAGATGCGGATAGGCGAGCAGGGTTGCTCGCGACCCGAGTTGCCCGGCGAAGCCGCGGACTGCGCTGGCATCGATCACCTCGTCCGTCTCGCCCAATAACAACAGCATCGGCTGCTCGATCCGTTGGCAGTCGGCTACCACGGCGCGTTGCGCCCATTGCAGCTCCGCCCGCGCTCCCGCGGTCATGAACGCCGCACCGCGTCCGGTCGGCAGCGCGGGCCAGAGGTCGGCGAGCTTTGCCGCAAACAGCTTCCAGGCTGCAGGACGAAGGCGGGAAGCGAGCCATGGAGACGCGACGACCGCAGCGGCGGGCGGCTCGCCCGGCTGCGTCTCCAGGTAGCGCAGCACGATGAGTCCCCCGAATCCGTGACCCACCAAGACCTGCGGGATGTCCTGACGGCGGCGCACCGCGCGACGGAACGCTTGCAGGTCACCGAGCAGCTGGCTGAAGCGCGACAGATGCCCGCGGCGGCCGCCGGAGCGGCCGTGGCCTCGCTGATCGAGGACGAAGGTCGCGAACCCCGCGTGCTCGAGCCGCGCGCCAGTCTCCGCGAACTGCACTGCGCTTTCCGGCGGCTGCGGATTCCAGTCGTGCAGGAAGAGCACGGCGACGGTCGGCCGTGGTGGCTCGTACGCATCATACACGAGCGGTGTCCCATCGGGCGCGTTGATGCGGTTCATTAGAGACCGGCGAGCAGACGTCGCAGGAGATCGAGTGCGGCTTGCGCGGCGCGCGCGCGGATCTCCCCGCGATCGCCCGGCAAGATGCGTTTCAGCGCCCGGGTCTCGGATCCATGGCGCGCCGCGAGCCACACCGTTCCCACCGGCTTGTCGGCCGTGCCGCCGGTGGGGCCGGCGATTCCCGTAACCGCGATCGCCGCGTCGACCGCGAACTGCCGTTGCACGCCCTCGGCCATCGCGCGAACGACTGGCTCCGATACCGCCCCATGCGTTTCGAGCAGCTCGGGCAGGACATCGAGCATGCCGCTCTTGACCACGTTGTCGTAGGCGACGACCGCACCGATGAAGACGTCGGAGGCACCCGGGACGGCGGTGATCCGGCCGCTCACGAGGCCGCCGGTGCACGATTCGGCAACGACGAGTCGCGCGCGACGCGCGCGGAGCTGATCGAGAACGACCGCCGCGAGGTCTGCGCCGTCTTCACCGTAATAATGTTCACCCGCGCGCTCGCGCAGTTGCCGCGTTACCGTCGCGAGCCGGCTCTCCGCCTCCTCCGCGCGCAGTCCCCACGCCGTCACCCGCAGCTCCACGCCGTCCGTGGATGGCAGGTACGCCAGCGTGAGGGGCGCGATCTCCGTTTCAATCGGCCCGACGCGCTCGGCCAGCGCCGACTCCGCGATGCCGGTCGTACGCACGGTCCGCGAGCGAACCACCGTTCCCGCAGTTCGTTGCGCGAGCCGTGGCAGCACCTCCTCGGCGAGCAGCCCGCGCATTTCTGACGGGACACCCGGCAACATCACGACGACGCGGCCGCCATCCTCCACCCACAGCCCCGGAGCGGTGCCCCTCGGGTTCGGGAGCACCGTCGCACCGGCCGGGACTTCGGCCTGGGCGCGATTGATCGCTGGCATAACGCGGCCGAGGCGACGGAAGCGCTCTTCGAGTGCGCGCAATACGGCGGGGTCGAGCTCGAGGGTTTTGCCGAACAGGCGGGCAACTTCCCGCTTCGTGATGTCGTCGCGCGTGGGGCCGAGGCCGCCCGTCGTGAGGACGAATCCGGTGCGATCCAGCGCCTCCGCCACCGCGGCGCGGATGGCCTCCGGACGATCGGCGACCGAGATGTGCCGAACGACTTCCACGCCGGCGCCGGCCAGCGCCCGGCCGAGCTCGGCGGCATTCGTGTCGATGATTTGCCCCAGCAGCAGCTCGGTGCCGATCGTGACGACTTCGAGCTTCACTTGCCGACTTTGAGGAGTGCCCGGTAGCGGTAGAGGTAGACGAGGAGGGAGTAGATGGTCAGCACGATCGCGCCCGCCAGCGTGATGGCCACGAACCAGCCGTGGAACTGATCCCAAAAGTTGCGAAAGGCACCGGCGAGATGCATTTCGGCGATGGCGTCCTTCCAGGCAAACCAGGCGATCGTCGCGCCGATGAAGATGTTCTGCACGACCGCCTTCAGTTTGCCGGCCCCCACTGCCGGGATCACGACGCCGCGGCGTTTGGCGAAGAAACGGAAGGCGGTGATAAGGACCTCGCGCCCCACGAGCAGGAGCGCCACCCACACCGGAAAGCTGCCCCACCACTTGATGCGGTAGTCCACGAGGATCGTCGGGTGCCGCGTCATCCAGAAGATGGGAATCAGCGTCGCGAACAAGAGCAGCTTGTCGGCGATCGGATCGAGCAGCATCCCGAGCTCGCTGATCGTGCCGTAGCGGCGGGCGAGATAGCCGTCGACCAGGTCGGAGAACGCGGCGATCAGGAACACGACGAACGCGATGACTTTGGGCCAGTATCCCTGGATGAAGGGAAGCAGCGCGATGACGGGCGTGAGGCAGATGCGCGCCAGCGTGATGATGTTCGGCAGAGTCCACCGCATCGAGCTGGCTTTCAGCTCAGGGTCTTGAGGACGAGCTTGCTCACCGCTTTCAGCGTGTCGAATACGCCGTCACCGCGGACTGCCACGGCCTCATGATATGACGCCTTGCCGAGCCAGTCACCGCCGACCTTCTCGACGAGGTTCTCCCCCGGATGAGCCAGATCGGGCGTCTGCTTCTGCCGGGCCCCGTCCTCGACCGGCCAGCCGGGATTCAGCGACGCCTGGAGATCCTTGATCGGTGCAGCATTGGGGAGGTCGCGCTTGTTGTACTGAATCACAAACGGGATCTTGGTGAGGTCGTAGCCGTACTCCGCCATGTTGTCGTACAAGTTCTGCATCGACTCGACGTTCGCTTCCATGCGCTCGATCTGGCTGTCGGCAACGAACACGATCCCATCCACGCCTTTGAGAATGAGCTTACGGCTGGCGTTGTAATAGACCTGGCCCGGGACCGTGTAGAGATGGAATCGCGTCTTGAAACCGCGAATCGTACCGAGATCGACGGGGAGAAAGTCAAAGAAGAGCGTGCGCTCGGTTTCGGTGGCGAGCGAAATCATTTTGCCACGCGTGTTCGGCGAGACCTTCCCGTAAATGTGCTCCAGGTTGGTCGTCTTGCCCCCTAGGCCCGGTCCGTAGTAGACGAGCTTGCAGTTGATCTCGCGGGACGCGTAGTTGATCATCGACATGGGCGCGTCCCTCTATCCAAAGAGTTTGTCAATTTCGTCCTCTGCCCCTTCGAGCAGGCCTTTCTGCGCCTGGCCCGTGCCGACCCGATTGAACATCTCCTCGAACACCTTGTTGAGGTTTTCGACCGCCCCTTTCGCCTTGAGCTTCACGAGCCCCAGCGTCGCGCGCTGATCGAACAGCACCACGAGGATCACGCGCTTGGCCACATCCGCGAGGAACATCGACTCGCGCTCCCCCTGATGCACGAGCGAGGCGAACTCGGCCTCGCCGATCATTTTCGCGAGCTGATCGTTGGCGCTGAAATCGGCGGCGGTGAGTGAGGCGAAGGCGGTGGGATCGAACCGGGGCGTTTCCCCGACGGTGGCGACGAGCTGGCCGTTGCGGTCGACGAGCAGCGCACAGCGGGCGTTCGAATCGCGGAGGAACGCCTGCAGGTACGTCTGGATTTGCTTGAAGTCGTTCTCGTTGAAAGACCAGCTTGCGGCCCCGGCCATGCGCCTCCTAGAGGTCTAGTCGGTCTCCGACATCTCGCGCCGTGCCGCCAGCGCCTGAGCGATGGTTACCGCATCGGCATACTCCAGGTCGCCACCCACCGGCAGACCCCGGGCGATCCGCGTGACCCGCACGCCGATCGGCTTGAGGAGCTGCTGGAGATACGTGGCGGTCGCCTCCCCCTCCATCGAGGGATTCGTGGCGACGATAACCTCACGCACCTCCGAGCCGTTCGTCAACCGCGCGACGAGCCGCTCGAAATGCAGCTCATCGGGTCCAATGCCATCCAGGGGCGAGATTCGGCCCCCCAAAACATGATAGCGGCCGCGGTAGCGGCCGGCGCGCTCGATGGCGCTGACATCGCCCGACTCCTCGACCACGCAGAGCAAGGCCGCATCACGCCGAGGGTCGCGGCAGATCGGGCAGGGATCCTCGTCCGAGAGGTTCCCGCACACGCCACACGCCATGACCGTCCCGCGGACGCGCCGGATCGCCTCCGCCAGCCGCTCCGCGGTTTCCGCGGGCTGCTTCAGCAGATAGAACGTGAGCCGTTGAGCGGTCTTGCGCCCGATGCCGGGGAGCTTCGCGAGCTCCGCCACGAGCTCGTCGATGGCGGACACGGAGCGGGCCGCGGGGCCTACAGCGGCAGCTGGAATGGGAAGGGCAGACCCGACGCCAGCTTTCGCACCTCGGCCTGATACAACTCGGCCGCGCGCTTCTGCGCCTCCGCCACGGCGGCCAGCACCAGATCTTCGAGCATCTCGATATCCCCCTGCTTCACCGCCTCGGGATCGATCTTGATGCCGCGAATGTGCCCCCGCCCATCGACGGTGGCCTGGACCATGCCGCCACCGGCCGACACCGTCAAAGTCTGCTGCGCCAACTGCGTCTGGATCTCGGTAAGCCGCCCCTGCATCTGCTGGGAGAGCTGGAGCAGGCTAGATAAATCCGCCATATGTCGAAAGTTACCCCATGCGGCACTGTTGGCAAGCTTGCTACTCGAGCAGCTCCAAATCTAATGCGTCCACGGCCGCGCTCAGGGTCGGATCCTTGGCGCGCAGGCTCTTGAGGCGCTCCGCATTAGCCCCCTCGGCGGTGATGCGCGGCGGTGGGGAGCCAGCGGTCCGGGCGGCGCCAGGCTCGACGATTCTGATGCGCGGTGCTTCGCTGATGTAGCGACCGACGAGTTGGGCAATCGTCTCGCGCTGCCGTTCGAGCCCTTCGGCGTGCACGGCGTGTCCGGGCCGCACGACGATGTCCCTGCCCTCAACCGCGGCGATCTCTGCTTCCGCCAGGAGGCTGCCGAGCAGCGGTGTCTTGCCGCGCGCGTCGGCGATGACCTGCGACCAGACCGAGCGGACGTTGTCGAGAGTCGGTTCGAGTTTCTTTCCGGGGATCTGGGGCTCGGGATGCGGGATGCGCGATGCGGGAAGCGTGGGAGATTGTGCAGGCCCCGGTCCGTTTTTCGCATCCCGCATCCCAAGCGCTTCGATCACTTCGGAAAGCTCCACAGTCCTATCCAGCATTGCCCATCTGAGTAGCAAGACCTCGACCAGCAGTCGCTGATTGGCACTGCGGCTCAGCCGCTCTTCGGACTCGCTGAGAATTGTCAGCAGTCGGACGATATCGGACGGGGGCAGCCGTGGAGCGTATTCGTGCACCACCGCCAGCAGCCCTTCCGTGAGCCCTTCCGGCTGGCCGCCCACGCCGACGAGCAGCAGCGCGCGGAGCGTCTCGGCGGCGCCGTTCACGAACTCGCCGAGGTCCGCGCCCGCGTCAAGCAGTCGCTCCACCAGCGGGAAGACGGCCCCCGAGTCGTGTTCTACGATGGCGCGTAGCATTTCGCTGTACAGCTCGTCGGGAATCAGTCCCAGCACTTCGCGCACGCGTGCGGCCGTCACCGGCCCTTCGCCGAAGGAGAGCACCTGATCGAGCATGGACAGCGCGTCGCGCATGCCGCCGTTGGCCGTGCGCGCAATGAGATGGAGGGCGTCGTCCTCGACCTGCAGCTTTTCGGCGTGCGTCACGTCCTCCAGCCGCGCGACGATCGCGTGCGGGCCGATACGCCGGAAATCGAACCGCTGCAGCCGCGACAAGATCGGCGCGGCGGTGTTGGCGATCTTCTGCGGCTCCGTAGTCGCAAACACGAAGACGACGCGCGGTGGTGGCTCCTCAAGAATCTTGAGGAGCGCGTTCCACGCCTCGCGCGTGAGCATGTGCGCCTCGTCGACGATGTAGACCTTGGAGCCCGATTCGGTGCTGGCGGCGTACATCGCCCGCTCGCGCAGGTCGCGCGCATCGTCCACGCCGCGATTAGAGGCGGCGTCGAGCTCGACGACATCGAGATTGACCGCGCCGGTCCAAATGCGGCGGCAGGCGTCGCACTCCCCACACGGTTCACCGCCATCCCCAGGCTTCCGCCGCTCGCAGTTCAGCGCCATCGCCAGAATCCGCGCGGCGGTCGTCTTCCCGACACCGCGCGGGCCGGCGAAGAGGTAGCCGTGCGCAACGCGCCCCTGCGCGACCGCACCCCGAAGCGCGGCGGCGACATGGTCCTGCGCAATGAGGTCGGAGAACTGCTTGGGGCGGTATTTGCGAGCCAGAGCAATCATTGTGGCGAAATCTAGTCGGTTAGACTGCACACCGTTAACCGCGGTGCATCGGTAGACCGTTTCCCGTTAACCGTGGAGCAGTAGAATGCCCCAGGCACCCGCAACGAATCCCGACATCGCTTAGCGCTGCTCCCTGCGGGGGCCTGACGCGGTTCACGAGCGGAAAGCCTGCGGACCTGGGGCGCCGGAAATCTATCCGGAGCGTCGCCTCAGCGGCAGTCTACCTTTCCCGGCGCCGCTTTCGGCGGGACCGTCACCGTCAGGTACTGCCGCATCCCGTTCGCGATCACCGCGAGACTGGTCGTTCCCGGCTGATCGGGCTTCAGCGTCACCGTCCCCAGCGCGCTGTCTTGCGCGATGTGCACGACGCGGAAAACCCGGGCGTCGGCAACGGCGGCGCGCAGGCCGAGCAGCGGTGACGCATTCGCGAAGCCGTCCTGCGCAGAGACACGCAGTACGATTTCGCTATCCGGCCGGATCGCGAAATGACCGGACAGGCTTCCCTGCCCGCACACCACCACGAGCTGCGCCGCCGGCCCCGCGGCGACGTTGAACGCAACCTGCTTCTCGACCACGCCGATCGACCCAATCACGGTCGCTGGACCGGCGCGCTCACCCAGCGTTACGCCGACGCGGACTTGGCCTGTGGCGTCCGTCGCGGCCGTGGCCGGAAGCGTGCGCGCGTTGATCCCCGTGAACACCACCGTCTGCGCGGGCAGCGGGGCTCCCGCCGAATCGCGCACCTCGAAAACGACGGCGCGCGGGAGTTGGGTGCCGGCCGTGCCGCGCTGCCCGCCGCCCGAAACGAACCCGCTGCGTTCGATTGCGGCGCGGAATGACTGACGAGCCGGTGCAGGTGCGGGCGGTGGAGGCGGTCGGGGCGGTGGGGGCGGTGGCGTGGCCGGCGGTGCCGACGGCGCTCGACGGACGGGAGGCGCCACCGCTACGGTGCGCCGTGCAGCCGCGCGGCGTGCACACCCCTCGACTGCGGCGAGCATCGCCGTGTCGGCACCGAGCATCCGCAGATCATTGCGGTCACGCTCCGTCGGATCAAACGTGAGACAGTTGCGGCTGACCAGTTCCACCAACTCGTTGGACGACATCATCGCCCCCGACAGCAGTCGCACCAGATCGCTTTTACGGAGGGGCGCTGAGCCCTGCATCGCCACGAGCAGGGCGAGCAGCATGTTCACGGCCGCGGGCATCCCGAGCGCTCGAAGCGGCTCTCAACGGAGTCGACCGCTGCGTACATCGCTTGATCCTGCGTCGCGCGACGCTGATCGAACGACGCCATTCGGGCGCGACGCTCGGTGTTGTAGACGATCCACAGGTTCTCGATCGCGACCAGCCCACTGGCCAGGCCGTTGCAATCCATCCGGCCGGTCGCGAACAGCGCGGCGCGATCCTGAAAATTGCGGAGTGTGCGCGCCAGCGAGTCGCTCAGCCGGTCAAACCGGGCAAACGGGGAGGCTGGCGCCACCGGCTGCGGGACGGGGGCAGGCACGGGCGCGGCGGGAGGGAGCCGCGGCGCTGGGGGGATAGACGCGCTCGCGTCAGTGCGGCGCCGGGCGGCAACGGGCGGCGGTGGCGGCGGTGGTGACTTCCGAGACGTCATCTTCGATACGAACTGCTTCGCGTGATCGAACCAGCCGGCCCACGGCAGCGGCACGCGCGGATTGCGGTGCGTGAAATACCAATAGCCTCCACCACCGACCGCAGCGACAAACAAGAAGATCGTCAGCCGCTTGAGCCACGGTCCAGCGCGTTTGCGGCGGCGCGGTTTCGGCGCGGTTTTCTTCTCGGCCTCCTGCCCGAGCAGCCGAAACTTGGGGCTCGAGGTGCGCCTCGGCGCCGAAGGTGGCGCGGGAGCGGCGAGCGGTGGCGGCGGGATAGACGCGACCGACTCCGGAGTGACCGCCCACGGCAGCTCAGTCGATTTATGTGCCGCCGCGGGGGGCGGCGGGGGCGGGGGGAGCGGGGGGGGCAAGGGGGGCGGTACGCGGCGTGGCGGGGGCGGAGTGGGCTCGGGCGGCGGAGCCTGCGCAGCCGCGGGCTCATCGTCCGCGCTGGTCTTGATCACGGGAATGTCATCGGCACTCGAGCGCATGATGCGGAACCCGCGATCGCCCTTCGCCGCGGGTCTGGTCTCTTGCGTCTTCTCCGGTTCGGGCGCCGCTTCAGCGACCGTTTCTTCCGCTTCTTCCTCTTCCTCTGGCTCCTCTGCCTCGGGTGGCGGCGGGGTAACCTTCGGCGCTGGCTTCGGTCCCGTCAGCGTCGGTCCGTACGGCTTGTAATTCCTCCACGTGATGAACGACCGCTTCTTGCCGTCGGGCTTGATCGAATCGGGCTGCAGCAGCTCGTAAAATGCGAGCGGTGTCTTGTGCCAGTCACTATTCCCCTGGGTCGCGCGAAAGAAGCGTCCGGTGACGCCACCTGCTTCCGCGGCGACCAGGATCGCGACCTGCCAGGGTTCGGTGAAGAACTTCTCGTGCGTCTCGACGTCGTGTGCGGTGAGAAAGCCTCCCTGCCCCGGATGGCTGTGATACCAGCCGAGCAGCGATGCCGATGCCTTGCGCAGCTGCTCTTGCATGCGTTCCCACAGGCGGGAGACGACCACTTCCGTTTTATCGCCGTATATCGCCTGGCTGAGTTTCAGCATCTTATCGATGACGGTGTACAGCGCGCCGTTTTCCGGATCGCGATAGACATCGCCAATGAGAAATCCAAAGATCGCCTGTGTCGGCGAGCTCTTGAGATGCTCCTGCAGGGCGATGACCGCTTCCTGCTGAAAGAAGATCGGATAGGGCGCGCGGCTGGAGGAACGGCCTCCGGGGCTCGTGGCCCCCGGCGCGGCCGGAGGATTCCACAGGATCGCCCGATCCAGCGGCATCGGCTGGGGTTTCGGCTCGACCCGGTTGCTCACGCGAGCGTCTCCAAAATGATGCCCGCGGCCCGTTCAACATCCGCCCGCGTGACGTCGAGATGGGTGACGGCACGCAGCCGGCGCGGCCCGAACGGCACCAACCGCACACCGGCCTGCGCCAGTCGCGCCGCCACGCCTTCGGAGGTATCGCGGTCGCGCCGGAGATCGACCATTACGATGTTGGTCTCGGGAACGGAGGGCTGGATCGCCGGAAGGCCGGATAGCAGATCGGCAAAGCGCTTGGCATTCTCGTGGTCCTCACCGATCCGGCTGAGATTGTTGTCGAGGGCATACAGTCCCGCCGCAGCGAGTATGCCCGACTGCCGCATTCCGCCGCCGAGGCGTTTGCGTATCTCCCAGGCGCGGGGGCGCTGTTCTTTTTTGACACCAAGGCACGACCCCACGGGACAGCCCAGTCCCTTCGAGAGGCTCACCATCACGGTGTCCGCGCCTAGCGCGAGCCTGGCCGGCGGTACGCCCGCCGCGACCGCGGCGTTCCAGAGCCGCGCCCCGTCCAGGTGCACTCGGAGCCGCGCCTCGCCCGCCGTCCGCACGAGGGCGTCCATCGGACCCACCGCGAGCACGCGCCCACCGGCCGCATTGTGCGTGTTTTCGATCGCCAGCGCCGTGGCCCGCGGCACATGCGGTGATGGCGCCCGCACCGCCGCGCGGACGCGCTCGGCCGTGAGCAGACCATCGGCAGTGGTGACCGGCCGGATCTGCACTCCGGAGAGTGCCGCGACGCCGGCGAGCGCATAGTGGACCAGATGGGCGTCAGCTTCGAGCAGGAGCTCGGTGCCCGGTTCGGTGACCAGCGCGATGCCCGTTTGGTTCGCCTGCGTGCCGGACGGGAAGAACAGCGCGTCTTCGGTGCCGAGTAGCTCGGCCACGCGCTGCTCCAGCCGCCGCGTCGTGGGATCGCCGTCGAGGACGTCATCGCCGACCTCGGCCTCCGCCATGGCGCGACGCATGCCAGAGGAAGGCTTGGTAACCGTGTCGGAGCGAAGATCGATCGCGGCTGGATTCATCCGAGGCGCACGCGTTGCAGGCGTCGCATGCGCATCAGATCGTACGTCTCCGCCACCTCGCCGCCCAGCAGAAAGACGAACGCCGTGTAGTAGATCCACAACAGGAGCAACAGCACCGCGATCAGGTTGGCGCTCGAGGCGGCGCGGTCCAGGGTGACAAAGTGCGAGACGTACAGCGTGTACAACCGCTTCGCGACCTCGAATCCGACGGCGCAAAACACCGAGGCCACGAGGCCGGTGCGCCAGTAGATGCGCCTGCTGGGTAGGAATTTGAAGATCAGGAAGAACAGGATCGTGCTGAACAGGAGCGTGCCGAGCAGCGCGTCGACGCCCTTGCCCGTCGAGGCGAAGGCGTTCGCGAGAAACAGCGCGCCGACGACGAAAACCATCGCGAGATCGGTGAGCTTGGCGACCGGCCAGGAGCGGTTCTCCTCCGTATCGAAGACCTCATTCAGCGCCGCACGCAGTCCCCCGAACATACGAGTCGAGAACCACAGGAACAGGGGCGCCGCCAGCAATGTGAGCCTGCCGCGGCGCGCGACCAAGTCGCCCAGGGCGCGCTCGATGAACCCGAAGCGGTCCGTGCTCCCCTCGCTGGACTCGGGGAGGAAGCGCTGCAGCAGCTCGTGGACGTTCAACTGGTGAATGGCAAACTGGTATTCGACGAGGTAGCCGACGACGGCCAGCACGAGGCCCACGAACGGGATGGTCGTGAGGAGGATGTCAAAGGAAACGGCGCTGGCGAGGAACGGGATGTTGTCTTCGTACGCGGCTTCGAGGGTTCGCCGGATGACGCCGGTGACCGTGCGGTGCCAGCCGCCTTCACCATTCACGCGAGAGGCTCTTCCTCCTCTTCGGCGGCCGGAGGGGTCACCGGCGGGCGGGCGGCACGCGCGCGGCGGCGGCGCGCGGCCTCGAGGCGCCGACGCAACTGCTCGCGCGTCGTGATCTCCGCCTCCTCGTCTTCGTCGGCTTCTCCCTCTTCGGACTCGGCCTCCGCTTCGGCTTCCTTCAACAGCCCCCGCACCTCATCCACCTTGTCCTCGGCGAGCTCTTTGAGGTTACGCAGGCCCTTCGAGACTTTGCGCCGGGTGGTCTCGCCGCCTTCGGTCGGCGCGAACACGAACCCGGCCACGGCACCCAGCACGATGCCCAACAAGAAGGCGCCAAACCCTCCGCTGCGTTCGCTCATTCGCCCGCCTCCGCGTCGTCCGGCGCTGACACGAGCGCCGCCCGTGGCGCCACATGGGAGTCGAGCTTCGGTTTGACGTGACGATCGGTCGCTGCCCGCGTGCTCTTCACGCGCAACTGCTCGAACAAGAACGCGAACGTCTTTTCGAGGTCGGCGCCGATCTTGGCGCGCACATCCTCCGGCAGATCCCAGAACCGCTGCTTGAAGGGACCGATCGCCTTCTTGCGGCTCTTGTAGATGAACTGCTCTTCGGTGTCGCCCTTCTTCCACTCCTCTTTCGCTTCCCGCTTGACCCACTCGTTGACTTCCCGGCGCAGGTCCTGCGGCAGCGCGGGATGATCCATGACGATAGTCTGGAAGTTCGTGGCGAGGTGGATCTCGACCGCCTCGCACTGCGGGAACTGCGAGAACGCTTCCGCCGGCAGCGTCGAGGCGCCGTGCTGCACCGCGCCGCCGAGCCCGTATTTGGTGCGCGCGTCGTGCGACAGCGCTTTCAGCGCGGCGAGGTCGAGCTGTACTTTGGCAATCGAGCCGTCGGGCAACACGACGCCGCCGTGACTCGTGCCGGTCTGCACGGAGATCTTCGAAATGCCGGGCGAGGTGCCGAGCCGCTGCAGCGTCCGGTTGTACCCCTCCATGAACGCCTTCAGCTCGTGCACGTCGCTGTTCTTACCGCCGACTTCACCGATCTCCGCGCCCACCGAGACGGTGACGCCGTCCGGCTCGCGGTCGCGAATGAACTTCGTCAGCTCGGCCGCGCGCTCGTAGTTGGTGCGCTGCTGCTCATCGAGATTGGGCTTGGAGAGATCGACGAGGGTCGAGGTATCGACGTCGATGTTGTAGAAGCCGGCGTGCAGCTCTTCCTCGATCAACGCGCGCAACGCCTTCAACTCGGCCTCCGCATCAGCCGCGTATTTCTTGGCATTGACCTGGACGTGGTCGCCCTGAATGAACAGTGGGCCGGTGAATCCCTCGCGCAGCGCCGCAGCCGTCATGACCGCGACGTATTCGGCGGGCCGCTGGTCCGTGTAGGCGATTTCGCTGCGCGCAATCTCGCAGATGATCGCGCCAGCCTCGAGCCGCTTCGCCGCGCGGAAGATCGCTCGGGCGGTGTCGTAGGCGAGGATGCGGACGTTCATGGCCGGCGTCGTGAACGCCGGCACTTCGCCGCGACCCCGCGCGATGTACAGCTCGTGAATCGAGGCGGGCCGGACACCGGCACGCTGGCCGATCTCCCAGATCATCCACCGTGCCTGCGCCTTCTCGTCCTCGCTGCCGAATACCGCCCGCCGCACCAACGCGTCCATCCTGGGACCTTGGCGCACCGCCGGATTGTCGAATTCTTTGAGCATGAGCGCTGCGTTCCTCCTCGCGGCGGAATTTATCCCCCGGGTAAGTCGATAACCAGCCCGTCGTAGGCGGGCGCGATGCCCGCAGGCAGTTGTGCCGCCAACGCCGCGTGTGTGTTCTCGTGCGTGAGATGCGTAAAGAACGTGCGGCGCGCTCCGACGCGTTGCGCCGCCGTGACCGCTTCTGAAACGGAGAGGTGCAATGGATGGGGACGCGACAGGAGCGCGTTGAGCACCAGAACGTCCAGATCCCCCAGAACCTCGATCACACTCTCGGGAATCACCTTCACGTCCGTGAGGTACGCGATTGGCCCGACGCGATACCCAAAGACCTCATGCTTGCCGTGCGGCAACGCCAGCGGCAGCACCGGCACGCGAGCGATGGACACGGTCCGCCCCGCCTCCAGCTCGTGCGGCGCAAGCTCGGGCTTGCTCGTTCCCTCGGCCACGACGATCGCGGGATCGAAGATGTAGGGAAACTTTGCGGCGAGCTCCGCCATCGTTTCCCGCGAGCCGTACGCCGGTAGCATCGCGCCCATGCGCACCGTGAGCGCGCGCAGGTCGTCGATGCCGTGTACATGATCGGCGTGCGCGTGCGTAAAGAGCACGGCATCGATGTGATCGACGCCCGCCGCGAGCAGCTGCAGCCGCAGCTCGGGCGGGGTGTCGATCAGGAGTCGCTTTCCGTTCGTCTCGATCAATGCCGCGGTGCGCGTACGCCGGTCGCGCGGATCCGCGGATGTACAGGTGGGGCAACGGCAGCCAATCTGCGGCACGCCGAACGACGTGCCGGTGCCGAGGAAGGTCAACCGCACGTCACACAACCTCGACCTTGATGAGGTTGGTGCTGCCGGAGACATCCCACGGAACGCCCGCGGTCATGACGATGCAGTCGCCTGATTTGGCGTACTTGCGCTTGAGAATGAGGTCCCGCACGACGGTCAGCATGGCGTCGTAGCCGGGCACGTGGTCGACCAGGACGGGAATCACGCCCCACACCAGCGCGAGCTGGCGGTACGTCGTCGGCTCGGTGGTGACGGCGAGGATCGGCACGGGGGGACGCAGCGCGGCAACCTTGCGCGCCGTAAAGCCGCCCTTGGTCAGGCTCACGATCAGCGGCGTCTTGAGCATGCGCGCCACGGCGTGCGTGCCCCAGGCGATCGCGTCTTCGGTGTGGACGGCTGCGCCTGCCGCGCGGCGCTCTTCCCGTTGCCGCAGCGGGTGGCGCTCCATTTCCCGAATGATGCGGTCCATCGCGCGCACCGCTTCAACCGCGTACTGCCCCACGGCCGTTTCCGCCGACAGCATGACCGCATCCGTGCCGTCGAGAATCGCGTTGGCGACATCGGACGCCTCGGCGCGGGTGGGACGAGGGTTGTGGACCATCGACTCGAGCATCTGCGTTGCCGTGATGACCGGTTTGCCCTGGTGATTCGCCTCGCTGATGAGCCGCTTCTGCACCAGCGGCACCTGCTCAAACGGCAACTCGACGCCGAGGTCACCGCGCGCCACCATGACGGCGTCGGACACCGCCACGATCCTGTCGAGATTGTCCAGTGCGGTCGCCTTTTCAATCTTGGCGACGAGCTTGATGGTCGGGGGAACGAGGCCCCGCAGCTCTGCGATGTCTTCCGGACGCCGGACGAACGAGAGCGCGAGGTAGTCCACCCCCACCTTCACGGCGTCCTGGACGTCCTCGCGGTCCTTTTCGGTCAGCGCCGGTGCCGAGACCTGCACGCCGGGCAGGTTCATGCCCTTGTGCGCCGTCAGAATCCCCCCGTCGACCACCCGGCCCCGCACGCGCGGCGCGTCAACACCGGTGACCTCCACCGACAGCAAGCCGTCGTTGAGCAGGATGCGCGAGCCGACGCGCGCGTCGGCGGCGAGACGGTCGTACGTGGTGGGCAGCTCGTCTCCGCGCGCGATCTCCTCGGGGGCAAAAACGACCTGCTGGCCCGCGGTGAGCTCACGCGGAGCCGGAAGATCTCCCACGCGGATGCGTGGCCCCTGAAGGTCGAGGAGCACCGCAACTGGCTGGTCGGCCTTGGCGGCGACCCTCCGAATCGCGACGATCCACTCAGCCCGCGTCTCGGCGGTGCCGTGCGAGGCGTTGATGCGGAGCACGTTGACGCCCGCGTCAAGCAGGGCGCCGATGGCTGACGCGTTGCCCGTCGCCGGTCCGAGCGTGGCGACGATCTTGGTGCGGCGTATGGTCGGGACTCCGTTCGCCGAGTTATCCACAATTCCACGCGATGCAAGAGATGTGGAAAACTGGCGCGCGTGGAACGAACAATCTGCCGCCGGAAAGAGGCGACGCTACTGCGGTACAACGTCGAAATAAACCGTTGAAGAGAATACGTCTAATAAGAGCCATTGAAGTGATACGTGAGGTCCCGGCAGGCGGACGGCGCACCGTTGCGGGCTGCATAAAGATTCGCACATCTGCATACCGACTCAGCGCACGACCTCGAGCGACTTCTGTTCGAGACGCTGTTTGAGCTCCTGCAGTACGTGAATTGCGCCCGCCATGGCTGAAGCGGGCATCCCTTCGATCGTGCGGGCGGCCAGCCGGCGTTCCAACTGTCCTACGCGCAGCAGGACCTCCAGACCATGACGCGTGAGCGTCACGCGCACGCCGCGGTCGTCGTCCGGATCGGTCGTGGTTTCGACGAAGCCCTTCGCCTCGAGGCGCTGGATGAAGGTCGTGGCGGCTGCGCGCGACACACCCAGCTCGCTGGCGATGTCGCTCGGCCGGGCGCCGTCCGGCCCGCCGAGATCCACGGCCGCCATCACGGCGTGGGCCCGCTGCGAGAGCCCAAAGCTCTTGTAGGCGCGATTCCCGGCGCGCTCGATGGCCTGCCGGGCGGCAATAACCGCATCGGTGAGCTGGAGGGCGAGCTCAGACCGATCAGCCATCAGCCCTCTGCCATCGGTCGGATAATAGTTAACATGTTGATAGTTAACATACGAAATATTTGCGTGCCCGCAATACCTGGCGTTTCCGAGGGGGAGAAGCTCGATCAGCAGGTTTCCGACCAGTCGACCTTCGACTCCTTCGCGCAACGCAGGCACTTCAGCTGATCCGGTTTACCGGTGAAATCCTGTCGCTCCTGACAATGCGGACAGACGGCGTACGTCGTGGTGACCTCCTCCCCTTCCCTGCCACCCAGGGTAGGGCGGAGCACGCCGGTCCGGACGACGATGGTCCAACGATCGGGGGGCGTGTCGCGGACGGCGACATCGATGCGGCTGACGCGCACCGGTTTCTTGCGGACCTCGAGGACGACCTTGCCGTCATCCGTCTCGTCGACGATGGGATACCACGCGCCGCGGCGCAGCACGTCGGCGACGTTGTCGAGGCAACGGGCCCATCCCCGCGGGGTTGGCATGAAGGGGGCCAATGTAGCACATCCTGCTAAATTGCGTTATGCGCACGATCGGTATCGTCACCCGTCTCCAGATCCAACGCGACTCCCTGAAGCGCGGCGAGAAGCCCACCCGCGTCTACGATCCAACCCCCCTGCTGGCAATTCCGGCGCTGCACGTCACACCCGACGGCGCGCTGGGAGGCACGGCCGATGGCACGTGGATTGTGGATGTACACCACCGCGATCATCCCTACACAAAAAACGCGGATGGGCTCCACGGCATCTCGCTCGGTTTCACGGCCCACTACGACGCGATGCGCGAGCACTTCGGCGACCGCGTGGAGATCGGATGCGCGGGCGAAAACATCATCGCGACCAGCGACCGGCGACTGAGCTATGACGAGGTCGCGAACGGCGTCGCTATTTTGTCACCAGACGGCAAGGAGCGCGTCCGGCTCAAGGTGTTACAGGTCGCGCACCCGTGCCGGCCGTTTACCGGCTGGGCGCTAGGGAAGCAGGTCGAGCCGGAGGAACTGAAAAAGCATCTGCAGTTTCTGGACAACGGGATGAGAGGGTTTTATTGCGTCGGTGAGGCGGTCGGAACTGTTACCTTAGGTGATCAAGTGGCAATTCTTTAGGACATGCAAGGGCTGCATGTCCCGCTCTTCAAGACAGCTCGTCCCACGCCATCACCGCCGTCTTATGACAGCGGTCGCATGTCATTTCATTCGTCCGCGCCTCGATCCCCTGCCGGTGCCGGCAGCTGGGGCACACGGCGTAGGTGAGGGGGAAGATCCGGCCGAGTCGCTCGATGACGCGCGGCTCGCAGCGCACGATGGTCCACCGCTCCGGCGGATGATAGCGAATCTCGAGGAAGCGACGGTCGACCGGCACGTTGTGCCGGTTGACGTCGAGCACCACGATGTTGCTCGAGGAGATGCGAACGACGGGATACCAGGCGCCGCGCCGCAGCGTGTGCGCACCGGCGGGACCAACGCGCGCCCAGCCCTTCACCTGCAGGCGCGTGGGCGTGACCATTCGGTTGCTGCTTTCCATGGCCTGTAGACTACCTACCCGCGCAAGTGCCCGTCGTGACTAGAGTCACAGGGCGTACGGTCGCCGCAGAATCAGCCGCATTCCGAAAAGCCGCACACGTGACATTTAGCACATCCCTCGATAAACGCCAGTTGCGACCCGCAGTCGGGACAGGCGCCGATGAAGTCCTGCTCGGGTCCTCGCGCCACCCGTAGGGGGGCATCAGCCACTGACCCGGGCACGACCTCCGTCGGAGCCAGCACCGCCGACTTGGTGTTGTCGAGGAGATCCTGCTGCACCCCCTGCTTGTCCTGCATCCACTTCTCGATCGCGATGCCGATCGCGTCCGGCACTGAGGCCACCTTGTGGGGACCGAGCCCCACCGCACGGTCGGAAGAGATGCCGCGCAGCTGCCGGTAGACCTCCTGGAGCGGCACACCGGAGCGCAACGCCAGCGAAATCAGCCGGCCGATCGCCTCGACGTCCGCCATCAGGGCGCCGCCCGCCTTGCCGAGGGACATGAAGACTTCGAACGGCTGGCCCTTGTCATCCTCCGTGATCGTCACGTACATCGTGCCGAGCGGCGACTCGATGCGACGGGTCGAGCCTTTGAGGAGATCGGGCCGCGAGCGCTTCGCTCGACGCTGCAGGTTCTCCGCTTCGACGTCGTGCAACCGCTCCTTCGTCAGGTGCAGCTCGGTCTCCAGCTCGGCGATGCGGGCCAGCGCCTCCGTGAGCGCGTCCTTCCCTGCCCCGGTTGCGTTCTCCGTCACTTTCTTCGCGGTCGACCCCGTGGACAGCACCTGGTTCTCCCGTGCGCCGTCGCGGTACACCGTGACGCCCTTGCAGCCGAGCTCGTAGGCGTAGCGGTAGATCTGCTCGACGTGCTCCTCAGTCGCGGCGTTGGCAAAGTTGCACGTCTTGGAGATCGCGGAGTCGGTGAATTCCTGGAACGCCGCCTGCATCTGGATGTGCCACTCGGGCGTCACGTCATGCGCGGTCACGAAGACGCGCTGCCACTGCTGCGGCACCGCGTCGAAGTGGATGTGTCCCGACTCGGCGATCTGCTTCATCAAGTGTTCCGAATACCAGCCCTCGCGGTTCGCGATCGCCACGAAATCTTCATTGACGTCAGGCATCAGCACACCGGCCTGATTGCGCATGAACGCGACGGCGAACAGCGGCTCGATGCCCGACGAGCAACCGGCGATGATTGAGATCGTGCCGGTCGGCGCCACCGTCGTGAGGTTGCAATTCCGCAGCTTCCGCATCGGCCGGATGCGCTCGCCCCGCGCATCGCGCGCGCAGGTGGCGTCGGGGCCCCAGATCGACCGCTCCCATTCCGCAAACGTGCCGCGCTGCTCGGCGAGCTTCTCGGACGCGACCTTCGACTCTTCATCGATGAACCGCATGAGCTTCCGCCCGAGCGCGGCGCCGGCATCCGAATTGTACGGGATACCAAGGCGCACGAGCAGGTCGGCCCAGCCCATGATGCCGAGGCCGATGCGGCGAATTCGCTTCGCCAAGTCGTCGATCTCGTCGAGGGGGTACTTGTTCGCGTCGATGACGTTGTCGAGGAAATGGGTGCAGAGGTGCACCGCGGTGCGCAGACCGTCCCAGTCCACGTCACCGTTCTTCACGAACAGGCCGACGTTGATCGAGCCGAGGTTGCATACGTCGTACGGGAGCAGCGGCTGCTCGCCGCACGGATTCGTCGCCTCGTAGCTGCCGAGGTGTGGGACAGGGTTGTAGTGATTGGCACGATCGATATAGAACACGCCCGGCTCGCCCGTCTTCCAGGCGCCGTGCACGATCTGCTTGAAGACATCACGCGCGTCGAGCTGACCCACCACCTTCCCCGTGCGCGGGTGGATCAAGTCGAAGGGCTTGCCGGCTTCGAGAGCGACCATGAACGCGTCGGTGACCGCCACAGAGATGTTGAAATTGGTCACCTGCGTCAGGTCGTCCTTGCAGTGGATGAAGTCCAGGATGTCCGGGTGATCCACGCGCAGGATGCCCATGTTCGCTCCGCGCCGGGTCCCACCTTGCTTCACGACGTCAGTCGAGGCGTCGTACAGCTTCATGAACGAGACCGGCCCGGAGGCGACGCCCATGGTGGAGCGCACCACGTCATTCTTGGGGCGCAGCCGCGAGAAGGAGAAGCCGGTCCCGCCACCCGACTGATGCACCAGCGCCATCGCTCGGAGTGTGTCGTAGATGCCCGAGCGCCCATTCGAGAGGGCGTCCTCCACCGGCAGCACGAAGCAGGCCGACAGCTGGCCGAGGGGCCGGCCGGCGTTCATCAGGGTGGGAGAGTTGGGCATCCACACCCGCGTCGCCATGAGTTCGACGAATGTCTCGGCGAGGCTTTCCACCGCCCGATCTGAAGCGCCGTAGGTACGGTCGGGCGCGGCAATGGTGCGCGCGACACGCCAGAACAGGTCCAGGGGGCGCTCCACCGGCTTCCCCTGGTCGTCCTTCACGAGGTAGCGGCGCTCGAGGACGGTCAGGGCATTGGCGTTCAGATCAAGCCGAGCCTCAGATACGGTCATGCGCATCTCACGGCGAATCGAGTTGAATTAAGGAAGTTAACGGAACGTGGAGGCCCAAGGTAGGCGCGTGATTGGAGCCGGGCAAGACTGAAGACTCGTGTCGTCGTGTCTCGCACTCCGAGTATCAACATCACAAAGTTGTTCGCTCGACCGGAAAAGCTCCGCTGCGATGCCGCGCGGCCTGCTCGACGTAGTGCTCCCACGTTTCTTTGATCCGCGCGCGCAGACCATCGTCCACGTGACGCACGACACGCGCCGGTACTCCCATGACGAGCGAGCCGGGGGGCACGCGCATCCCCTCCGGCACGACGGCTCCGGCGGCGATCACGCTCCCCGTCCCCACGTGCACGTCATTAAGAAGGATAGACCCCATCCCGATCAGGCACTCGTCCTCCACGGTACACGCGTGCAAAATGACCCGGTGCCCCACCCCCACGCGGGCACCGATCAGCGCCGGTTTCCCCTCATCCACATGCACGATCGTAGCGTCTTGCAGGTTGGTCGCCTCCCCGATCACGATCGGGGCCATGTCGCCTCGGAGCACGGCCTGATACCACACGCTCGAACGCGGTCCGAGCGTCACCTCTCCCATCACGACGGCACTCGGCGCGATGAACGCGGTCGGATCGATTTTGGGCTTGTGGCTTATTGGCGTACAGGCTGGAACGGCCACTGTACCCACGCTTCGGTCGGCTCGCCGTTCTTCTGAGCCGGATTCCAGCGCAGGTTCCTGGCCATGTCGAGGGCTTCATTGTTGAAAGTCTCGACGTTAGAAGGCACGAACACCCGCGCCTCCATCGTCGTGCCATTACGCGAGACCCGCACCAGCAGGATCGCCTGACGCGGAAAGACCGGCGCATCGGGGGCGACCGGGATCAAGGTCGGCGACAGCGGCAGCGGACGCGTGTCGAAGCAGAGGTTGTCCTGATTGTACGCAGGTCCATACTGGTCGCAGGGCCCGCCGGCATCCTCGCTGGTCTGCATGTCCACCCGCATGCTGTGCGTCTCACCGGCGGTGATGATCACTTGACGGTCGTAGGTCTGGTAGCCGGTGGCGCGCACCGTCAGATGCCGGACGCCGGGTGGCAAGTCGAGCTGATTCCCGCGCACTTGCTGGCCGTCAATGCTGACGCGGGCGCCTTGCGGCAGGTTCTGCAAGACCAGGCGGCCCGGCGTGCCCTCAGCCGGCGGTGGCGGTGGCTGAGGAGCTGCCGCGTGACTCGTGTCTCCCTGCGCTTTCGTGCTGTCGGCCGCGGCAAGCCGGGTCGTATCCCGTGCGGCGGTGGAGTCCGTCGTTCTCGCCGGGGACTTGGCGAAGATCAGCCCCTGTTTGTACGCGTAGAACCCGCCGCCACCGAACACCGCGCCGACGATGACGAGCCACAGCAGCAGTCCCGAGAGGACGGAGCGACGCGGTCGCTCACCAACCAGCGGCGCCCCGACGGCGCCATCGACGGGTGGACGCGTGCCGGTCGCACGCGGCAGCGGCGTCGTGGGGGCCGAGGCGAGCCGCGCGCCGGACATCGACGGCAGCGCTTGTGTCGCATCCGTGGTGAACGAGACGGAGCGTCCGCCCTCGAGCACCGTGATCAATTCGTCGGCGTTCTGGAAGCGCTGCGCCGGCGTCTTCGCCATCATCTTGCGGATGATTTCGAACAGCTGGCGCTTTTCCTGGTTCTCGAGCGGCGGGGTCGGGATCTCCTCCATGATGTGCTTGTAGCCGATGGAGAAGGAATCCTCGCCGTCGAACGGCACGCCGCCCGTGAGGCATTGGTAGCCCACCACACCGAGCGAGTAGATGTCGCTGCGGCCGTCGAGCGCCTGCGCCTTGGCCTGCTCGGGACTCATGTAATGCGGGGTCCCGATCGACATCCCGGTGCCGGTCAGCTTGCCGCCGGACGCCGCCTTCGCGATCCCGAAGTCGGTGACCACCGCGTGCCCATGTTCGTCGAACATGATGTTGTCGGGCTTGATGTCGCGGTGGACGATTTCCTTCTTATGGGCGTACGAGAGGGCGCGCGAGACGTCGATGAGAATGCGTTTGATCTCGGCGGGAGGCAGGGAGCCGCGCGACGCCAGAATGCTGGAGAGCGGCTTCCCGCGCAGGAACTTCATGACGAAGTAGATGATCCGGCCAGATTTTCCGACGCGATAAATCGGGATGATGTTCGGATGCTCGAGCTTCGCCGACGTGCGGGCTTCGCGCTGGAAGCGCTCGACGAATTCCCTGTCGAACGCCAGGGAGAACGGCAGCACCTTGATCGCGACTTCGCGGTCGAGCTGCTTTTCTTTCGCCTTGAACACGATCGCCATGCCGCCGCGACCGAGCTCTTCGAGGATCTCGTATTCCTCGTTGAGCTCCTGCCGCACCATATCGATTTCCGCGATGTCGGGCGCCTCGACACGAACGCCCGTGGGCGTCGCCGCGGTCAGATCGAGGCCGCAAGAGTCGCAGAACTTCGCGGTGTCCTTATTCTGGGTGCCGCAGCGGGAGCAGTACAATCCGATCTCCAGGGGTCCGCGCTAACTTAGGGTTCGCCCTAAGACGGGTCAACAGACTGACGCGCTGGTGCGCCGAAAAAATCAGAAATCGGCAGCGAAGGCGGCGTAGACCCGAGGATGACCGGTCGCCGGCTGCGCGACACCGAGCCGAACCCGCAACGGCAGATCGTAGCTGATTGTCATGTCGCTGATCAACTCCGCGCCCACCGAGCGCAGGCGATGCAGGCGCGGCTCCTCACCTACATCCCACGCGTCCCCCACATCGCCGAACACCGCGAAGGCGAGCTTGTCGGCGCCGAGCGGCAGGTGACCCAGCAACCCGCCGAGCAAGGTGACGGGCATGCGGTACTCCGCGGTGAGCGTCGCCGCGCGGCGCCCGTGCAACGCGCCTCCGATATACCCGCGCACCGGAAACGACCGGAGCGAGGCGCCTTCCTGTCCGAATCCGAAGTTCACGCCGCCGGACGACACACCACCCACCGAAAGGCGATCGGGAATCGGTCCGTCGAGCGCGCCCAACGCGCCGCGGATCGCGAGCACGGGATACGCGAATCCCATCCGCGGACCGGCGCGCACATAGAGATTGCCGCGGGCACGCACCTCGTTGAGCCAGCGGTCCGAGCCCTGCTCTTCTTTTCGTCGATACAGAAATGCGGCGGTCGCACCGTCCTGCAGCGACACGGTGAGCGGCGCCGCTACCACGGATCCAAACGCCAATGTCGCGGATCCGCCAACGCGATCGCGATCGATGCAGCCGAAGCAAATGTCCGCGAGGTTCGTATCGGGAACGGAGACGAATCGCCTTCCTTCATATTCCGCAGCGACGCGCAGCGAGACGAAGCTGCGCCAGCGGTGGGCCAGCACGGTCGCGCCGATCGAGCCCTCACGATGCTCCGAGGAGACCACGTGCCCGGTGCGATCGATACCGATCAACGACCAGTCATTGGAGATGTAAAAGTCGAGCGTGGGATCGCCCAGCGCCTGACTCACCAGGAAGAAGTAGCCCTGGGCGCGGGCGGGGGGGGGCGATCCGGAGACCAGCGCTTCGGCGACGTAGGCGTAGCGTCCGACCGCATCCGCCCCCGCGGTCGCCACACCGAGGAAGCGGCCGGCCTCCGCGGCATCGAAGCCGAGCGGAATCCAAAAATGCGGCCGGAGCGATCCCCACGAGGCGTAGCCAGTCTCGCGCATCGCGACTGGTGGAGCTGAGTCGAAGGGCAGCGATGCCGGCAACGTCACGGCTCGAGGGGGGAGCGCGGCGGGCGTGACCGCGCGCAGCTCCCAGCCGTCGTTGCCCATCGTGGCGAAGGCGATGCGACCGTCGGAGAGCGGTGCCGGCGCGTGCGCGCCGAGCGGCTCGGCGGTCAGCTGGGTGATCCTGTCTGCTTCGCGCCAGCGATGAATCTGCGGGAAGCCGTTGGCTTCCATCACGAACAGGACGCTGCCGTCGGGCGCCCACACCGGGTCCGCGATGACGCTTCCCGCTGCCGCCTGGGCGAGCACTTCGACAGACGCCGGCGTCGCGGCGCGCCAGCGGACCAGCGCCCACCGGCCATCGAGATTGCGTGAAGCCACGATCCAGCGACCGTCGCGTGAGGGAACGGCGGGTCCCCATGTCGCCTCGCTCGAGCGGACTCCGCTTGTCGGCGCTTCAGCGCCGGCCGTGAGCTGCAGCGTCGACAGCACGCCACCGCCGGCGCGCGGTTCCATCAGGCGGGCGCCGGTCGTGAGGCGCGTCCAGGCGCCATCCGGCGTCCAGCGCCAGAGATCGCTGCGCACGGTCCACCGGCTGGTGTAGTCCAGCTGCGCGACGATCAACGTGTCGCCGAGCCAGTCGTAGCTCACCTGACCGTTGACCCGGTGCGACCGGAGCACGGCGCCGGTCGCGGGATCGATGACGCGCAACCGTCGCGCGCCGCGCCAGTCGTCGTGGACATACGCCAGGCGGGAGGGGCCATTCGGAGCAACGCGCGGGACCGGCTGGTAGCGCAGCTGCCCATCGATGAGCTGGCTGCGTGTCGTCGAGCGATCGGAGGCCGGCGCGGCGGCAGCAACGGAGCGGGACCACACCTCCGTCAGTGCGTTGGGCACACCGGCGTGGCGCAGCGGGCGCCCAATACGAAATGGAATGAACTGTCCGCTGGTCGCCTCGATGAAATGCGGGATCACCGAATCGCCGGTCGTCCGCGCCAGGTAATCCCAGAACCGGCTGCCGTAGGCGTACGGCCCGAGCCCGTCCGGCCAGCGCGAAAAATACAGTGCATTCCACGGCGATCGCGCGCGACCCGCCGCCGCATCGGCGGCGACGATCTCGCGGTGAAACGTGCCGTCGGCGCGGCCGCCAGTCGTGAAGCGCGACTCATAGTACGTCGCCAACCCTTCGATCACCCAGCTCGGCTGATACTGATTGGGGAAGAATCCGGGCACGCGACCGAAGATCGATTGCAGCGTCCCCCAGAGTCCCCGGGACCGGTCGAGATGGAAGACGTGCGTCAGCTCGTGCACGATCACGAGTCGTTCCCAGCTGTCGTAGTTCTGCAATCCGGGGTCGGTGACGGGCGGCGTGAGAAAGATCGTGAAGCGATTCGACGGGAAGACGGTCGTAAAGCCGTTCGCCGCATCGACGTCGTCCGAGAGCGTCAGGTCGATGATGCCGCGCGGCGGGTGCAGCTCGCTCGAGAGCAGCCGATACGCCCGTTCGGCTTCACGCGCGGCTTCTACGGCGCGCGCGCGATAGTCGGGGCGAAAATGGACGCGGAAGTGCTGGGTGTGGAGGGTACGCCAATGTCCGGATGGATCCTGGGCGGCGGCAGGAGTGCTGAGGACGAGTGCAAACAAAATGCGGAATGCGAAATGCGGAATGCGGAATTGGCGAGCGAACGTCGTTCCGCGATTCCGCATTCCGAATTTCACATTCCGCATTATCGAGCCATCTCTCGCAAGAACTCCTCAATCCCCCGCACCACACCAAGCGCGTACCGCATGCGGCCTTCAGGCGTCAGGAGCATCGCCTCCTGTTCCGGAATCATCATGAACAACCCTTCCGTCAGCGCCGAGGGCATCCAGGGATTGCGAACGAGCGCGGCACTGCGCGGATGGAAGTAGTACACGCTGGTCCCGTTATTGACGAAGGGATTCACGCCATCGGGCAGCGCGTTGGCGTGGATCGAGACGAGCACGTCGGCGTCGTGCTCCTCGGCAAACCGGGTGCGCGGAAACAAGTCGACCGGCGTCGAGTCGGTGCGCGTCAACAGCACGCGCGCTCCCGCCTGCTTGAGCAGCGTCTTCGCTTGCTGGGCGACCGCGAGCGTGGCGACCGGCTCCCACAGGCCCGCCGGTCCCTTCGCGCCCAGCGGTGGATGGCCCGGGTCGAGGACGATCGTACGCCCGGCGACCGGCCGGCGCGGATCGATCACGGGCGGCCGGCGAATCTCAAGCAGCAGATCACGACCACCCCACCGCGTACGATAGCCCCACACCGGTCCCGCAAGCGATAACGTGATTGTCACCTCATCGGCGGCGGGCTGCGCATAGCTCATGCGCGTCACGTACGGATCGGTACCGCCGTACTGCATCCAGTTCACGTCCGAAGCGACGCCGTACACTCGCAGCGTGAGGCTCCGCTCCTCGTCTTCTACTTTGAACGGCACATGCGTCGGCAGCGGGAGCCAGGCGAGCCAGCTGCCGTTGGGCGCGACGTGCACAGGGAATCCGTTGATCGACAACACCACATCGCTACGGCCGCGGCCCACGCTACCGAACAGGAATGACGAATCCTGCGCCTGAATCGGGTCGGCAGTGTCGGGATAGACGATGGTGAGGTGAAGTGGCTCGGGTAAATTGGGGACCGGACCGGTCGGGGAAGAGTCGCGACGGGCTGCGGTGGAAGCGGCGCAGCCCGTCGCAGTAACGAGGAGCGCGATCCGAGCGAGTCGCATGTGGCGCAAGCTAGCGTTCAGCAATAGATTGGGCCACCTAACTTTATGGCCCCGGGCGCTTGCCAATATTGCGGCCGACAGAACGACGCCGGCGCGCAATTCTGCTCTGATTGCGGCAAGCCGCTGACCAAAGCGGCGGCCGCCCGTGCTGCCGTTGCCTCCGGTGGAGGCGGGAGCGCCGGGGAGAGTTTGGTTTCCCGCACGAGCGGTCCAGCAGCGGGAGGAGGCGCCCCTGCGGATGGTCCCTGTCCGCTGTGCGGATCCGTTCCCGCCGGGCAAAGCGCGGGCGCCGGAGGGGCGGGAGCAGCGCACGACCGCCGGATCATTCCCGACAGACGCTCCGATTACGCCCTGACGTTGGTTTTGATTTCCGAGATTGACACCGAGGTGGCGCGTTTCGTCCGCAAGCAGTCGACCACGACGATCGGCCGCACAGAAGGCGATATCCGCTTCCCGGAAGATCAGTTTCTCTCTCCGCTCCACGCCAAACTGTCGTGGGAAGAAGGGCGACTCGAGGTGCGTGACCTCGGCAGCCGCAACGGCACCTGGGTCTTTCTCGAAGGCCCTTATCTCCTGACCGACGGTGACCTGATTCTCATTGGGTCACAGGTGCTGCGCTTCAAGCGGCTCGGCTATCCGGGTCCACACAGCGCCGAAGCCGATGCCACAAAGCGCCTGGGCAGCATGGTGCCGAGTGCCGACATCGCCAGCCTCACGCAGCTGCGCACCGATGGCAGCTCGCGCGACGTCATCCAGCTCTCGCCGGGTCGCGACATTCACATCGGACGCGAGCGCGGTGACTGGATCTTCCCGTACGATCCCTCGATGAGCGCGCAGCACGCCACCGTGCGCTCCGAAGATGCGGACTTCGTCCTGGTGGACGACCACAGCCGCAACGGTGTGGCCATCGCGGCCCGCGGCGTGATGCCGCTGCAACACGGTTCGCGCATCATGGTCGGTGACAAGCTGTTGCGCATCGAGCTACCGGGAGCAGTCGTCTCGGCATGAAGATCTGCCCGGTCTGCTCCACCGAGTATCCCGATGACGTGAAGTTCTGCCCGAACGACGGGCAGACGCTGCGATCCGCGGCGCCGGCGAATGATCTGGTCGGCCAGGTGGTCGCGGATCGCTACCACGTCGTCAAGAAGCTCGGCGAAGGCGGAATGGGTCAGGTCTACCTCGCCGAGCACGTGAAGATGGGACGACGCAGCGCCATCAAGGTGATGAATCCCTCGATGGTGCACGACCCCGATGCCGTCGCGCGCTTCAACCGCGAGGCAGCGAACGCCAGCCGCATCAACCATCCCAACGTCTGCGCGATCTACGACTTCGGCGAAACGCCCGACGGGCTGATCTACCTCGCGATGGAGTTCATCGAGGGCGAGCCGCTGACCGAGGTGCTCGAGCGAGAAGGCGCGCTTCCCCTGCCCCGCGCCACCGCGATTTTCCTGCAGACCGCGGACGCGCTCCAGGCCGCGCACGATCTCGGCATTGTCCACCGCGACTTGAAGCCGGACAACATCATGTTGACCCGGCGCAAAGGCGGTGGCGACACCGTGAAGGTCGTGGATTTCGGGATCGCAAAAGCGGTGGGTGGCGATGATGCCGGCCAGAAAGTCACCAAAACCGGCCTGGTCGTCGGGACCCCCGAGTTCATGAGCCCCGAGCAGTTGTCGGGCGACAACCTCGACGGCCGGAGCGATCTGTACTCGCTGGCGCTCGTCTTCTATCGGATGTTGACCGGAGGACTGCCGTTCCAAGCGACGTCGGTGCAGGAGACGATGATCAAGCGCCTGACCGACGAGCCCGTGAAGCTCGCCGAGGCTAGGCCGGATCTCTCGTTCCCCGCCGGGTTACAGCCGGTGCTGGACACCGCGCTCGCGCGGACGCCGATGGAGCGTTATCAAACGGTCACGAAGTTCGCGGCGGACGTCGCCGCCGTGACGGGACGTCCCGTCGAGGGCGCTGTGCCGCACACGCGCTCGAGGGGGGATATAGAAGGAAAGACGCAGCTGCTCGACAGCACCGGCGGCGGGCCTACGAAGCGGATCTCGGCGCAGAAGCCGGTTCCCGTCAAGAAGCGGTCGCTCGTCCCCATCGTCGCGGGTGTCGTTGTGGTTCTCGGCGGCGGCGGCGTTTGGGTCATGCTGAACGGCGGCAGTAAGGCGGGCGCCAATCCCTCCGACACCGTGGCTCACAGCACAGCGGCAAATCAGGTCGGGAGGCAATCTGGAGGGATCACCACGCTGCCCGTCCGAGACAGCGGCCGTCGCACGCTGCCTCCAGCCGCGCCGCCACCATCGACCGCGACCCGGTACGACGACGCAGCCGGCAAGCGGGCGCTGAATCATCTTGTCGACCTCATGGACGACTGGCCTGGAGACTCGCTCGTGGATTCAGCGAAGGCGATCTACCGTGCGTCGGGACAGGAGCGGGCAAAGGCGTACGCCGCCTACATCACGTCTCAGCTGTACCTGCTGAAGGTGCAAGACCTGCGCAACGCCCATGACTGGATCGTGACCGCCGTCCGTCATTCACCGAACGATTCTACGTACAGCAATTTGCGTTCTGCCATCGAACGCGATTTGCGGCAACACCAACCGTAATGTTCGGGCGCTCGAACAAGGCCATCCGCGTCGAGGTCTTCGCCAAGACCGATCTCGGCCGCACACGCGACCACAACGAAGACCGATTTCTCGTCGCCGACCTGACGCGGAAAGCGGCCTCGCTGCAGCCGGACGTGCGGCAGCACGACATCGGCCCGCGCGGCACCCTTCTCGTGGTCGCCGACGGCATGGGGGGCGCGGCGGCCGGCGAGCTGGCGAGCGAGATGGCGACGGACACGATCTACGCGCACCTCGTGAAAACGTGGAACGCCGAGGACGAAGTGACCCCGCAGCGGTTCGCGTACCGGCTGAAGGAGGCGGTCGAGGTCGCCAACTCCAGTATTCACGCGCACGCCAAGGCGCATCCGGAGGTGCGCGGCATGGGAACGACGACCACGGCGGCGGGTGTGCTGAATGATCACCTGTATCTCACGCAGGTCGGCGACAGTCGCGCGTATCTCATTCGCGGCGGCCAGGCGCATCAGATCACCAAAGATCAATCGCTGATGCAACGCCTGGTGGAAGCGGGCGAGCTGACTGAAGAAGAAGCGGCGCAGAGCGAGCGCCGCAACATCATTCTCCAGGCCCTCGGCCCGGATCCAAAAGTCAAAGTCGACTTGACGCATCAGGAAGTGCGGCGCGGCGACATCCTGGTCCTCTGCTCCGACGGCCTGTCGGGACAGGTCAAGAAGGAAGAGATCGCGCAGATCGTCACCACGACGCCCGACCTGAGCGCGGCGTGCGACAAGCTGATCGCGCTCGCCAACCAGCGCGGCGGGCCGGACAACATCACCGTGGTCATCGCGCGCTTCGGCGGTGAGGGCCTGCGCTCCTCGGATGGCGGGACGCAAGACGACGTCGGCCATCAGGTCTACCCGCTGATAGACACCGAGACCAGTACCGAGCCCGTTCCGATCTATAAGGGCAGCCGGCCGCCGGTGTCCAACAAGGAAGCACGCAATCGCATGACGACGACGGTGCTCCTTCTTATCGCGGCTATCGCCGCGGTGGTCTGGTACTTCACGCGGAATCAGTGAAAGCCCAATTCAAGTTTCTTTCCGGCGCCCGCGCGGGACAGGTGGAAGCTTTCCGCAAAGGCTACATCGGACTCGGCCGCCACCCGCTCTCCGATGTGCGCTTCGACGCCGAGCGGGACCTCGACGTCTCGTCGCGCCACGCCGCCATCGTGCGCAAGACCGAAGGCTTCGTGCTGCAGGATCTCGGCAGCCGCAACGGGACCTTCGTGAACGGGCAGCGGATCACCGGCGACACACTGCTCAAGGGCGGCGACGTCATCGGCTTTGGCACGAATGGGCCAGCGCTCGAGTTCGCGGTCATCGAAAGCGATTCCGATCTTCCGCCCACGACGGCAGTGGAGGCGCTGGCGGAGCCCACCTCGTCGGGTGGGGCGCCGCGGCCGACTGCGCCACGACAGAGCACCGGCGTGCGCATCGCGGTCGAGGTGGCGCGCCAGACGGCGCAGCTGCGACGCACGACCAAGACCCTCATCGCGCTGCTGCTGATCGTCGGCACCGGCTTCACGTGGCTGCAACTGGATGGCCGGCGACGCGCGAGCGAGCTGCTGGAGCTGCAACTGCGCGCCGACTCCCTGATGCGCGAGTCTCGCGCATTGACGACCGAGTTTCAGAGCCAGCTAAAAGGCGTTCAGGATGCCCTGAAGGCGGCACAGGACGAAACCGCGCGGCTGCGGCGCGAGCTCGACGCGACGGGCGGGGATGCCTCCTCGGTGGCACGGCTGCGGACCGAGCTCGACGCCGCCGAGCGGCGGCAGCGCGCCCTCGCAGGCGCCGTAGGGACGGGGGTCAATTACCGCGCGATCTCGCACCGCAATCAGGACGCCGTCGCAATCGTGCTGGTCGAGTACACCGACGGCGAGCGCTTCAGTGGCACCGCCTTCTCGGTCGACTCGATGGGCACGATGGTCACGAACAAACACATCCTGGCGGGCGAAGACGGCACGAAGACGCCGCGACGCCTCGGCGTGATCTTCTCGGGCAGCACGCAGTTCTGGCGTGCCGAGTTGATCGGCAACTCGCCGGACGCCGATATCGGGGTGTTCCGGGTGCTGATCAAAGGTGGGACGCCGCGCGTCGCGGGGCTCGCGCGGAGTCGCGAGGGTCTCGAGCGCGGCGATCCGGTCGCGATCCTCGGCTATCCGCTCGGGTTCGATCTGCCCATGGAGTCGCAAGGCGGCCAGCCGATCGCCGAGCCGACGTTGACCGTGGGGACGGTGAGCAAGTCGCTTACGTCCGTGGTGCAGGTGGACGCGTACGGGGCGCCCGGCTCGTCGGGGAGCCCAATTTTCGATCGGGACGGAAAGGTGATTGCCGTGTTGTACGGCGGAGAGCGGGAGTCGAATGGTAAGATCATCTTCGCGGTGCCGGCCTATCTGGTTTCGGATTACCTGCAGAGCCTCAACCTGCCGCGCTAGCATGCTCCGCATCGCCAGTCTGCTCATCGTCACGACGGTCGTCACCGTTCAGGTCGCCGCGCAGGACACCGCCTCTTTCGAGCGCCACGAAGCGATGGTGCCGATGCGCGACGGCGTGAAGCTGCACACCTCCTGGTATGTGCCTCGGAACACCACGATGCCGCTGCCGATCATTTTTGCGCGCACGCCGTACGGGATCGAACACGCGGACGGCGCGTTCGGCAGCTATTACCAAGCGCTGGTGAAAGAGGGCTACATCTTCGCCTTCCAGGACATCCGCGGGCGATTTGGCTCCGAGGGCACGTTCGTGATGCAGCGCAAGCCGGACCACCGCGCGACGCACGGCTCGGACGAAAGCACCGACGCGTACGACACGATCGAGTGGATGATTCACAACATTCCCAATAACAACGGTCGCGTGGGGATGTTGGGCATTTCCTACGACGGCTGGACGACGGGAGAGGCGCTCATCGATCCGCATCCCGCGCTGCGCGCTGCGTCCCCGCAGGCTTCGCCCGACGACATGTTCCTCAACGACGATTTTCACCATCAGGGCGCGTTCCGGCTGAGCTACGGCTTTGAGTACGCGGTGCTGACCGAGGCGTCGGACACCAACAGCTCCTTCGACTTCGGTCGCTACGACACCTACGACTGGTATCTCGAGCTGGGGCCGTTGAGCAATGCCAACGCGCGGTATTTGCACGGCAAATTGCCGAGCTGGAATAACTTCGTGGCGCACCCCAATCACGATGATTTCTGGAAAGTGCAGGCGCTGACGACGTACCTCACTAAGACCACGGTGCCAACGCTCAACGTCGCCGGCTGGTGGGACCAAGAGGATTTCGTCGGTCCAATTCGGATCTACGAAGCGATGGAGCCGCACGACTCGGCGAGCGTCAACTTCCTTGTCGTCGGTCCGTGGAATCACGGCGGCTGGGCCGGCGGCCCGGGACGCCAGCTCGGCAACATCGACTTCGCGAGCAACACCGGCGAGTACTTCCGCGACAGCGTGCAGGCGCCCTTCTTCGCGCACTACCTCAAAGACAAAGGACCATTGAACCTGCCCGAGGCGCTCACGTTCGAGAGCGGCGCGAACGCCTGGGTCCGCAACGACGCCTGGCCGGCGCGGGCGCATGTGACGCGCCGGAAGCTCTATTTCCGTGAGCGTCGTGGGCTCAGCTTCGAGGCTCCGCCCGCCCGCAGGCCGGCATTCGACAGCTATGTCTCCGATCCCGCCAATCCCGTGCCCTATCGCAACCGGCCAGTTCAACCGACTTACTATGCCAAGGGCAGTGGCTGGTACACGTGGCTGCTGCAGGACCAGCGCTTCGTGGATCACCGGCCCGACGTGCTGAGCTGGGAAACGCCGCCGCTCGAGGAGGACGTCGTGATTCGCGGCGCCATCGCCGCTCACCTCTTCGCCAGCACGACCGGCAGCGATGCCGACTGGATCGTGAAGTTGATCGATGTCTATCCGGAGGACTATTCGAACGCTGGCGCGCCGCGGGTGACTGGCGGGTATGAGCTCATGGTCGCGAATGACGTGCTGCGGGGGCGCTTCCGCACCGGGTTCGAGCGGCCCGCGGCGATCGTCCCCAATCGCGTGCGCGAGTACACGGTTGACTTACACACGCAGGATTACCGCTTCCTGAAGGGCCACCGCATCATGGTCCAGGTGCAGAGCACCTGGTTCCCGATCATCGATCGCAACCCGCAGACGTTCGTGCCGAATATTTTTGAGGCGAAAGCCGCCGACTTCCGGACGGCGACGCAGCGGATTTATCGGTCGGGTGCGCAGGCGTCGTACGTCGAGCTTCCTATCTATCAGGAGCGCTGATCACCAGAGGCGCTATGTTGTCCCGCGTGCGTATTTCGTTCCTCCTGGTGGCGGCCATCGCAGCCGCGTGCAGCGACTCGACGAGTCCGTCCCCACCAGTCCAGCCGATGATCGCCACGGGTGGGGCACACACCTGCAGGCTCGCGTCCACCGGGTCCGCATCCTGTTGGGGTGACAACAGCTCGGGTGAGCTCGGCGATGGCTCGACGACCAGCAGCGTCACACCGGTTCCCGTTTCCGGGGGCATCGCGTTTACGACGATCGCCGCCGGCGGATCGTATACGTGTGGGTTAGATCGCGACGGCGCAGCCTACTGCTGGGGTACGAACATCGGCGGCGAGCTGGGAAGCGGGACGACCGTACAAAATGCATCCGTGCCTGGTCCCGTCTCCGGCGGTCTTAGCTTCGTCGGTTTGGCGGCGGGAACCAATCACGCGTGTGCTCTCACACGCGATGGAGCGGCGTATTGCTGGGGAAGCAACGAGCTCCAAGAGCTGGGCACCGGCGATACGGTAAGACGGCTGGTTCCCACGGCCGTCTCTGGAGGATTGTCATTCAGCACGCTTGCGGCCGGGGGCGACCACACATGCGGCATCGCGAAATCCGGCGCGGCCTACTGTTGGGGAGGCAACATCTACGGACAGCTCGGGAGTGGTTCGTCTCAAAACCCGAGCGGGGTGCCGTTAGCGGTGTCCGGGGGCTTGACGTTCACTGCCATTACCGCGGGAGCGGGCCACACGTGCGCCATAGGCTCGTCCGGAACAGCCTACTGTTGGGGCGCAAACTCGGACGGTCAGGCGGGGAACCTCGCGCTCTCATACCCCGCGCCAGTACAAATCCTGGGGGCTCACCTCTTCACACACATCGCTGCGGGCGGCGCGCATACGTGTGGACTCACGAGCACGGGCGCGGCGTACTGTTGGGGCAGGGATAAGAATGGAGAAGTGGGCAACGGCGATACCATCCAACAATTCGGTCCCAGTGCCGTTAACGGGGGCCTGAGCTTCCGCACGATCTCCGCAGGCGCGCTGCACACCTGCGGCCTCTCGACCAACGACGTGGCGTACTGCTGGGGCAGCAATCGTTTCGGCCAGCTCGGCCGGCCACTCGAACGGGTCGCGACGCCGACACCCGTGAACGGTCTAACGGGCGTCGGTACCTTGGCCCTCGGTCCGAACAGCTCGCACACGTGCGCACTGACCGGCACGGGTTCGGCATTTTGCTGGGGCAACAACAACGACGCCGAGCTGGGAAATAACTCGACGCAGCCGGCGAGCGCCGTTCCCGACTCAGTCTACGGTGGTCGGGCGTACCGGACGATTTCGCCGGGTTTGTCGCACACGTGTGCGGTCACGACTGCCGGCACCGGATACTGTTGGGGCGACAATGGCCTCTCGCAACTCGGCATTGGATCGAGTGGTGGGCTTTATTACCAACCCGCTCCCGTCGCTGGCGGTCTGACATTCACGTCGATCGCGTCGGGACTGTGGCACACCTGTGGCCTCACGACATCGGGTGCAGCGTATTGCTGGGGAGCGAATGTTCTCGGCGAGATCGGCGATAGTTCGACGACTTTCCGGCAGACACCGGTACCGGTGTCGGGCGGTTTGACATTCAGTGCGATCGCGACGGGTGTCTTCATTTCGTGCGGGTTGGTGAGCACGGGATCTGCGTACTGCTGGGGTGCTAACTCGGGCCAATTCGGCGATAGCTCGAATGCGAACAGCCTCGTTCCCAAACCCGCCGCCAGCGGACTCGCGCTTCGGACGCTGACGATCGGCGCGGGACATGTGTGTGGGCTGGTAAGCTCAGGAGCCGCGTACTGCTGGGGCGCGAATGAATCGGGACAGCTCGGCAACGGATCAATGACGAGAAGCTTGTTTCCCACGCCGGTCTCGGGCGGTCTCAATTTCACCGCAATCTCCGCGGGCGGCGGGCACACGTGTGGTCTTACCAACGCCGGTGTGGCGTATTGCTGGGGCAGTAACAACAGTGGTGAACTCGGCACCGGGCCGAACGGCGGCACGAACGTACCCGTCGCCGTGTCGGGAGGGTTCACCTTCACTGCGATTGAAGCGGGTGCTGCGTACAGCTGCGCGGTTACGAGCGCCGGTACGGTCTACTGCTGGGGCGATGACTACTACGGCCAACTGGGACGTGGGGCGTTGGGGTTCGTAACGCAGCCGGTGGCCGTCGCCCCCTAGGCCCCATAGTCACGAGCTCAGCCGATCCGCATCGCGCTGCTTGGCCAGTAACCGCTCGGCGAAGTCGACCCGCTCTTCCAGCTCGGCGACTCGGTTTTGCATCGCGTCGAGGTTCTGACGCAGCTCGTTGATCTCGCTGTCAGACGGTAGCTCGCGACGGTCCCGCGCGTGTTTTCCCGAGATCGCGCGACCGACTTGAATGGCGATGAGTATGATCGCGACGCCGAGCGCCCAGCTGGGAAAGAACATTCTTATACCTCCGAGAACGAATCTAACGAATCGCGATGGGCGGGCTCAGCGCTGACACACCATTCTCGTCAAAACTCTCGATCGCGACCCAATATGCCTGCCCCACCGTCAACGCGCGCAGCTCGAGCGTCGTCCCTTGATCGGCGAAGCGCTGATAGGTCTCGTACAGCTTCGCCGGGGCGATGCCCCAGCGCACGTTGTAGCCGACGACCCCTGACACGGGGCGCCAGGTGATGATCGCATCGCGCTGATCCTGCCGGCGCCGCGCCGTGAGCCCCGCCGGTGTCTTCGGTCGCGAACCCGACCCGTTGCCGAAGACGCGGAGGTCGCTGATGGCGAGGTTCGCGGCGCCAACGTGAATGTGCTCGTAGCGGACGTAGCGGGCACGCGTGGGCGCCGGCAGCTCGATGTAGGCGTCTGGGTGATCGTGCATCTCATGTGAGAGATCAGCGACGGTTGTCCACTGATGACTGTCGACTGATGAGTGAACACGAAAGCGTGTATAGACGGTGGAATCGTTGCCAAACAATCGCGACTCGTAATCGGCGTAGTTGACCTGCACCGCTTTCACTTCGTACACTCGCCCAAGATCGATCGTGAGCCACTCGCCGGGGCGATTTTCCTGGGCAACCCAGAACGTGCGCGGATTCTCGTCGACAATGTTACTGGGCGGAAAGCTGTCGCGCCGGGACGATGCGGTGACCGGCTTGCGATACGACAGCAACATCCAGCCGGTGAGCAACTCTGCGCCCCTCTGAGCGGCCTTCGTCGGCAGCCAGTGCGGAAAGTCGCCGAACCGCGTGTCGACGTACATCTGCCCCTCGGCATCAAAACCGGCGGGATGGAGTCCGATGCGCCGCTCGAAATTCCAGTTCACGCCGATCCACGGCGTGCCCGTATTCCACCAGTTGCCGTAGACGTCCTGGAACGTGTTGCCATGGCCGGCGCCCTGCACGAAACCGCCTGGCTTGTACGCCACTGGATTGTACGGCGCGTCCGTAAATGGGCCGAGCGGATCGTCAGCCGTGGAGACGCCCGTCGCATAGACGTTGTATTCGGTGCCCGGCGCGCCGTACTGCAGATAATAGCGCCCGCCGTGCTTGGTCATCCACGATCCTTCAATGAACGGATGAATCGTCGTGTCACGGTGGTCTTGGCCGAACCGCTCCCAGCCGTGATTCGCCGGATCCAAGCCGAATAGCCACTTCGGCGTGCCCCTGTAGGTGAGATGCTTCGTCTTGTCGAGCTCGATGACGTGCAGCGGGTACGCGTTCGACGAGTTCCAATAGAGAAACCAGCGGTCGGTGTCTGAGTCGTAGAAGAACTGAGGGTCCCACGGACCCGGTTGGACTGAATCGGGCTTGGCGAGCACGTTCGCCTCGCGCGCTCGCGCGAGCGGCAGCCAGGGCAAGAGGCGATTGTAAAACTCCACGCGCCCACTGGCCGCGTCGGTGAGCATCAGGATCGGCAGCGGGCTCGTCGAACTCGGCAGCAGATAGATCGTGTCGCGTACCGACAGCACCGCCGGTGCGACGACGTCGAGTAGCGGCCAGCGCGAGGGCATGATGTGGCGCCAGGTGCCCAGATCTTCCGACTCCCAGTACCCATCGCCGATGGTTTCGAACAGATAATACTTGCCGCGCTGGACGACGATGACCGGATCGGCGCCGGAGCGATACGAGATGCCCTGATTCTGCTGCTCGAAGTTGTAGCGGTAGTCGATGTCGATCGGATTGGCGTACGTGCGTTGCTGGGCCGCGCTCGGGACGGCGGCGAGCACCAGCGGCAGCGCTGCCAGCGCGCTAGTGGCCGCCGCACGCATTCGGTGCCCCGACGCCCTCCGCAGGAACACCCTGCACCAGCAGCCAGCCACCGCGCAACGTCGAGGGATCGGTGATGTACACCCACCACCGTTGGACGGGGTCCCGGAGCATGTGGACGCCAGTGGGTGGTTTTTCGAGCTCCTGCCCCTGCCACCGCACGCGCGCGACTTTCTGTCCCGTGTAACTGATGACCTCGACGGTGTCGCCAGCGCGCGGCCCCGCTGCCGTGGAGGCGGTGTCGCCGGCAATCACGCCGACGCCAGGTGGATGCAGGACCATCACGCCGCTGTCGGTGTGGACCCGCGCTCCGGCGTCAACGCTTCCGACACTGTCCGCATCCTGGTTGGGTTCACTCCGTAAGGCGCCGCCCTCGAACAGAGTCCAATCGCCATACTTGCAGCATTCAAACGGACAGGCGCCGTGAACGATGTACTCCTCTTCGATCGCCGGACGTTGACCCACGACGGTCACGGGCTCGGGAGGAGGTATCGACACCGCAGTCGTATCGGCCGTGCTGTCGCTCGTCCGTTCAGCAGGGCGCCCGCCGCAGCCGGTGAGTCCTACCGCGAGTATGACAGTCAACAACGACATCGATGCGCGCATTCGCCCCCTCCTCATAGTTCTCGCCGCGTGAGCTGCTTGACGGCGTAGTGGCACGCGCGGGTCGTCAGCGCCACGCGAGGCCAGACATTCACGGTCTGCGCACCTGCCCAAGACCCGGCGACTGCAACCACTACTCCGATCAACCACGCTCGCGGCATCAGACCCTCTCTCCTGAGGAACCCTCGAATCGCGCCGGACCCAGCAGGGCGAGCGCGGCAACAGCGAGCACGCCCACGGCGGCCGGCACCCAAGCCCCAGTCAGGAGGTATCCGATCCAAGAGAGCAGACCTGCGCCCTCGACCAGCGCCCATAAGATGATGGCGGCCCCGCGGGTCTCGTTCCGCATCCAGTAATCGTCAGGCGATTGATCCGCCGGCCGCCGTGGAAGCCTTGGTGCCAGAAAACCCAGCGCCAGGGTGAGATTCACCAGGGCGATCGCCGCCAGTACCACGCCGAGAAACGGCCCGACCCCGAGCATCAAACCGGTACGCTGTCGCAGAACGAAGAACATGCCCGCGATCAGCACGAGCCCGAGCACGAGCGCGATGTGAATGATTCGAATGGCGCGAGTCATTGCCTTTGAAGTATGATGCGCGTTATGAAAAAATCCATCGGCGACAACATGATTCCGAAGGATTGGGCCTTCGAGCGTGGCCTCGATCTCGTGAAGAAGTCCGGCTTCGACGGGATCGAGCTGTGGCTGGGTGACGTTCCGTGGTTCCAGATGACCACGACCGACGCCGAGGTGCGCGAGCTGCGCCGCAAGGTCGAGAACGCCGGCCTCGTGGTCTCCAACGTCTCGACCGGACTGCATTGGGCCTCGCCGCTTTCGGCGCGCGATCCGCGCGGGCGCGCTCAGGCCGCGCGCATCGTCGAGCGGCAGATCGAGACCGCGAGATTGCTCGGCAGCGACGCGATCCTGGTGGTCGCCGGGCTCGTGACCGATGAAGTCCCGTACAACGAAGTGTACCAGCGCTGCCTGGACGCGTTACGGCCCCTGGGCGACACCGCCGCCCGCGCCGGCGTCAAGATCGGCTGCGAGAACTGTAACGCCGAACAGCGGTTCCTCCTCAGCCCGCGCGAGTTCTGGCAATTCCTGAACGACGTGAACAGTCCCGCGGTCGGCATCCACCTCGACGTCGGCAACATCCACGACACCGGCTTTGCGGAGCAGTGGATCGAGATGCACGGACCGAGAATCACACGCATTCATCTCAAAGACGTCCTGAAGCACCGTGGGCGCTCGGGCGACCAGAGCGTGTACACGAATCTGTTTCTGGGCGACAACAACTGGCCCGCGATCCGCGCTGCGCTGACAAAAGTCGGCTACGACGGGTGGCTCATCGCCGAGATGGAAGCGCGCTACCGCTACGCGCCGGACCAACAGTTCTACGACACGGCCCAGGCGATGGATCGCCTGATCTCCGGCAGGCTTTGAAATGGGCATGACGCGTAGGGACTTCCTCGTCACTGCTGCCGGCGCGACGACGAGCGTCGGTGGAAAGCTGCGACGGCCAGCGGGCTGGGTGCTTCTCGACCTGAAGGGAGACTGCCTGCGCGAATCAGTTGCCGGATACCAGGCAGCGCTGCACCCGCGTCTCCTATCCGCGCAGCTCCCCGACCTGCCTCGTTGCGCGGCGTTGATCGTGCCGGGAGCATTAGATATTTCGCCGGCGGTGGCGCGCGCGATCGTGGCGGCCCTGCACGCCGGGGCGACCGTCATCCTCGAGTCAGCGGCGGGCTTCATCGCGGAACAGGATTTCCGTGCCAACCGCGCTGTGCTTCGTGATGCGCTCGGCGTCCACATCGACGCCGCGCAGCAGTTGTGGCCGCGGAGCGTCCCATACATCGATTTCGGGTGGCCCTACGTCACGAAACTCCGCGACTTCAGTCGCGTGGTCAGGTTGGCAGCTCAGCCGGGGGCTGTGATCGCCTCCGTAGATGGTTTCCCGGTGGCCCTCAAGCGTTTCGGACCTGGCACCCTCATCTTTCTCGGCTCGCCGGTTGGTCCGGCCTTGTGGTCCGGCGATGTCGAGGCACGAGCTTGGCTGTCCGCCGTTCTGGCTACCGCTTCCTAGCGATGCCGAGCAGATGCGCGCTAACGCCGAGCAGGGCGGGCTCGCTCTCCAACGACCGCGCGACCTCCAACAGATCGGCTCGGCGGCGTGGATCGCGCATCCGCTCGGCGACGTCCGGGAGCAGCCATCCAGGGCCTTCGACGGCATAGATCCTCGGATCCCGGAATCCCGCGGCGCCGAGCTCTGTGACGGCGTCGCCTGGCTGGTGGAAATACGCCGTCGTGAAATAGTCGAGTCGTTCTGTCGGGTTGCGGTGTTGCCCCTCGGCGAGGTCACGCTTCACAATCGCCGCGAAGCGCGCGTCTTGAAGCAGGTCCCGCGAGAGACCATCAAGCGCTGATGCCCAGCGTGATATGACGGCGCCGAACAGCCAACCGCCGCGTTTGAGGACCCGGTTCGCTTCGGTGAGGGCTGTCGCGCGATCCGCCTTATCGGTGAGGTGGTACAGCGGGCCAAGGAGCAAGACGATATCAGCGGTCTTGTCCGGGAACTCGAGCGCGCGAGCATCGCCGACGCTGCACGACGCGAGCGGCCGCCTCCCCGCACTGCGGCGCCGCGCCTCGTCGATGAGTCGCGGTGCCGCATCGACGAGGTGGACCTGGTAACCGAGTTCGGCCAGCCAGAACGAGTACGCGCCCGCGCCTCCTCCGATGTCCAACACCACAGCAGGGGGCACGGGCGCGTGGCGCTGGATCAGCTCGCGCGTGCGGGCCTCCTCGAGCAGCGCCGCGCCCTGCGTGAGCCGATCCTCCTCGGCGGCGTTCGCATAATACTTCGCGATCGCGTCATCCATGCGCCCTTCCTTAGTGCGCGGCCGCGGTGCGCTCGACCACCATCATGTTGAAGGATCCGGGCAGTACCGGCGGGCGACGCCGCGGGTTCGCCGCAGTTGATTCGGCGGGCACCGGTCCGAACTTCGCGGAGACGACGTAGAGCCGGTGCGTCGTGGGATCGAGCCCCATATTCCGCGCGCCCAGCGCCGTCTGGAGGTTCTCGACAACGCGATACTGGTCCGGCCCGTCCTGGTGAATTACCGTGAGCGTTCCGTCCGCATTCGACGTGAAAACGTCGCCCGTGCTCGCGTCGAACGCCGCACCATCCACACCCTGGCCGATCGGTGCCGTCGCAACGACTCGACCTGCCGCGTAGTCCGAAACCGCGAGCACGCCGCTGCGGCACCCGCTGAACAAGCGATGATGTTTCGTGTCGATCGCCATCGCGACCGGCTGCTGACACGGCGCGGTCGGCCACCGCCGCGTAACCGTCAGCGCGCGCGCGTCGATTTCCACCACTTCCGCGTTGTCGACGATGTTCACGTACACCTCGCCGTCGCTCGCGGACGCGCCGGACTCGGGCTTGCCGCCGAGCGGGATGTTGGTGACGAGGCGACCAGGTCCGGGATCGATCACGGTCGAGGAATGCGCATCGCCATTGAACGTGAAGATGCGGTTCGAGACCGCGTCGTATACGATCGCGTCGGCGTCTTCGGCTGCCGGGATGCGACTCAGTACCTGCAACGTCGCGGGATCAAACATCACGACGGAGCTGTCGTTGCCTGACGTGGCGAAGCCATGGTGTGCGGCCTCAACCAGGGCGACGCCGTGCGCCCCGTGAATCCCCGAGACTTCGCCCAGCAGCTTGCCGTCTCGCTCGTCCACGACCATGAAACGATCCTGGCGCGCGATGAAGACCCGGTTGTGCGTCGGATCGGGCGTGACGTAGTCCCAGCGTCCGTCGCCACCCAGGACATAGGTGTGCGTAATGTGATAGGGCTCGGGATTCTGCATCACGGCGAGTGCAAGGAACAAGGCGACAGCCAGCATGTGGCCTCCTGAAGAGTTCATTTCCGTTTTCGCCCGACGTGCATCGTCTGTTCTACGGCAGCAAAGCGCGGATCAGCGCGCAACGCATCGAGTTGTGGATCGAAGAAGTCCTCGGGGAGAAAAATGTCTCGCACAATGATCGCGCTATCGAGATACGCAAAGCCACGTGTGAGATTACCCTGCCCCGCATACGCCAGGGCCAGCGCGAACGGTCCAACGCGACCACTCGCCAACCCCCGGGTGAGCTCGGCAGTGTAGCGCGTCGCGCTCGCGCGATCACCAGACGCCGCGTACGCGTAAGCGAGCCCGCCGGCCAAATCCTCCTGAAAGCCGCCGAGCTCGAGCGAGCGCCGCATAACGTCAATCGCCTGCCCGTAGCGGTGCTGTTGCGCGTAGACGAGTCCAATGATGTAGAGCGAGTGCGGGTAGTTGGGATCGAGCGCGACTGTCGCGCGGAGCTGTTCCTCCGCTTTGTCGAATCGATGCATCAGGTAATACGTCTGTCCCAGCTCGGTCGCGATCACCAGCGACAGCGGATCCAGGCGCTGCGCCTGCTGCATCTGCTCCAGCGCTTCATCCAGCCGGCCCTGCGACCAAAGAAAGTCGCCGTACCATTGGTGGCCGGTCGGGTAAGCCGGATCGACTGTGATGGCGCGCCGAAAGCTCGACTCCGCGGCTGCCCAGTCCCAGTCGTAGATCATCGTGCCGTATGCCAGCGCGGTGTGCGCCTCACCGACCGTGCTGTCGAGCGCCAGCGCCTTTGCAGCCGCGGCTCGCGCCTTGGGCCAGTCGACGTCGCGCGGCGCGCCGGCGTAGGGGATCGCGAGCACGTAGGCGTCCGCCAGCGCGGCCCAGGCGAGCGCAAATCCGGAATCGCGGGCGACCGCCTGCTCGAGATGTCGCACCGCCTCCTGCATGCCGGTGCTCGTCCGCTGATTCCAGGCAAAGCGACCCTTCAAGTAGAAATCATATGCGGCGAGATCATTGGTCGGGCGCGACCGCAGCGCGCCGCTGCGGCGCGCGCCGAGCTTCACCTGCAGCGCCGAGATGATGGCGCGGGCGATGTCCTCTTGCACGGCGAAGACGTCTTTCAGCTCGCGATCGTACGCCTCGGACCACAGCTGGTAGCCGTCCCGGGTGCTCACCAGCTGCGCCGTGATCCGCAGCCGGTTCCCGCTCCGCCTGACGCTGCCTTCGAGGATCGCGTCCACATGCAGCCGCCGGCCGACGTCTGCAACGTCGATCTGGCGACCTTTGAACTGGAACGACGACGTCCGCGCGGCCACTCGCATCCCCTCGACGCGACTTAGTGCGGTGATCAGCTCGTCGGTGAGACCGTCGCTGAAGTAGGCCTGGTCTTTCGCTTCGCTGAGATCGGCGAACGGCAACACCGCTGCCGTGGCGGGGGGGGCGGCCGCCGCGCCGCCCCGCGAGCGGACCAGGACGGCGGACACGGCCACGACAACGAGCACCAACGCCACGGCCGGGACCCACATGCGGCTGATCGCCCGCCGGTGCCGCGGCAACTCGATGCCTTGCAGGGCGCGCAGGAACTCGGCCGCCGTGGCGAAACGGTCCGCCGGCACGCGGGCGAGCGCGCGGCTGACGGTCTGCTCGACTGCGACGGGGACATCGCGCGTGGTGCCGACGCGCGGGACCGGCTCACTCAGCCGTTTGGCGAGAATGGCCTGCGCATTGGGTCCCGAGTACGGCAACTCGCCCGCGAGCATCTCATACAACACGCACCCCAGCGCGTAGACGTCGGAGCGCGCATCGAGGGTGCGCTCGCCGGCGGCCTGCTCCGGGCTCATATAGCCCGGCGTGCCCACGACCAGCCCGGTGGCGGTCAAGCCGCCCGTCTCGTTCCACGGTCGTGCGATGCCGAAGTCGGCGACGAGGGTCGATCCGTCGGTCGTGAGCAGCAGGTTCTCGGGCTTGACGTCGCGATGCAGGACGCCGTGCTGGTGCGCGTACTCGAGCGCGCGGGCGGCTTCGGACGCGATACGTACGGCCTCGTCGAGCGGCAGCTGGCGCTCGCGCTCCAGACGCGCGCGCAGCGTTTCACCTTCGACGAATGGCATCGTGTACCAGAGGACGCCCGCCGCGGCGCCGGAGTCGAAGACGGGAACGATGTGCGGGTGCTGGAGTCGCGCCGCGAGCTCGACTTCACGCAGGAAGCGATCGGCGCTAAGGGAGGCCGCGAGGGCAGGACTTAGCACCTTCAGCGCAACGAAGCGGCCGTGCTTGAGATCGCGCGCCAGGTAAACCGTCGCCATGCCGCCGCGGCCGAGCTCTCGCTCGATGACGTACCGCTTGGCCAGCGCGGCGCGCAGCGTGGCATGGAAATCCGCCATGGAGCAAGATGGATTGCGCTTCAGGGCTTAGCTAGTTGGTCGCTTTCCTTTCTTCTGTTTCGCCGCGACGGCAATGGACTTCTCCGCCCAAGGTCGCAGCGCATCTGGATCTTCGAGTAGATCCTCCGGCACGGCGTAGTACTTCATCGCTTCGCTCCCTTCCCCGTAGGGCTGGAACGGTTTCATCCCCAGCTTCTCGAAGTCGGGCCGATTGGAATCGTCCACCTTGAAGTAGAGCGTGTCGTTCGCAATGAGCGCGAAGAACAACTCGCCCGCGTAGATACCGACGCCGCCGAACATCGGGCGCGCGCGCACCCGTGGCACGATGCGACTCAGCTGATCCATGACGAACGTGCGAAAGCTCGCGCTAGTGGGCATGACGATGCGCGTCCTCGACGCGGATGTACGTCACTGGCGGCGTATGCTTCTTGAAGCGCCGGCGCATCTCCGCTCCAAGCTGCCGGAACGCTTCAACCGATAGCGCGACTTCGTTCGCGTGCAATCGCGCCGTCACGTTCACGGTCTTGCCGAGCACGTCGTACCGCTTGTCAGACGCCACGCCGAACTGGCCCGCGACGACCGGCCCGAAGTGCACCTTGAGGAGGAGGCGACTATCCCAACCCCGATCGAGCATCAGCTGATCGGCGGCCTCCTTGAGCTCGAGCAGTGCCGCCACGCCGTGATCGACGGCCTCGGGCGGAAACACCGTCAGGGTCGCATCCCCGATGAACTTCACGACCCGGCCACCGCCTGCGGTCACGATGGCGCCGGCCAGCTCGTAGTAAGCGTCCATCACGCCGGCAATCTCCGCGTCAGCGCGCCGCTGCGCCTCGACGGCAAATCGGGTGAAGTCAATGAACGCGATTAAGAGGGGACCTTCGGAGAAGTCCGACACAATGCCTCCGGCGATTGCGGGATCTGACGTCGGCCCGTTGTCCGACAGTGACGATCTGGAGGCGCAGGCCCAAAGTCCTGCAGTTCCCGAGCAATCTAGGGGGGCGGGACCCTGTGGCTAGAGCGCGACTGTCCGCCCCAGGAGTCCCAACTCGCCCGGTCCTCCCCGTCTGGTGGTTGACGCAAGCCATAACTCGTGCGTAGGGTAGAATAGGGGAGAGAAAGGTGGTGGCTCATGACTACCCGTTACGCTGTGCTGCTCCTGACCGCCAGCGCAGTGGCTACGATCCCGCGGCCGTCGCACGCGCAAAGCGCAGGCGACGGCTTTCTGTTCCGCGTCCCGGTCGGAACGTGGAGCGTGCGGGGCGGGTTCGATCACGCGTTCGCGAGCGGGGACATCTTCAACTTCGTCACCAAACAACTCACCCTCGACCGCTCCGACTTCAGCTCGGCGACGTTCGGCACCAACGTGGCCGTGCGCGTGTCACCAGCCAACGATATCGTGTTCGATGTGGGTTTTAGCAACGTCTCCCGCCGCTCCGAATTCCGCGACTGGGTCGATCAGAACAACCAGCCGATCGAGCAGACGACGTCGTTGCGCCGGGTGCCGGTCACGCTGGCCGTCAGGCACTACCTCTCCTCGCGCGGCCGCTCGATCGGACGGTTCGCGTGGATCCCCGCCGCCCGCGATACCTATGTGGGCCTCGGGGCCGGCCTGATGCAGTACCGGTTCCATCAACTCGGCGATTTCGTTGACTTCCAGACGCTCAACGTCTTCCCGGACGAGTTCGAATCCAAGGCATGGACTCCGGTCCTGCACGCACTCGCCGGGCTCGACCTGGGGCTCGGGCGCTTTCTCCTGCTGAATGGCGAGGCGCGGTATACCTGGGCCCGGGGACCCATGAGCCGGGATTATGTCGGTTTTAAGCGTATCGACCTGTCAGGCCTGGCGGTCACAGCGGGCCTTTCGCTTAGACTCTAGGAAGGATCGTCCCATGCGTACGCGAATCCAAACGCTATTCGTCGCCGCCGCGCTTCTGGGCGCCGGCGCCGCGCCGGCCCGCGGCCAGAACACCGCGGTCGACTCGCGTTGGCTGGCCTATCTCGGCTGCTGGGAGTCGATCGAGTCGGCGAAATCTCTGGTGTGCCTCGTACCCGCCGCCGGGGGGGGCACGTCGGCAGTCGATCTCGTCACGATCACGAAAGGGCAGGTCGTCACCCGCGAGCGTATCACCCCCAGCGGCGAGCGCGTCGCGACCCGCCACGATGACTGCACCGGCTGGCAGAGTGCCGAATGGTCCAGCACTGGCGCACGTCTTTTCTTGCGTTCAGGCGACACGTGCCCCCCCCCCACCGGCGACAGGACGGGCACGGGTCTCATCGCAATGGCCCCCGATGGTCACGAGTGGCTGTACATCCAGGCCATGACGCTGCAGGGGCAAACCGGCGTCCGCGCGCAGCGCTATCGCGAGGTGTCGGGCGAGTTCTCCTTGCCGGATGATGTGAAGGATGCGCTGCCAACGGATGTCACGTCCACCATGCAGGCACGCGCCGCCGCCGCCCTGCCCGTCGGGATTGATGACGTCATCGAAGCGTCGCGGCACCTGGACACCCCCGTACTCGAAACCTGGCTCGTGGAGCGTGGGGAGCCGTTCGCGCTCGATGCGAAGCAACTCGTCAAGCTCGCCGATGCGGAAGTGCCAGGGCGCGTCACCGACCTCATGGTGGCGCTGTCGTATCCCAAAGTGTTCGCCATCAACACCGCGGCGCGCGCAGGTGAGCGGCGGCCGCGGACCATCGTGGGTCAGGGTGGCGGGGGATCTGGATACGGAGGGACCCCGCTCGGCGCGTACTCGCCGCTGAATTCGTGCTCGCTCTTGTACCTCTTGTACGCCTATGTGCCGTACGACTGCGCCGGGCTCTACCCAGGATATGGCTATGGATATGGATCCGCGTACGGGTGGTATCCGGGCAACTATCCGGTGACGATCGTGTTCACCCCGAGCTCGCGATCGCACGGGCGCGTGGTGAATGGCCAGGGTTACAAGGAAGGGGCGGGAACGAGTGCGGATGCGATGCCACGCTCGAAGGACTGGGGGACAGTAACTCCGAGCGGATGGTCCGGAAGCTCCACCAGCTCCAGCTCGAGTTCGGGCTCCGGCGAACGGACGGCTAAGCCTCGACCGTAGTAAGCGACGCTATTTGGGTGGGAGCGCTGCCGGCGGCGTTGAAGAATCCGGCGACAGCCGCAGCGAGCCCTCAGTCCGGGTGCGGCCGCGCGCGTTGAACACCTCACGGAGCTGCACGACCAGGCGCTCCCACTCCTCGTCCGTCAACCGGCGATTGAGGTCGACCGTTCGAGCCACGCCGATCGGCAGGCCGAGGACCGTGCGGGAGGTGGCGCCGAGGCGCACGCGGAATGCCAACCTCGCGACCGATCGCCTGCAGGTCGGTGAGGGTGAAGCCTTCGTCGCGCGGGACATCGTGCGGCGGGTTCTGCTGCGCTTCCGCCGCCGCGCGAAAGATCGCGGCGATTTCCTTATCGTCGTAGCGACGCTCGGTCATGATTGAAGATTGCTAAAAGCGCCACTCCTCGCGCAATAGCGCCCAGCGCTCATGGTCCCGCCACCGACCCGCAATCTTCAAGTACCGTGGCGAGTACCCTTCGCGGTGGAAGCCGAGACTCTGCACCAGGCGAATTGACGCGCGATTGTGAGGTTGAATGTTGGCCTCCACGCGATGGAGGCGCAGGCGCCCAAATGCGAGCGATAAGACCGCGGTGAGCGCCTCGCGCATGTAGCCTTGGCGCGCGTACGGCGCGCCGATGTGGTAGCCGAGGTAGGCGCTCCGGAAGTTGCCCCCGGCGATCTGGCTGATCTCGACGGCGCCGATCAATGCCCTATCGGCGCGCCGTAGGATGAACCAGCACCGGCAGTGCGGATTGCGACTGCGACGCAAGAGCTGACGAAACGCCGCATCGCTGCTTGGCGGTGAGACCAGCCCGGCATGGAGCCGCTTGCTGCGCCTGTTGAGCGCGATGTACTCGGCAGCATCGTGGGCGCGTGGCGCGCGCAACTCGATCCGGCTCGCGCGCACAGTCAGACGATGGAGCGACCGCTAATCGATCGCCAAGCGGCGAGCGTGCTCATCCAATTCCTTCCGATCGACCGCAGGGACCGCGCTTTCGGTGAAGACGATCCGCCCATCACGAATGATCGCAAAACGGTTGGACGTGATGTGATGGGGACCGTGCTGCGGCACAAGAATCAGGTGCGCATGCGGCACGCCAAAACCGTGCACAACCATTCCGACCCGCAACGGGTTGAACACCTCGCGCAGCCGGCGACCGATGCGCTGCCCGATGAGCATCACATGCTGCGCCAGGTCGTCGTCCATGTCAGTAAAGTGATCGACGTGCGCCTGCGGAATCACGAGACACTCTCCCGGTGCCGTGGGCCGGATCGCCATGAACGCCATGACGATCGCGTCGCGATAGATCACACTCACCGGTGCGCTCCCCGCGACGATATCGCAGAAGATGCACTTCAAGAGGTAGCCTCGAAAAGCCGATGCGACCTACTAACGCGCCGACAGGTGGCTGGCGGGGGCACCGACGCGGCGCCGCACCTCCGCGATATCCCGGACCGGACGAACCTCCACGCACCCGGTGCGCGCCCAGGGGAATGCCGCGGCAATCTGCACCGCCTCGTCGATGTCTTTGGCCTCGATCAGATTGAAGCCGCCCAACACCTCCTTGGCCTCGCTAAACGGACCGTCCGTGACTTTGGTCCGTCCGTTACGGATCCGCACCGACTTCGCCCGTTCCGCGCCCTCGAGCATCTGAGACTCGATGAGCCGTCCATCCTGGTGGAGCTCGTCGGCGTGCGAGAGACAGTCCCGCATCATTCCATCCGTCTCGGTCTGGGGCAGCGCGTCGTACAACTTGGGGTCGTTGTAAATCACGAGTATGAATTTCACGCAAGCTCCTTTATCGCATGTCCGCCAAACTCATGGCGCAGTGCGGCGATCAACTTGGCACCGAACGACTCATCCTGGCGCGACCTGAGCCGCGCGAGCAGCGACAACGTGATGACCGGCGCCGGAACGTCCAGGCGCATCGCTTCCTCGACCGTCCAACGCCCTGCGCCGGAGTCCTCAACGTGGCCACGGATCCCGGACAGCCGGCCGTCGCGCGCCAGCGCCCGCTCGGCAAGCTCGTTCAGCCAGGAGCGCACCACGCTGCCGTGGTTCCACAGCTTTGCAATCTGGCGCAAATCGAACTTGAAATCCTGCGAAGCGTGCAGAATCTCATACCCCTCTGCATACGCTTGGAGCATGCCGTACTCGATCCCGTTGTGCACCATCTTCACATAGTGCCCCGCCCCGGGCGGACCGACGTGGGCGTAGCCGTCCGGCGCCGCCAGCGTCCGAAGAATCGGCTCGCTATGCTGGAACGCCGCCGGCGAGGCACCGACCATGAGACAGTAACCGTTCTCGAGGCCCCAGATGCCGCCGCTCGTCCCGACGTCGATGAACTCGATTCCCTTGGCGTGGAGCGCCGCGGCGCGGCGCAGCGAGTCGCGGAAATTTGAGTTGCCCCCATCGATGACGATGTCGCCGCGGCTGAGTCGGGGCACCAGTTGCTCGATGGCGCTCTCCACCGGCGCGCCAGCAGGCAGCATCACCCACACGACGCGCCGGGGAGAAAGCTGCCGCGCGACGTCGGCCAGGTCGTCCGCCTTCCTGACGCTCTTACCGATGTGCCCCTTCACTGCCTGTGCGTTTTGGTCGTACACGATCAGCTCGTGTCCTCCCTGAGCCAACCGCCGCGCCATGTTACCACCCATACGACCCAATCCGATCATCGCCAATTGCATCGTTTTCGGTCTCCAAGAAGGCGTCGCGGTAAGCGTAGCACCGAATCCA
>DASWCE010000097.1:0-5686 GCA_036390255.1 Gemmatimonadales bacterium | reverse complement strand
ACCCGCGACGCCATCCCGCTCGCGGCACAAGAACAGTTAATCGTCGAGCTCTATTCCAAGTGATTACGACTCTTGATTTGACGGGGTTGGTCCGGCCGCATCTGGTCGAGATGACCAAGCGCGAGGACAACCCGAATTCCGCCGAGTTCCGGCTCCAGCCGCTGGAGCGGGGCTACGGCTACACGTTGGGCAATTCGCTGCGGCGCCTGCTGTTGTCGTCGCTGCGGGGCGCCGCAGTGTGGGCGTTCCGGATCGATGGCGTGGTGCACGAGCACCAGACCATCTCGGGCGTCGTCGAAGACGTGCATCAGATCATCCAGCGCCTGAAGCAGCTGACGCTGGTGCTCGCGCCGGAAGTGGATGAAGCCGTCCTCCGCTTCAAGGTGGAGAAGGCCGGCCCGGTGTACGCGCGCGATCTCGAGCAGCACGGCTCGGTCACGATCGTGAATCCCGAGCAGCTGCTGTTCACCGTGCAGGACGACCGCGACATCGCGGGTGAGTTGTACGTGAACAAGGGCCGCGGCTACGTCGAAGCGGAACAGCATCCCGTGGATCGCACGCTCGCCGTGGACGTCGTCCGCGTAGACTCGATCTACAATCCCGTGCGGCGCGCCAACTTCACCGTGGCGGAGACGCGCGTGGGGCAGCGCACCGATTACGACCGGCTGACGCTGACGGTCGAGACGAACGGCACGATCTCACCCGAGGACGCCGTGGCCTATGCCGCCGCGCTGGCGCAGGAGCACTTCCGCTTCTTCGTCGATTTCGGAAAGGTGCCGATCGTGCCGGGCGAGCCGGCGGGCAACGGTGGAACGGAAGGCAGCCGGCTGCGGGAAGTGCTGAGTCGCGCGATTGACGACGCGGGATTGTCGGTGCGGTCGGTGAACTCGCTCAAGAACTCGAACATCCGCACCCTCGGTGATCTCGTGCGCTACAAGGAAGACGATCTCCTGAAGGTGAAGAATGTGGGCGAGAAGGCGTTGGGCGAAATCGCCGAGCTGCTGCGCCGCGAGGGATTGAATTTCGGAATGCAGCTGGAGGAGACGCCAGGTGGTGATATTCGCGTCATCGATCCGGGGACGGCGCCACAAGCCCAGCTGACGGGAGCCGAGGAGGAGTAATGCGTCACCGCGCCAAAGGCCGCCAGCTTTCGCGCACGTCGAGCCACAAGAAGGCGACGCTGAACAACATGGCGACCAGCCTCTTCTTGCACGGCGGGATTCAGACCACCGAGGCGAAGGCGAAAGAGCTGCGCCCGTTCGCGGAGCGGCTGATCACGCTGGCGCGTCGCGGCGATCTGCACGCGCGCCGCCTGGTGGAGCGGCGGCTCAAGGATAAGGCAGTCACGACCAAGCTGTTCGCCGAGATCGGCAAGCGGTTTGCCGCCCGGCCGGGAGGCTATACGCGCATCGTGAAGCTGGGCCATCGCGTCGGGGACGGCGCCGACGTGGCCCGCATCGAGCTGCTCGCTGAGTGACCGGGTGAAGCGTCGAAATGGAAAAGGGACCCGGAAGGGTCCCTTTTTTCTTGGCCGCGGCGAGGGTTACGACGCTTTGGCCACCCGGTTCGACTTGATGCACTGCGCGCAGACGCGGATGCGGCGGACGACGCCGTTCACCACGACGCGAACGCGCTGTAGGTTGGGGTACCAACGCCGGGGCGTTTTGTTGTTCGCGTGGCTGACATTGTGTCCCGCAATGGGACCCTTGCCACAAATCTCACACACTCGAGCCATAGTTCGATCCGACCACAAATGAGTTCCAGGGACGCCGCAAAGAGGCCTAAACCTAAACAGGCCCGCCAGGCTCGACAACCCCGCAAGACGGCCGTGATCACGGGCGTCACGGGACAGGATGGCTCCTATCTCGCCGAGTTGCTGCTCGACAAGGGCTACGAGGTCATCGGCGTGGTGCGGCGCACATCGCACGATTCCTACGAACGCATCGGCCATTTGCTCGACCGGGTCCACATCGTGGCGGCGGATCTCCTGGACCAGCATTCCCTGACGATGGTCATCCGGGACGCCAAGCCCGACGAGGTCTACAATCTCGCCGCGCAGAGCTTCGTCCCGACCTCCTGGAACCAGCCGGTGCTGACTGGCGAATTCACGGCGCTCGGCGTCACGCGCCTGCTGGAGGCGATCCGCCTGGCCCACCCCGAGGCGCGCTTCTACCAGGCGAGCTCCTCAGAGATGTTCGGGAAAGCGGTCGAGACACCGCAGCGCGAGACGACGCCTTTCTATCCGCGCTCGCCGTACGGCGTCGCCAAGGCCTACGGTCACTGGATCACGGTCAACTACCGCGAGTCGTACAGGATGTACGCCGTCAGCGGCATTCTCTTCAACCACGAGTCGCCGCGCCGCGGTCTCGAGTTCGTCACGCGCAAAGTGAGCGACGCCGTCGCCCGCATCAAGCTCGGCAAGACGAACGAGCTCCGGCTCGGCAACCTCGATTCGGGCCGCGATTGGGGATTTGCGGGGGACTACGTCGAGGCGATGTGGCGCATGCTGCAGCAGCGTGAGCCGAAGGACTACGTCGTGGGGACGGGAACGATGCACACGGTGCGCGACCTGTGCGCGGCGGCGTTCGGCCACGTGGGACTCGACTGGAAGAAGTACGTGAAGATCGATCCGCGGTTCGTGCGCCCAGCGGAAGTGGACACGCTGCTCGCCGACGCCAGCCAGGCGAAACGAGAGCTGGAGTGGGCGCCGCAGGTCAGCTTCGAGCAGCTCGTGAAGATCATGGTCGATGCCGACCTGGAGCGGCTGGCGTGAAGGTTTTGGTGACGGGCGCCAACGGCTTCGTCGGCCGGACCCTCGTGAAGCGCCTGGTCGCCGAGGGCGACACCGTCATTGCGGCGGTGGGCCCGGGGGCTCCCGTCAGACCGCCCGCGCCGAACGTCACCACCGTCTCATTGGACCTTTCGAACGACATCTCGCTCCATGCCTCGCTCGCGACGCCGGTCGATGCGATCGTGCACCTGGCCGCGGTCGCGCTGAGTCGGGCGGCGGATCGCGATCCGGCGCTCGCGTGGAAAGTGAACGCCGAAGGCACGGCGAGGCTCGCGGCGACGCTGGCCGAAGCCGCCGCCGGCTGGGGCACACACCCGCTGTTCCTGCTGGCGTCGACGGCAGATGTCTACGCCTGGCAGCCGCGAGCTATTAAGGAAGAGGACTGTGTGCAGCCCTCCACTCCTTACGGCTGGAGCAAGCTGGGGGCGGAGATCGCGGCACAGCAGACGGCGCGGTGCACCGGACTGAAGGTCATCATTGCGCGCCCGTTCCCGCATTCGGGCGGGGGGCAGGACGAGAATTTCTGGATCCCGGCGCGGACCAGGCTGTTGCGCCATGTCAAACAGACCGGCGGAGTGGTGGTCCCGGTGGGTGACTTGACGGCGGTACGTGACTACCTGCATGTCGACGACGTGGCGGACGCCTACGCGTTGCTCCTGACGCGCGGGCAGCCGGGCGAGGTGTACAACATCGCTTCCGGTCGCGCCGTCACGCTGGACGAGATCCACACGCGCTTGGAGCAGCTGCTCGGGGTGAATCCCAAGCGCGAAATCGATGGGAGCCAGATTCGGCGCGAGGCGCGCCCGTACCTGGTGGGCGACGCGACGAAACTGCGGGCGGTGACGGGATGGACGCCGCGCCGCTCACTCGACGATTTGCTGAAAGACGTTGTCGATGCCCAAAAGAACTGACCTCAAGCGCATCCTGCTGCTCGGCTCGGGCCCGATCGTCATCGGCCAGGCGGCGGAATTCGACTATTCCGGGACGCAGGCCGTGAAAGCCCTGAAAGAGGAGGGCTACACCGTCATCCTCGTGAATTCAAATCCCGCCACCATCATGACCGACCCCGAGCTGGCGGACCGCACGTACATCGAGCCGGTCACGCCCGACTGGGTGCGCAAGGTCATCGAGCGCGAGCGGCCGGACGCGCTGCTGCCGACGATGGGCGGGCAGACCGCCCTCAACGTGGCGATGGCGCTCGCCAACGACGGGACGTTGAAGAAACACAACGTCGAGCTGATCGGCGCCAATGCTCGTGCCATCAAGATGGCCGAGGATCGTGCCGAGTTCAGCCTCGCGATGGCGCGCATCGGCCTGGCGACGCCGGCGGGGCACACGGTGACGTCGGTGGAGGCCGGGCTCGAGGCGGTCGCGGAGGCGGGCTACCCGGCGATCATTCGCCCCTCGTACACCCTCGGCGGCACGGGGGGCGGCGTCGCGTACAATCGCGCCGAGTTCGAGGAGATGGTGGAGCGGGCGCTCGAGCTGTCGCCTGTGCACTCGACCCTGATCGAGCGCAGCGTGCTCGGCTGGAAAGAGTTCGAGCTCGAGGTGATGCGCGACCGGCGCGACAACGTCGTGATCGTGTGCTCGATCGAAAACCTCGACCCGATGGGCGTCCACACCGGCGACTCGATCACGGTCGCGCCCGCCATGACCCTGACCGACCGCGAGTACCAGCGCATGCGCGACGCGGCGATCGCGATCATCCGCGAGATCGGCGTCGAAGCGGGCGGCTGCAACATCCAATTCGCCGTCAATCCGGCCGACGGCGAGATGCTGGTGATCGAGATGAATCCGCGCGTCTCGCGCTCGTCAGCGCTCGCCTCGAAGGCCACCGGGTTCCCGATCGCGCGCATCGGCACCAAACTCGCGGTCGGCTACACGCTGGACGAGCTGCCGAACGACATCACAAAGACGACGCCTGCGTCATTCGAGCCGGTGCTGGATTACGTCGTCGTGAAGGTGCCGCGGTTTGCGTTCGAGAAGTTCCCGACGGCCGACTACCGGCTCACGACGCAAATGAAGTCCGTAGGCGAGGCGATGGCGATCGGCCGGACGTTCAAGGAAGCGTTCCAGAAGGGCTTGCGCGCGCTCGAGATCGGCCGACCGGGCTGGGTGTTGGGCGCGACGCCGGTCGACGATCGCCTCACGAGCACATCGCCCGAGGATCTGCGTGTCGCGCTCCGCACGGCGACGCCCGAGCGCATCTTCCAGATCAAGCGCGCCTTCCACGCCGGGCTTACCGTGGACGAGATCGCGCAGGCCTCCGGCATCGACCCCTGGTTCCTCTATCAGCTCGGGGAGCTCGTCGAAGCGGAGCGCTGGTTCGGCGGGCTCTCGGCCGTGGGCGCGGCGGAGCTCAAGCGCATGAAACGCCTGGGATTCTCCGACCGGCAGCTCGCCGCGCTGCGCAACATGACGGAGCCAGCGATCCGCGAGCAACGCTGGCAGCTCGGCATCCACCCGGCGTACAAGACGGTGGACACGTGCGCCGGCGAGTTCCCCTCTTCGACGCCGTACCTCTATTCGTCCTACGACGAGGAGAACGAGTCCGAGCCGTTCGGTGAGCAGGGGATCGTGATTCTCGGCAGCGGGCCGAACCGCATCGGGCAGGGTGTCGAGTTCGATTATTGCTGCGTGCGCGCCGGCCTTGCATTCCGCGAGCTCGGGTTCAAGACGATCATGATCAACTCGAATCCCGAGACGGTGTCGACCGACTTCGATATCTCGGACAAACTGTACTTCGAGCCACTCACCCTCGAGGACGTGCTGGAGATCACGCGCTGGGAGCGCCCCAAAGGCGTCGTCGTGCAGTTCGGCGGCCAGACACCGCTGCAGCTCACCAAGCCGCTCGAGGCCGCCGGCGTTCCGATCCTGGGCACCTCGCCCGAC
>DASWCE010000096.1:0-2828 GCA_036390255.1 Gemmatimonadales bacterium | reverse complement strand
GACGCTTCTGGAGCGCGGCGTCATAACATTCCTGCCACGCCGCGGTAATCGCGTCCCACCCAAAGCGCTCGCGCACGCGACGGCTCCCGGCGAGGGCTAGCCGTTCGGCAAGCACGGAATCCTTGGCAATCCGTTCGATGGCCGCGGCAATCGCCGCCGGATCCTCGGGCGGCACGAGCAGTCCCGTCTCACCGTCGCTGATGACGTCGGTAATGCCGCCAATCGCGCTGCCGATAACGGGGACGTGATAGCTCATTGCCTCGAGCAGGACGACGCCTAGCCCTTCCGTGTCGCCGCGTTTATCCACGATCGAGGGAAGCACGAACACGGTTGCCTCGCGAAACGCGCGGTGGAGATCATGATCCGGAACACGGCCCGGCATGCTCACGCGCCCATTCAGACCGAGCTCGCGCACTTGCGCCTCGAGCTTGGGGCGGTCGGTGCCTTCGCCAAGGATCAGCAGCTTCGCGGGGATCGTCGGCGGAAGCCGCTGCAGCGCGTCGATGAGGTATCGCACCCCTTTGCGCGGAATCAGGTTGCCGACATAGAGAATCAGGAACGAGTCGCTTGCGACTGGACGCTCGTGGGACGCGGGCAGCGATTCCGCGAACCCCAGACCGTACGGAATGACGCGGACCGGAACGTGCACCAGCTCGCTGATTTCGCGGGCCGTGTACGACGAGATGGCCACCACCTGGTCCGAGGTCCGCAGCGCCCACTTGAGAAACTGCTTCAACCAGGGCAGGCGGCTCTTGACCCAGCGGAGCTCGATGCCGTACCACAACGTAACGAGCCGCGGCATTCCTCTGCCGCCGCGCCGCGCGGCCCAGCCGAACAGCGCGTGGGGTACGGGCCAATGCACGTGCACGATGTCGATGTGCCGGCGACGCGCGAGCCGCCAGGCGGCGCGCATTCCGGCCAACACGTAAAACGGCGCCATCAGTTTGTAGCGAATGGAGTGACCGACGCGGTCTACGGTCCCTTGATCGTGGGTCAGGTCTTCCCAGCGCGCTGGGAAATAACGGAAGCGGTAGACCGGAATGCCTTCCAACTCTTGATTGCCGCCACCGCGGTAGGCGGGGGCGAAGACTTCGACCTCCAATCCCGCGGCGCGTTGCCGTCGCAACAGCTCGATGAGCCACGGAGCGATGATATCACCGGGGGCGCGCGGGAATGCCGTAACTACATGGAGAACGCGCATTAAGAGTGCTGTACTATAGCGGCCGCCCGGCTATTTTGGAGGCTCATTGGGGAGAACATGGTGGTTTCGGGTGCTGCAGGCGGTCGTGCTCGCCGGTGCGGCCGTCTATTTGTTTCGCGTGGCAGCGCCCCAGTGGCCCGCCATCCGCGCGCGCAGCCTCGCCTGGCAGCCGCTCCCCCTGGCACTCAGCGCCGTACTCATCGTCGCGAATCTCGCGTGGATGATCTTCATCTGGAACATGAGCCTGCGCTGGTGCGCCGCGCGGCTGCGCTACTGGGACGCCGCCCGCATCTGGTTCACCGCCAATCTCGCCCGCTTTCTCCCGGGAGCGGTGCTGCAGTTCGCGAGTCTCGCGCTCATGGCGTCCCGCTACGGCGTGTCGGCCACCGCGGCAACCGCGACCGTCCTGCTGCAGCAAATCGTGCTGCTCTTGACCGGGCTGACCATCATCGCCGGTTTCACTCCGATCGTGCTGCACCAGGGGTGGTGGCAGGGGGCCTTCGTGGTGGCGCTGCTGCTCGGGGCGGGCATCTTACTGCTGCTGCCCCGGCTCACGCGCCGCCTGCCGAGCCTAGCCCGGCTGTGGTCGCAGGTGCGGCCTGTGCAGCTCCCCGGCTTCGCGTTGCTCCTCGCGGTTCAGTGGCTGGCATACGGCGTCGCATTCCGGTTGTTGGCGATTGGCCTGCTGGGCGACTCGGGCGGGGTGGGACAAGCGTCCTGGGGGTTCTACATCACCGCCTTCACGGAGAGTTATTTGGCCGGCGTCATCGCGGTCTTCGCGCCCGCGGGGCTGCTCGTACGCGAAGCCGCGCTCATCAGCGTCCTGACGCCCGTCCTGGGCGGCGCCGATGCCGTGATTCTCGCCGTCGCGGCGCGCATCTGGCACACCGCGCTCGAGCTGGTGTCGGGGCTCGTCGTCCTCACGATTCCTATTCCACCGGCGACGGCCCATTCGGGACCCGCCGGCGCGACATCCAACTGACGCCATGACCTCCACGGCCACAACTCCACCGGTTTCCTACACGCCGCGTCATCCGCATCTCGCCGCCCTGGGTGTCGTGTCGCTCTTCATCATCGTCCTCGCGCTGCCGATGCTCTCGGGCCGTTGGCTCGCGTCCCCGGACGGCGATCAGTACTACAGTGGCTACGCGGTGAAGGTCTGGGCAAAAGACACCTACGCTCAAACGGGTCAGTTCCCCTTGTGGAACCCGATGATCATGCTCGGGCTGCCGCACATCGACGTCGTGACACACGGCGACGTGCTCTATCCCACGTCCGCGCTGCGTCTGGTGATGCCCGTGTACCAGGCGATGAATCTCGCGTTCGTCATCCATTACATCCTCGCCGGCTTTTTGATGTACCTGTTCCTGCGGCGATTGGGAGCGTCGTGGATCGGCAGCGTCACCGGGGGACTCGCGTACCAGCTGTCGGGAATCATGATCTCGTACGTGCACCCGGGTCACGACGGCAAGCTCTTCGTCTCCACGATGCTGCCGCTTGCCTTCCTGGCACTGCTGGCGGCGCTGCGCGACAAACGCTCGTGGGGCTATCCGCTGCTCGCGCTTGCCGTGGCGCTCTGCTTGCTCAGTCCACACGTCCAGACGACATACTACCTGCTGATTGCCGC
>DASWCE010000095.1:0-4098 GCA_036390255.1 Gemmatimonadales bacterium | reverse complement strand
GTAGATCGCGATGCGAGCAACCGTCCTGTACGGCGCCGGCGACGTCCGCGTCGAGAACGTCCCCGACGCCCGCCTGATCGAACCGACCGACGCGCTAGTCACCGTCAGCCGCGCCTGCATCTGCGGCAGCGATCTCTGGCCGTACCAGCTGATGAAGCCGGGCGAGCCCCCCCGCCGCATGGGCCACGAGGCGATCGGCGTCGTCGAGGCCGTCGGCTCAGGCGTCCGCACCCTCAAGGTCGGCGACGTCGTCGTGATGCCGTTCGCCTACTCCGACGGCACCTGTGTCTTCTGCCACGAGGGGCTGCACACGTCGTGCATCGGCGGAGGGTTCTTCGGCACGGTTGAGATCCCGGGAGCCCAGGCCGAAGCGGTGCGCGTCCCGCTGGCAGACGGAACGCTCGTCGTTCTGCCGGTCGGCGCGGACGACGCGCTGATGCCGTCGCTGCTCACGCTGTCAGACGTGATGGGAACGGGCCATCATGCGGCCCGCGCCGCGAAGGTCGGCCGCGGCAAGACGGTGGCCGTCATCGGTGATGGCGCCGTCGGCCTCTGCGCCGTCATCGCCACCCGGCGCCTCGGCGCCGAGCGGATCATCTTCCTGGGCCGCCATCCCGATCGGATCGCCCTGGCGCAAACGTTCGGCGCCACGGACATCGTGAGCGAGCGCGGCGAAGAGGCGGTCGAGCGCGTGCGCGCGCTGAGCGGCGGCTTCGGCGTCCACTCCGTCCTCGAGTGTGTCGGCACCGACCAGGCCATGCGTACCGCCATCGGCATCGCCCGTCCTGGTGGGGCCGTGGGCCGCGTCGGGGTCCCCCACTACGAGGCGATACCCGCCTCGGAGCCGGCGTTCTACAATAACGTCACCATCAGCGGCGGCCCCGCCCCGGTCCGCGGCTACATCGCGGAGCTGCTCCCGGACGTCCTGGAGGGCAGGATCGAACCCGGCCGCGTGTTCGACCGGGTCATGGGCTTGGGCGAGGTTCCCGACGGCTACCGGGCGATGAACGAGCGCAAGGCGATTAAAGTCATGGTGAAGCCCTGAAGGAGCGACCCATGCAAAAGCGCAAACTCGGAAAGAGCAACCTGGAAGTCTCGGCGCTCGGGCTCGGCTGCATGGGGATGAGCCAGAGCTACGGTCTCCCACCGGATAAGCAGGCGATGATCTCGCTCATCCGCACGGCCGTGGAGCGCGGCGTCACGTTCTTCGATACCGCCGAGATCTACGGACCGTACACCAACGAAGAGCTCGTCGGCGAGGCGTTGGCGCCAGTGCGCGCTCAGGTGGTGATCGCCACCAAATTCGGGATCAAGATCGAGAAGGGACAACAGGTGCAGGACAGCCGCCCCGAGCGCATCAAGCAGAGCGTCGAGGGTTCGCTGAAACGGCTCAGGACCGATGTTATCGACCTCTACTATCAACATCGCGTTGACCCGAACGTGCCGATCGAAGATGTGGCGGGAACCATCAAGGACTTGATCCGGCAAGGAAAGGTGAAACACTTCGGGATGTCTGAAGCAGGCGTGCGCACGATCCGCCGCGCACACGCTGTCCAGCCGGTCACCGCGGTCCAGAGCGAATACTCACTGTGGTGGAGACGCCCTGAAGAAGAGCTGCTGCCAACCCTGGAGGAGCTCGGCATCGGGTTCGTGCCGTTCAGTCCCCTCGGCAAGGGCTTCCTCACGGGCACGATCGACGAGAAGACGACGTTCGTGAGCTCGGATTTCCGCAACATCGTTCCGCGCTTCACGTCCGAGGCGCGTAAGGCGAATCAGACCATCGTGGATGTCCTGCGGAACATTGCGGAAAAGAAACAGGCGACACCGGCACAGATCGCCCTCGCCTGGCTGCTCGCCCGGAAGCCGTGGATCGTGCCAATCCCGGGCACGACCAAACTGGCCCGCCTGGAAGAAAACATCGGCGCCGCGGCAATCCGGCTGACCGCCGACGATCTCCGTGAGATCGAACGGGCCGCGTCGGAGATCACGGTGCAAGGGGCGCGGTACCCCGAAGAGCTGGAGCGAAGGACGGGTCTATGAGCGCTCTCGGGGCGCGATCGTTAGGCGGGAGCGGCAGCCGGCTCCGGCAGCTGGGCGCCCTTGATCACGAGCCACAGCATGATCGCCAACTCCCCGAAGAGCGCGGGCTGGGAGAGCATGAAGACCTTGTTCTGGTATGCCGGGAAGAATATCCCCGTGAGGCTCAACAGCACGTAGGCCGCGCCATTGATGAACAGCCACACGCCGATGAACCGCGGCACGAAGCCCGACCGGTACGCCAGGGCCCCCATCGGAAACAGCCACAGCCCCCACAGGATCTCCGCGGCCGTGATCTGATGGTGATGCAGCTGGAGGAACAGCATCACCAGGGCGTTGCGCTGCGGCTGGTCGAACACGGACAGGAAGTCGGCGCCCTGCGCGACCATGAGCGCGCCGGCGTCGGTCACCACGTTCACGAAATTGATCAACGCCGGCATCACGCCGCCGGTGATCACGAGGAGCACCGCGAGCTGCTGATCCACGCCCTTGAACAGCCGGTAGAACGCCAGCACCAGGAAGATCAGCACCACCGCGCCGAGCAGATCGCTCGCCATGCCGAAGCGGAAGAGCCACGGGTGCGCGGCGATGTTCGCGGCGGTCGCGGCCGCGTCCCCGTGCACGAACAACTTGTTGGGGATGTAGATGAGGCGCAGCGGGCCGCCCAGCACGAGGAGCAGGTACCAGAGTCCGGCCACTCGGCCGGGATTGCGGACCGCGTTCATGTCGCCTCCGTCGGTGACGGGCTTCTCAGGGTTCCCGGACGATACGCCGAATGCGGCAGAGAAAGTTTCGGCGGCCGTTGCTATCGATTTCGGGGAGCCGCGTTCGTCCTATTTTGGGCAGCCTAAGACAGATCGGAGCTCGAAGCAATGCGCATCGGCATTCTCGGTTCTGGATTGATGGGCGGCAAGCTCGGAACGATCTGGGCGCGCGCCGGCCATGAGGTGGTATTCAGCTATGCTCGCAGCGAGCAGAAGCTGACGAAGCTCGCGCGGGAGGCCAAAGGGAAAGCGCGGGCGGGCACACCGCGAGAGGCCGCTCAGGAAGCGGACGCGCTCCTGCTAGCCGTGCACTGGTCCCGAGTCGACGACGTGTTGAAACAAGCCGACGACCTGTCGGGCAAGGTGATCGTCACGTGCTCCCTGCCGATGAACGCTGACGATACCGGACTCGTGATCGCACACACCTCCTCGGGCGCGGAGGAGCTCGCAAAGCGGGTTCCCAAGGCTCAGGTCGTCTCCGCGTTCGGCACGGTGCCGAGCGAGGTGCTGTTTGATGTGTTCGAGGTCCGGCGCAAAGCCAGTAGACCCAGCCTCGTCTACTGCGGGGACGATGCGAGCAGCAAGAAGATTGCCGCTCAGCTCATCCGCGACGTGGGGTTCGATCCGGTGGACGCCGGGCCCTTACGGATCGCCCGGTACACGGAGCCCTTCACGCTACTCATCGCCCAGCTCGCGTACGAGGGTGACGAAGGTCCCGAGCTCGCGTACCGCTTCGAGCGGTTCGGGAAGTAAGGGTCTTTATCCCGGTATGGCTCTCGTTGTCTTCCTCCGGGGTGTCAATGTTGGCGGGCACAGGACCTTTCGCCCAAGCATCCTCGCGCGAGAACTGAGCGACTATGATGTCGTGAATGTGGGTGCTGCGGGCACGTTTGTCGTTCGCAAACCTGGATCGCGAGCGAAGTTCCGTGCTGCATTGCTCCGGAAGCTGCCATTCGAAACGGAAGTCATGCTCTGCGACGGCCGCGATCTTATCCGTCTGGAGACGGAGAATCCGTTTGGAACTGAGCCGTCGCGCCCTGATGTGGTTCGATTCGTGAGCATCCTGACGAAAGCCGGCCGGGTCCGGGCTTCCCTTCCAGTCACACTTCCGCCACGTGGGGCGTGGTTGTTGCGAGTTATCGCGTCGAAAAACCGATTCGTCTTCGGCGTGTACCGTCGTCACATGAAAACGATCGGCTATCTTGGCCAGATGGACAAACTGTGCGGCGTGCCGGTGACGACACGGAATTGGAACACAATAGTTGCGATCGTGCGGATCTTGAAAGGCGAGGGGAAG
>DASWCE010000094.1:0-36899 GCA_036390255.1 Gemmatimonadales bacterium | reverse complement strand
CCCCGAGCAGCGCGATCTCGTGAGACAGCGCGACCAGGCGTCCCGGAATCGTAAACGATTGACTCGACGACCCTGTCGCCAACCCCATGCGGATGCGTTGGCCTTCGTGCAGGACGAAAACCGTGACGTCCAGGAAGTTGTGATTCGTGACCTGGAGCGTGACATCGGGCGGTGGCTCCGAGGCGTAGCTGGAACGACCTCGATGCGAACAGGCGGTGGCTGCCAGCACCACGGCAATAATCAGCAGCACGTGTAGGCGTTTGAACATGCAGGCCCCCCAGCCCCCAGCCCTTAGCCCCCAAGCCCCATCAAGTGACTAGCCCGCGCACGAGCGCCGTCGTGCGCTCCGACGCCCCGCGACCGTCTTCCACCATGGTTTTCGCGGCCTTCCCCGCGCTCTTGCGAGCGGCCGGATCGTGATGCCACACGAGCCACTGCGAATGGAGCGGGTGGCGGGCGTCCGCGGGCAAGGCCACGGCGCCGCCCTGCTCGAGCAACAGCGTCGCGTCGCGACTCATTCGCCAATGCGGGCCAAACACGATCGGGACGCCGAAGACTGCGGGCTCGAGCACCGAGTGCAGGCCGGCGCGATGAAATCCGCCGCCCACAAAGGCAACGTCACCCAGGGCGTAGAGGTCCGCGAGGATCCCCACGCGATCGACCACGATCACCGGACCCGGTTTCGCGTGCTCGAGCTGTGACAACCGGACCGGGCGGGGCAGCTTGAGGTGCTTCAAGCGCTCGGCGATTCCGGCCAAGTGGTCGGGATTGGGTTCGTGCGGCGCCAGCAGTAGGCGGGCGGTCGGAAGCTGGTGCAGCAGATCCGCGAACGCCGGCAAGAGCACCGTTTCATCCGACGGCCAAGTCGAGCCCGCGACGATTGTGAACGTGTCGGCGGACGTCGCGGCGAGCCGCGCGAGCGGCTCACGCGTCTTGTCCAAGCGCGCGGCGCGCTCGGCGACGCTGTCGTACCGCGTATCGCCGGTGACGGCGATGGTCTCGGGACGGGCGCCGAGCAGCTCCAGGCGCTCTCCATCCTCCTCGCTGATCGTGCCGACGCGATCGAGCGCGCGATAGGCTGGCGCCGACCAGTGCCGCGTCGGCCAGCGCAGGCGCGAGCTGTTTGGCGAGACGGTCGCCGAGATCAAGCCGAGCTTCACGCCGCGGCGCGCCGCGGCCAGCGTGAGCTCCGGCCACACGTCGAGCTTACTGAACACAAGCGCGGTCGGCTGCAGCGCGTCGAGCACCGCGGCCACTTCGGACGGCCGGTCGAGCGGCAAGTAGTCCGCGACGTCGACGGGCAGATTCTTGGCGAGCCGCTCGGCCGACGGCGAAAAGAACGTGAAGGCGAGCTGCCAGTCGGGATGCTCGGTGCGCAGCGTCTCGAGGACCGGCTTCGCCTGGAGGCCCTCGCCCACCGATGGCGCGTGCATCCAGATCAAGGGCCGTTTCGTATCACGCTGCGTCCCCCCCCATCCGGCAAGACGGGCGGCCAACCCGCGCCGCCCATCGAGCCCTCGCGCCACCTTCTTATCGAACCGCGCTACGAGCGGCGCCGCGCGAGTGACGACGTGGACGCTCAGCCGGTAGAGCAATGAGGGCTTGCTCACTTGGAGGGGGGCGCGTGCGTGCGCGCGGCATAGATCGAGTCGAGCAACCGCCGCATGGGATCGGCCGTGTAAGGGGCTCCCTCGAGCAGCCCGCCTTCGATATAAAAGGAAGGCGTGGCGTGGGCGCCGGAGCGCGCGGCGCGTTGGGCGTCGAGCTCGACCTCCTTGCGCGCATCACCGGACTTGAGACAGGCGAGCAGTTTCGCCCGGTTGACCCCGGCGCGCTCAGCCAGGTCGACGAGCGTATCGTGTGGCTGCGCGAGCGGCGCCCAGTGGTCCTGCTGGCGATAGAGCAGGTCATGGGTCGGCCAGAACCGCCCCTGGCGCGCCGCGCACATGGCCACCTCGGCGGCCGCGACCGCGTTCGGGTGGATGCTCGTCAGCGGCAGATTGATGAATACCCACCGCACCTTCCCCGTTCTGACATACTCGCTATCCAGCGCCGGGAGCACCGTCACCGCGAACATGCGGCAGGCCGGGCACTGGAAATCCGCCATCTCGTAGACGGTTACCGGGGCTTCAGCCCGCCCCTTGGACCTGGCCGCCAGGGGGTGGGGGTCGGCCTGGAGTGTAACCACGATCACCAAGGCGATTGGGAGCAGAGTTTTCACGCGACCCAAAATACGAAAAAACGGCAGTCTTGCGGACCCATGAATTGGCGTCCAGTATTTACAGGGTAATCCTCTTGGGACCGTCCCGCGTTCGACGTTCACACCAGCCGTTGAGCGTCCAGCGCGGTGATCGCATAGTAAAACTGCATCATGTTCGACCGGTTCGACGCCCCAGTGCAGCGTAGGGGTGCGACCGGTGTTGTCCTTTTTCTCGAGTACGGGGGGGTTGCCACCATGCGAAATTTCCGTCAGCTGCCGTCCGCGTCGAACCACTCTCCGCCACATCGACACCTCACCCGCCGCAGGTAGGTCATCGCAGCGGGACAGACGCGATCTCACAGATAGACGTTCATTCACGATTCTATCCACGCAAGGGGATGAGTATGAGCCGTGATCAGTTAGCATCCCGACCTCTCGGTTGGGCGTTCCTCCCAGCACTACTGCTGGCCTTGTTGCCGGCGGGGGTCGCTGCGCAGGAGCCAGTGACCATCACTGGAAAAGTCACCAGCGCGAGCGGTGAAGCGCTGCGCGACGTCAATGTCACCGTCGCCGAATTCGGCGTCGGAGGGTGGACCGGTGCGGACGGCACCTATCGCTTGAGTGTTCCCGGCGCGCGCGCCCAGGGACAGCAGGTCAAGATGAATGCGCGCCTCATCGGCTTTCGCGCGGGCAGCGCGACCATCACCGTGACGGCCGGGGCCACGGTCCAACAGAACTTCCAGCTCGCGTCCGATCCGCTGCGCCTCGACGTGGTGGTGGTGACGGGCGCCGGAACGCAGGAGCGGCGCGAGCGGTTGGCGACGGCGACCGCGACGGTCGACAGCAGCACCATTTCCCGCTCCAACGAGCAGAATGTGATTCAGGCACTCGCGGGCAAGGTGCCCAGCGTGCTGACCAATCAGGGCAGCGGTGACGCGGGCGCCTCGACGGCGATCCAGATCCGCGGGCCCAAGACGTTCGGCACCAGCCAGCCGGTGATCATCCTCGACGGCGTCCCGATCAGCAATGCCACGCGTGGCCAGGCAGTGCTGTCCGGCGCGCCGGCGACCAATCGTGCCGCCGACATCAACCCCGACGACATCGAAGCGGTGGACGTCCTCAAGGGCGCCGCATCCACGTCCATCTACGGCGCGAGCGCCGGCTCCGCCGGCGCACTCGAGTACCGCACCAAGCGCGGGCACGCCGGACCGACGACCTACAACCTGCGTTCGACGATTACGTTCGACGATCCGGTTCGCACGGTCCCGGTGCAGCGCAAGTACGGCGTCGGCTCGCTGGGCGTGTCCAGCAGCTGCGGCACGGCGGTCAACTGCTTGATCAACTCGAACTTCTTCTCGTGGGGTCCGGCGATTCCCGATAGCGTGCCGACCTACGATCACGGCGCCGAAATGTTTGAGACTGGGCGCACGATCGATAACGCCCTGTCGATTTCGGGCGGCAACGAGCGCACCACATTCTATATGTCGATGAGCGAGCTGAATCAGGACGGCTTCATCGTCGGCAATCAAGATCTGTACGAGCGCTACACCGCGCGCCTGGCCGGCTCGCACACGCTGTTCGAGAACTTCACGGTGAACGCTAGCGTGCAGGTGGTCCAGACGAAGAACTCAGGTACGGACCGCGGCAACTCGATCAACGGCATCGGCATCAGCGCGCTGCGGCAGCCGCCGGACTTCAACGCCCAGCAATACCTGGGTGGTCCATCGGCCCTGCATCGCTCGTGGCGCTTCCCCAACCCGGGAGCGACCGCGTTCACGACCACCCGGGGCTTCGACAATCCGTTCTATGCCCTGAACGCCGACCAGCTGCAGGGACAGACCGGTCGCTACCTCGCGAACATCAACGCCAACTGGAAACCGCTCACCTGGCTCGCAGTGAACTGGACGCTGGGCGGGGACTATAACGCCGACGACCGGACGTACGCGTACGGGCAGGCGAGCTCGGGACAGAACGGTGGCTCGATCGAGCGCTGGCAGTTCTACGATCGTGTGCTCGATCATACGTTGACCGCGACCGGGTCGCATGACTTCAATCCAAACTTCAGCGGCTCGTTGACGGTCGGTCAGAATCTGGATGAGACGTATTTCCGCCAGATCGATGTGTCCGGTCAGACGTGGTTGGCGCCGACGCCGTACAAGCTCTCGAACACCACGACCCGGACCTTACCGAACGACGCCGAGAACCGGCGGCGGATCTCGGGATACTTCGCGCAGGCCAACGCCGATCTGTACGATCAGGTGTTCCTGCAGGCCCGCATCCGCAACGACGCCAACTCCGCGTTCGGCGTCGGACATCAGCACGCCTGGTATCCGGGCGCCAGCGTCGCCTGGAACTTCAGCAAGGCGATTCATGTGCCAGAGCAGTACATCTCTTACGGTAAACTCCGCATGGCGTACGGCGAGAGCGGCCAACAGCCGCCGCTGTACGCAACGCAAAATGTCTATACCACGGCCGCATTTGCCGACTTCAACCCGGGCTCCCTGCAGGGAACGACCATCAACGGCGTGGGCGGCCTCTACGCGTCCGGCACGGTCGGCAATCCCAACATCTCGCCCGAGCGCGTGCGTGAGTTGGAGACCGGCATCGATCTGAGCCTGGTGCGGGGACGTGCCGCGCTGTCGGTGACGCGGTATGACTCCAAGTCGAAGGACGTGATCTTCGGGGTGCCCCTCGCGCCGTCCACCGGTTTCACCAACATCAACGTCAACGCCGGTGAGATCACGAACAAGGGGTGGGAATTGACGAGCGATCTGCAGGTACTGCAGCGCTCCGACTTCTCTATCCAGATCAGCGGAAACTGGGCCCGCAACCGGAACTTGGTCACCTCACTCGGCGCCACTCAGGATCAATTGGACGGCAAGGTGCCGATGGCCACGGCGGCGAACTGCGGTCCGGAGGCGAAATACGTCCGCTGCGTAACCGGGCTTGGGTCGTCCTTTGCGGGACAGACGACCAATGCGCAGGTCGGCTATCCGGTCGGTGTGTGGCGGTCAACGGATTTCGCGCGCTGCGGCCGCGGGCTGACCACGGTGCTGTTCGCCGGAACCGTGTATGATGTTGGCACGGCGTGCGCGGGTGCCCCGAACGGCGCGCTGTACATCGCGCCGAACGGCTTCCCCATCACCGACCCCACGACCCGCGCGATCGGGAATCCGTGGCCGGATTGGACCGCGGGCATCTCCGCCACGGTCAATTACAAGGGGCTTCAGTTGACGGCATTCCTCGATCACCGCCAGGGCGGCAATGTGCTGAACATGACGCGCTCGTCCATGGATCAGTACGGCACGCACAAGGACACGGAAATACGTGGCGACTCGGTGATCTTCGGGCAGAACATGCTGTGCTACAATCAGACCTGCGACGTGCTGAATGGCCCCGTGGTCGGTCCAGGTGCCAAGACGAAGGTCGTGCTCGGGGAGGGCTGGTTCAGCAACGCCGGGGTCTCGACCGGGAACGGTCAAGGGGCGACGGGCGGGCCGATCTCGACGCGGCTGGAAGACGGCACGTTCACGCGGCTGCGCGAGATCTCGCTCAGTTACACGTTCCGCGGCCGCTGGGTGAACCGGATCGGCGGGCTGCGACAGCTGGACGCGAAAGTGTCGGCTCGCAACCTGAAGCTGTGGAGCCACTACTCGGGCTACGATCCTGAGGTGAACCTGGGTGGTGCGCAGAACGCGAACCGCGGCATCGACTGGTTCAACGCGCCGCTCGCGCATTCCTGGGTCATGCAGCTCACCTTCTACCACTAACCGACGCGAGGGATTGCGATGAACTCGTCGAAAAAAGCTGGAGCGGTCCTCGCGCTGGCGCTGCTTGCCGGGTGGGGATGTAGTGACTTTCTGACTGGGTCTGGGTTGACCGAGAATCCGAACAACCCGATCCAGGCCACACCCATTCAGTTATTGGTTGCCGTTCAGTCGAACATGGCGACCCGGATGGAGGGGCAGATCGCGCGCTGCGCGTCCGTGTTTACCCAGCAGCTGATCGGAAGCAACAATCAGCAGCTGCAGTGGTGCACCGGGTATGGCATCGGCGAAGGAGACATTTCCGGTGCGATGGCCGGCTTTTACACGGGTGGCGGACTCCTCGGCCTGCGCAGGATCGAGGCGTCCGCCACGGCCTCCGGCGATAACGTGATGCTGGGCATCGCCAAGGTCTGGGAAGGGTTTGCCATGGGGACCGCCACCTCGGTGTGGGGCGATCTGCCGTACAGTGAGGCGGTCACTCCCGGGATCGAGTCGCCGGTCCTCGATAGCCAGCAGAGCATTTACACCGCGGTGCAGGCGCGCCTCGATGAAGGCATCACGGCATTGACGGCGGCGGCCGCCACCGCATCGGGAAACTGCGCGCCTTCGGAAGGCGACTTGATCTACTGCGCCACGGCAGTTACGCGTGCAACGCAGATCGCGCGCTGGATCCGGGCGGCACACACGCTGAAGGCCCGCTACCATCTGCATCTGGTCGAGCGGAACGGCGCCGCCGAGTATGCCGCTGCCCTGACGGAAGCACAGTTGGGTATTAACGAAGTTCCGACCAGCGCGGCCAATGCTATCGACGGTCAAGGCCCGGGCGATTTCCGGTTCTTCCACGGCTCGGTGCAGGACTTCGATGCCAACATCTGGGGAGAGTTCCTGCTCGCGCGCCAGGACATCGTGGCCGGGAATGTGTTGATTCAGCTGCTGAAGGCCCGGAATGACACGGCGCGGATGCGGCGGTATTTCGATCCGAACTCCGCGAACCAGTTTGTCGGCGCGGATCAGAACAACGCGACCGTGCGTGCCGCTGGATGCCCGGCGCCACCGGCGGCGTGCGGGCCCTCGGTCGTCAATACGGCCATCCGGCGCGCCTTTACGTTCCGCCAGCCCATGATTACGTGGGCCGAGAATCAGCTGATCCAGGCGGAGGCACGGTTCAGAACCGGCGACTCGACCGGCGGTGCCGGCAACGTCAATGCGGTGCGTGCCGCCCTGGGTCTGCCGGCGCTCGCCGCTCCCACGTTCGCCGATGTCATGACCGAGAAGTACATCGCATTGTTCCAAAGCATCGAGGTGTGGTCGGATTACAAGCGCACCTGCATCCCGACGCTGGTCCCGAACGGCACAGCCCCCGAAGTCCTGGGACGCCTGCCGTACGGTTCGGCGGAGCGCAACGCAAACGCGAATGTCCCGCTGCCCTCGGCGTATCCCACTGGAACGACGGGATCTTCGCCGGTGCGGAATTGGGACGACCCGAACCGCTGCTGATCGGAAGGTCTTAGCATGTACGAGGGACAACCGGTGCGAATGTCGCCGGTTGTCCCTTGTGCGGTGCAACCGCTCTGGCGCAAAATCAAGCGATGCGAATGACCGCCGTGCGTCTCGCTGTTCTTGCATTGGCCTGCCTGCTGGCCGCCTGCTACACGCAGGCGCCGCTGGCGACGGCGATTCCCGCTCCCGAGACGCGCATTGTCGCCCAGGTGACGGACACCGGCGTACTGGCCATGGGCAACGCGATTGGGTCGGGGGCGACCGAAGTGGAAGGCATCGTCGCGGGCGCGGATGCCACGTCCTGGGACCTGCGCATGCTGCGGGTGGATTATCGGAACGGCACGTCGGTGCCGTGGAATCGCGAGCTGGTCCGCTTCCCGCGCTCGGCGCTCAGTCAGGCGACCGAGCGCCACTTCAGCAAGGGCCGCAGCTGGATCATGGCGGGACTCCTCACCTCCACGGCGTTCCTCGCGGGTCGTTTCCTCGGAGTGTTCGGGGGCGGTGACAACACGCAGAATCCACCGCCTCCCCCCCACTAGCTATCGATCGGGGGTTCCTCGCTGCTCTCGCCGACTTTCGTCCAGATCACGATGACCCCGCAGCGGGAATTCAAGAGGCCGGATTGGAATTCGGGCGGAATCTGCGAGGAGCCGCTGTAGACTTCCATGGCCACGACGTCTTCCGGCGCAACGTACTGATTGATCGACATGTCCCCGCTCACCTGCAGCGGCATACCGTTGATGTAGAACAGAACCGGACAGTTGCGCGACCCAGTCACACCGATGGTGCGGTTCATCCGGACCATGTCGTTGGATCCAAACGACCCTGATGCGGGTTGCAGGATGATCCCGGGAACGCGACGCAAGACGTCCGTGAACACGCGCGGCTGCATCCGCGCGATCTCTGCCTGATTGAAAAAGTGGCCATTGCCGCGCGCGCGCCGGTGTTCAAAGGCCTCCAGCACCGGCCGCAACCCGGGCGCGCCGGTGACCTCGACTGCTTTCAGCGGAATCGCCGCCGCCACGAGCGTGACGTCTATATTGAGCGTCTGTCCGGCGATTACCGTGACGGACTCATCGAACGCCACGTAACCGATCAAGCGCACTTCCAGGACCTGAGCGCCGGCACTCACATTGGAAATGGTGAAGCGGCCGTCGGACCCTGACAGGACCATGGCGTCGCGACCGACGACGCGAATACGAGCTTGCGCGATTGGGATGCCGTTCTCGGCGACGACTTGACCCGTGAGCGTGGCTGCGCCGCCGGCGGGTCCCTGCGCCGCGAGCAGCGCCGGCAGGAGCAACGCGCCGGGAACGAGTGCGCGATGAGCCTTACACACCGGTGCTATCACACGCGACGACCGGCTCGCCGCCGATCTCCAGCATCCGAATGTCGAAGACAACGGTGGAGTTCGCTGGGATGATGACGCGGCCGGAATCGTTCTTGACCGCGTTCGCGTCGAATGCGAGGCCCGGCGGAATGATGAGCCGGCGTGTGGCGCAGCTGCGCATGCCGATCACGCCCTGTTCGAGCCCGTCGATGAGGCTGCCGACTCCTGGAGTAAAGAGCAGCGGGTGCCCGATATCGATGGAGCTCCCGAACTTCGTACCGTCCAGCAGGTAGCCGGCATAGTTGACCCAGACGGCGTGGCACCATTGCGTGCCGTTCCCAGTGCCGCTATCGCCCTGGATGAAGCGGAGCCCCCTCGTCGTCGTGACGGTGTCGCCGCTAGTACTCGCCACATCCCAGGTGGTCGAGACGCAGTTCGGGCCGGATAGTTTTTCGAAGCACCCCGCCGTCGTAAGCGCGGCCACCAGGACGAACATGAGGGTGAGTCTTACCATATCGCTACCATCGAGCGCTCGAGGCCCGTTTCGAGCGTCCATTCGACCCGCTGTCCGGGCTGCACGAGGAGGGGATCTGTCCTCAGGATCCGGGTCGCACCAATCGGGTTCGCTTCGAGCCGAATCAGGCGTCCGGTAGCGATCATGCGAGCGGGGAGCTCATACGTTTGGGTTTGCGTGGCCGAGACGGTTCCCAGATGCGAGCGTTGATCGTCGGACATTACCACAATGGACACATCGAGCCAGTGATGATTGACCACCGTCAGGCTCCAGCCCTCTGAGGGTGCGGCGCCGGGGAGGGATGCTCCCCCGCGCGCCGCGCAGGCTGCCAGCAGCACTGCCCCGAGGATTCCTATGGCGTGGAATTGCCGCATCAAGTTTGAGGCTCGCTCTCGGTCCGCGGACTGTCAAGCTCCGGCGGGTTCCCTTGCGGGGCTCCCGACGCGCGCTCAGAATAGAGAGCACGTTCTCTCTGACCGTCTTCGCACACGCGACATGATTCGCAAGTCCTCATCACGCGGCACTGCGGCGGCACTTCTTTGACGGAGAGGTGAAGCTATGAACGACACATCTCGTGTACTGCACGTCCCTGTGGTAGTCGCGCTCCTGATTGGATGGGTCCCGGTCGCCACGGCACAACAGGGCGGGGGAGCCGTCGGGGGCGTGGTGACGGACGAAACGTCCGGCAATCCGATCGTGGCCGCGCGCGTGGCTCCGGTCGGCACATCGATCTTTGCGCAGACCAACGCGTCCGGGCACTACGTGCTCGCGGGTCTGTCGCCGGGGCAGGTGACGCTGCGGGTGAGCGCCATCGGCTACGGTGCCGTGACGCGGGCGGTCCCGATCGCGTCCGGCGAAGTGGCGACGCAGGACTTCGCGCTGACCCTGCAACCGTACTCGCTCGACGAAATTGTCGTGACGGCGACGGGGGAGCAGGCAAAGCGCGAAGTGGGGAACGTCATCAACAGCATCCGCGCGGATTCGCTCGTCCAGACGCGACCCATCGCCAACATGAACGATCTGCTCAGCGCGAAGGCGCCGGGCGTCGACGTCCTCGCGGGAAATCTGACGGGGGCCGGTTCACGCGTGCGGATCCGCGGGACCAACAGCCTGTCGCTCAATAATGAGCCGCTGTACATCATCGACGGCGTCCGCATGACCGCCGACAACAACTCCTCCAGCATCGGGATCGGCGGCACCAATCCCAGCCGGATCAACGACATCAACCCCGAGGAGATCGAGTCGATCGAGGTCGTCAAGGGTCCCTCGGCCGCGGCGCTCTACGGCACGGCGGCGTCCACCGGCGTCATCATCATCACGACCAAGCGCGGACGGCCAGGGCCGGCACGGTGGAGCGTGTACGCCGAACAGGGCTTCATTACGGATCAAAACACCTACCCCAACGCCTATCGGGGCTGGCGTACGACGCCGACGGCATCGACGCCCACCAATGGCGTGCAGTGCATCCTGACACAGGTAGCGGCTGCGACGTGCACGCAGGACAGCGTGACGAGTTTCAATTTGTTCACCGATCCGCAGACGTCCCCGAATGCAACGGGATACCGCAGCCAGTACGGGCTCCAGGTCGCGGGCGGGTCGGACGCATCCACCTACTTCGTCTCGGGCGAATACGAGAACGAGGTCAGCCAGCTCAAGATGCCGCCGTTTGCGGTGGACACGCTCCTCAAGATTCGGCAGATCAGCGAGGTCCCGTTCGAGCAGTTGCGCCCCAACGCCCGTCGCCGGGTGAGCGTGCGGGCCAACGTCGAAACGCATCCGAACTCGCGCGTCGATCTCGCTGTGTCGACCGGATTCGTGTCGAGTGCGCAGCGGCTGCCGCAAACCGACAACAATACCACCGGCCTGCTGTCCAACGGGCTGGGCGGGCCGGGCAACAAGGACAATGGCCGGTACGGCTACCGGGCCTTCACGCCCAATGAGTTCTTCTCCGAGACGGTGAACCAGAACATCAACCGGTTCATCGGCAGCGGCACGGCGAACTGGCGGCCGACGAGCTGGCTCGCGTTCCGCGCCACGAGCGGCCTCGACTTCACCCAGCGGCTCGACACGGATCTCTGCCGCCGCGAAGAGTGCGTGGATTTCGGCACGGTCAAGACGGGGTTCAAGACCGACAACCGCACGAATTTCTTCTCGTATACCGGGGATGCGAGCGGCACGGCGACGTTCCAACTGACTCCGACGCTCTCCTCACGCACCACCCTCGGCATGCAGTACCTGAAGACGGTTTTCGACCGCAACGGGGCTGCCGCGGAGAACCTCTCTCCGGGGTTCACCACAGTCGATGCCGGGGCGATCCAGCGCGTGAGCGAAGTGACGGACATCGGCAAGACGTTCGGCGCATTCGTCGAAGAGCACGTCGGTTTCAAGGACCGGGTGTTCGTGACGGGCGCGCTGCGCGTGGATGATAACAGCGCGTTCGGCTCGAGCTTCAAGGCCGTGTATTACCCGAAGCTCAGCGTCAGTTACGTGATCTCCGACGAGCCGTTCTTCCCGCGCTGGAGCTGGCTCAACAACATGCGGCTGCGCGCCGCCATCGGCGCATCCGGCGTGCAGCCCGGCACGACCGACGCCCTCCGCTTCTTTTCTCCGGGGATCGCCCGCATCGAGAGCGCGGACAATCCGGTCATCGTCTTCTCGGCGCTGGGGAACACCAAGCTCAAGCCGGAACGGGCGCGAGAAATCGAAATCGGCGGCGAGGCCACGCTGTTCAACAGCCGCCTCAACCTCAATCTGACCTACTACAACAAACGCACGAGCGACGCCCTGATCGCGCGCATCCTGCCGCCTTCCGCCGGCGCCAGCGTGTCGCGGTTCGAGAACCTGGGTGCCGTCGTGAATCGCGGCGTCGAGATCCTGGCCGATGCGCGGGTGCTGGACAAACCGAACATCGGCTGGGACCTGAGCGTCAGCGCCGGATACAACACGAACTTTATCGCCGACATGGGAGGCGTGCCGCCGATCATTGGCACCACCACCCGTCAGATCACGGGGTACCCCATCAACGGCTGGTGGCAGCGGCCGTACACGTTCTCCGACACGGATGGAAACGGCATCATCACCGCCAACGAGATAACGGTCGCCGATTCCGCCAAGTTCGTGGGCTATGCCAATCCGCGGTGGGAAGTCGTCTACACGACGGGGTGGGATCTGTTCAAAAAGAAATTCCGGATCCTTGCCCTGTTCGATCACAAGAGTGGGTTCTACCAGCTCAACGGGACCGAGCGCATCCGCTGCGAGTCCCGCCTGAATTGCCGCGGGCTCGTCGACCCGACTGCGCCGCTGTCGGAGCAAGCACGGGTCGTGGCACTCCGTGAGACGCCGTCCCGCACGCAATGGGGGTTCATCGAGAAAGCGTCATTCGTGCGGCTGCGCGAGCTCGCGCTGACCTACGACCTCCCGCAGCGGTGGGCCCGGATGTTCTCGGCGAGCCGGCTCAGCTTCACAGTCGCGGGCCGCAATATCTGGAAGTCGACCGCGTGGAGCGGCATGGACCCTGAGGCGAACTACTTCGACGGCGCAACCGGCATCGTGAGCAACTTCCAGACTGCGCCGCCGCCGACACTCTGGACATTCCGCCTGAACGTGGGGTTCTGACCATGCGCGCACACACAACCATGAGACTGCACGTGTTGGGCGCGCTTGGCGCGCTGCTCCTGGCGGTGCAGGCCTGTACGAAAGAACTGCTCCAGGTGAATGATCCCGACATCATCCTGGACGAGACGCTGAAAGCGAGCTCGGCCGCGGGTGCGCAGGGCCTGCACAATGGCGCGATCCTGCGGCTCGAGCAGGCCACGGCGGGCACGCAGGGGCCCGATGCGCTGTTCGTCTTCGGTGGACTGCTGACCGACGAGTGGCAATCCGGAGACACCTTCATTCAGCGTAATACGATGGACCAGCGGATCTGGGATCCGCAGAACACGTTCAACGCCGGGCCGTACCGCAACGTGAACCGCGTTCGCGTGCTCTCAGAAGCGGCCATCAACGCGCTCCGACAGTACAAGCCCGTTCCGGCCACGAACATCGCTCGGATGTTCGCGTTCATTTCCTATGTCCAAACGCTGATGGGAGAGCATTATTGCAACGGGACTCCGCTCAGCGATCTCGAGGGGACCAACGTCGTGCCGGGCCAGCCGATTTCCAATGACTCGATGTTCGGGCTGGCGCTGGCGAACGCCGATTCAGCGGCGGCGAACCTCGGCGGCGGGGACAGCGCGAAAGTGGCCCAGCTGATCCAGGTGGTGCGGGGGCGCGCCCTGCTCGACCGTGGTCAATTCGCCGCGGCGGCGGCGGCGGTGGCAGCAGTGCCGGACAATTTCCATTACGACGTCGAGTATTCCATCGCGTCGGGCGACAATCAGAACTGGGCGCTCAACGCGAGCGCCAGGCGCTATACGCTCGGGGATGCTGAGGGCACGAATGGGCTCAATTATCGCGCCGCTCTCGATCCCCGTATTCCCAACAGACGTGGGCCCGATCGGATTTTTGACACCGCATTTCCAAGACCGGTCGATCGGCAAGGAATCTGGGGACGTGAAAGCAGCATCAAGATCGCCTCGGGGATCGAAGCACGGCTGATTGAGGCGGAGAGCGCGCTAAGGGCGGGTGATGCCGCAACGTGGCTGGCCAAGCTAAACCAGCTGCGGGGGGCGGCGGGCGCCGCGTTACTGCCGGTCGTGGTCGATACGAGTTACCGGCCGGTTGCCGGTACGCTCCTGGCGGCCCTCACCGATCCGGGTGCGTCGGTCCCAGACACGCTCAGAATCAAGCTCATGTTTCGCGAGCGGGCGTTCTGGATGTTCGGCACCGGCCACCGGCTGGGCGACATGCGCCGGCTCATGCGGCAGTACGGCCGCACCGAGGCTCAGGTCTACCCGATTGGGCCGTGGTTCAAAGGCGGGAACTACGGCGACGCGATTCAAATGCCCGTGCCGTTTGACGAGCAGAATAACCCCAACTTCGTGACTTGTACCAATCGAAACCCGTGAAGTAATGCGGACGGGGGGCGCGCGTGGGCGCCCCCCTTGTTGTTTACTGGACTCGAGTCGTAATGATGACGACGCCGCTGGCCGAGGTGCCACCGAAATATGTCGTGGCATCCATCGCGTTGAGGACCTGAATCTTGAAGATGTCCGCGGCGGCGATCTGCTGCAACATCTGGAGGTCGGAGATTCGCACGTTGTCGAGCACCACGCGAACCTGATCGTCGAGATAGATGGATGTGCGGCCGCGCCGCTGGATCCGCGACGCGTTGCCGCGCGTCTCCCGGAACTGGAGGTAGGGGACGGTGAGCCGGAGCGCATCCCACGCCGTCTTGGCTCCCGACGCCACGATCCGTTCCTGGGTGATGGTGGTGCCGAGGTTGGGAGGGACGCTCCCGGCCGTGAGGGGCTGCCGGGCACCGCCGCACGCTCCGAGGAAGGCCGCGCCGCACAGCAAGGCGACTCGCATCAGGGTTGAGGCTGGTTGCCGAACTCCGACGTGTCAAGACTTGTAGGGGTTCCCTTGCGTGGTCCTGAACACTCCCTCAGTATAGGAGCGAGGGTCTAACCGTCACCCGGGAGGCAGCATGGATCAGATTTCCGTTCGCTGTGTTCTTCACCTCCAGCGCAATATCATCATCCCCGGTCGATGTAGTCGCTAGCGGCCGACCGAAGTCGTCCGTGTATGGCCGCTCCGGTCTTCGGACCGGATACTCGTGTTTTCCAGGTCGATTCCCTCAACAATGAGGAAGGGGAATATGCGATTTGCGATTACGAGACCATTCCTGCGCGTGGCCGCGCTCTTGGCGTTATGCGCCCGGCCGGCCGCGGCACAGCAAGGCGAAGTCATTGGTCGAGTGACCGACAAGACATCCGGTCAGGCGTTGGCGACGGCGCAAGTCTCCGTCGTGGGCACGACGATTCGCGCGCTCACCGGTCAGGACGGCCGCTATCGCATGGTCAACGTGCCGGCAGGGCCGGCGACCCTACGGGTGTCGTACATCGGGTATGCGACGACGACGCAACAGGTCACCGTGCCGGCGAGCGGATCGGCGCAAGCGGATTTCGCGATCGCGCAGGCGGCCGTCGGCCTCGAGGCCATCGTCGTGACGGCGACGGGCGATCAAGCGGTGCGTGAGCAGGGGACCGCCGCGCACAACGTGGATCTGCGCGATCGCACCAGTCAGGCCGCCGTGAGCAATCTCTCGGACGCGCTCAACTCGACCGTTCCCGGCGTCGTCGTGCAGTCGAGCGGCGGCACCACGGGCACGGGCACCCGGGTCCGCATCCGCGGCTCCAACAGCGTGTCGCTGTCCAACGACCCGGTGTTGATCGTGGACGGCATCCGGGTGGAGAACGGCTCGAACTCCACTTCGATCGGCGTGGGCGGGCAGCAGCCATCCCGCCTGAACGACATCAGCCCGCAAGATCTCGAGGCCGTGCAAGTGAACAGCGGGCCGGCGTCGAGCGTGTTGTACGGCACCGACGCGGCGAACGGCGCGATCATTATGCGCACGCGGCGCGGCCAGCCGGGCGCGACGAAGTGGACGATGTCGGCGGAGGGCGGCACGCTCAACGATTACGGAAACTATCCCGACAACTATACCGGTCTCACCGCGCTCGATTCGGCGTGCGCGCTGACGCGCGTCGTGGCGACCGTGAATCCATGCGTGCAGGTGCGGGTGCGCCGTTTCAACCCGATCGAGCAACGCAGCCCCTTCCGGACCGGCCATCGCGTCCAGTACGGCATCAGCGCGTCCGGCGGATCGGAGCAAACCACGTTCTACCTTGCCGGGCACTTCAACAACGAAGACGGCGTCTATCCGGTCAACTGGAACAAGGAGGTCAACATCCTGGCGAATCTGTTCGACCACGTGCGGTCGAACATGGACATCCAGGCGACCGCGCTCTACACCAACGGCAAGCTGCGCCTGCCGCAAAACGACAACAACGTGTTCGGCGTGCTGTCGAGCGGCTTCCTGGGCGGGTCGGACAGCACCGCGAACAACGGCTATGGCTTCCTGACGCCGGCGCAAAGCTTCTCCATCCGGACGTTCCAGAATATCGATCACTTCACGGGCAGCGTGCAGGCGAATTACCGGCCGCTCAGCTGGCTGGAAGCACATGCGGTGATCGGGACGGACTTCCTAAGCCGGTACGACGAGAATACCACGTTCCCTGGGGTCATCCCGGCGTCGTTCAACGTGAATGCCAGCCAGGGCAACCGCAACGCGAACCCGTTCCAGATCTACAACTGGACGGGAAATTTCTACGCGACAGCATCGTTCGCGCTGACGCCCACGCTGAATTCCACGACGAGCGGCGGGCTGCTCTACTACCACCTGCGCAACCACGGCGTGCTCGCCAGCGTCCAGCAATTGACGGCGGGGACGAACTCGCTGTCGGGCGGCGTCATCCCGACAGCCAATGAGCAGACCCTCGAGACGGTCACGATCGGCCGCTTCGTCGAGGAGCGCCTCAGCTACAAGAACCGGCTGTTCGTGACGGGCGCGCTCCGCAGCGACGACAACACGTCCTTCGGAAAACGGTTCGGCAACATTCTCTATCCGCGGTTGTCCATGTCATGGGTGGCATCCGAGGAGCCGTTCTTCCCGAAACCCGGCTGGCTCGGCGCGCTCAAGCTGCGCGCGGCCTACGGGAGCTCGGGCTTGCACCCCGGGCCGACCGATGCGCTCCAATTCTTCAACCCGACGCCGGTCGTCATCAACAACACGGACGTCCCGGGCATCACAATCGGCGGCCTGGGCAATGCGGCGCTGAAGCCCGAGCGGACCAATGAAACGGAAGCGGGCCTCGACGCGGAGCTTCGCCCGCTCTCGGCACGCATTGCGTTCACCTATTACTCGAAGTTGTCGCACGATGCGCTCATCGCCGTCACGCTACCGCCGAGCTGCGGCTGCGGGACGTCGATCTTCCGGAATCTGGGTTCCGTGAGTAACAAGGGCTTGGAGATTTCGGCGGCCGCGACCGTGATTCACTCCCCCAACCTGAATGTCGATCTCAACGTGGGTGCCTGGGGCACCAAGAGTCGCGTGAAGACGCTCGGAGCCAACATCGCGCCGATCATCTTCGGTCTGGGCGGTGCCACGCAGCGCATGCAGGTCGGCTGGGCGCCGGGGTCCTACTTCCAGCGGCCCTACACGTTCAACGATGCGAACAACGATGGCATCATCGCGATCAGCGAGGTGACACTGGGGTCGACCGCCACGTTCCAGGGCCAGCCGTTCCCGGACCACGGCGGGTCGGTGAGCAGCACGATTACGGCGTTCCAACGCTTCCATCTGTACGGGCTCGTCGACGGCCGGTTTGGCAACAAGCTGTTCAACAGCACGGAGCAATTCCGCTGCGGGCTGAGCAACTGCCGCGGCCGGAACGATCGCACGGCGTCGCTGGCCGAGCAAGCGGCCGCGGTCGCCAACATTCTGGGCACGCAGGCGGGATACATGGAGGACGCGGATTTTGTGAAGTTCCGCGAGCTGTCGCTGACGTATGATGCGCCGGCGAACTGGGCCACGCGCATCGGCGCGTCGTCGCTCAGCTTCACGATCGCCGGGCGGAATCTAGCGACGTGGACCAAGTACAAGGGACTCGATCCCGAGCTCAACGAGGCCGGCCAGAACAACTTCACGACGGCCGACTTCCTGACGCAGCCCCCAGTGCGCTACTGGATCGGGCGCATCAACGTGGCCTTCTAACCGGAGAACGGACCAATGACCATTCAGATGCCGAAGATCATGGGCCGCGCCCTCCGGACGTTCGGAGGCCGCGCGCTGAGTGTGACGTTGTTGCTGACCGTCGGCGGCGCATGCCACCTGCTCGATGTGAGCACGCCGGACGTAGTCCCCGCCGACAACCTGAACAGTCCGCTGGCCCTGCCGACGATTCGCGCCGGCGCCATCGGCGATTTTGGGATCGCTTACACAGGATCCGGGGCGCAGGGCTCGGGTGGCACGACCGAGGGCCAGGTGCTGGCCAGCGGTTTACTCGCCGACGAGTGGATCAACACGGAGACATTCCCGGATCGCGTGCAGGCAGACGCTCGGCAAGTCGATCCTGCGAGCGGGACATGGACGACTGTGTTCCGGAACGTCGCGCGCGCGCACCTGTCGACGCTCAACGCGGCGCAAAAGTACCGCGAGCTGTCCGACACAACGCGCGTCACCGGTCTGGCCGAGATGCTGGTTCTCGCGGGATACACGCGGGTATTCTTCGCTGAGAACTACTGCTCCGGGGTGCCGCTCAGCTATCCCAACCCCGATGGGACGGTGAACAATGGAGCGCAGCTCACCACGCCGCAGATGCTGGATTCGGCGCTCTATCTGTTCGACCAGGCGTTGATCCGAGCGAACGCGCTGGCACCCGTGACCGCCTCCGACACGGCGGCGAAGCTGGCGATGCAGCGGTTCGCCCGCGCGGGGAAGGCCCGTACCCTGCTGGATATGGGGCGCGTGGCCGACGCAGACACTGTCGCGTCCGTTGCCAACATTCCCACGTCGTTCTCCTACGTGATCCAGCATGACCTCAACACATCCCGCCAGCAGAACGGCGTCTACAGTGGCATTCGCAAGTTCAAGCGGTACGGCGTTGCTGACCGCGAAGGAGGTGCTGGATTCCCGTGGCAAACTGTTCTGGATCCACGCACGCCATTCACGCGCGTGCCCGGGACCAACAAGGGATTCGATGCTTCGACACCGCAGTTCGACCAGCTGCGGTATACTGATGAGAAAGCAGCGATCGCCCTAGCTACCGGCTTGGAGGCCCGTCTCATCAACGCCGAGGCGGCGCTGCAGCGCGGTGATACGACGGGGTTCATGGCTCAGCTGAATGGGCTGCGGGCGTCACCGCCCACGTACATTCTCGCGGGCGTGCAGGGGACGACGTCGCCGAGCGATCAGCCCCGGCCGGTTGCGGCGATGGCGGCGCTCGCCAATCCCGCCAGCGCCACGGCGGCCATCGATGTGTTATTCGCGGAGCGCGCGCGCTGGTTGTGGGGCACGGCGCACCGGCTGAACGATCTCCGCAGGTTGGAGCGCGCGGTCGGCGTGCGCGGCGGCTACGGCCGGCCAGACGCCAGCGTATTCCCGACCGGGTCGTACTTCAAGAACGGATTGATCTACGGGACCGATGTGAACTTCCCGATACCGCTGGACGAGCAGAATAATCCGAACTTCCAACAGTGTCTGGACCGCTTACCGTAACATCCAAGGGCGGAGGTAGTAAAACCGAGGAGGGGGCGCTGAAGCCCCCTCCTTTTTTAACCCTTCTTGGTGTGCACGAGAATGACGCCGCCAACGGCGTCCGTGCCGTAATACGTGGTTCCTTCCGAGCCGGTGAGGACTTCGATGCTCAGGACGGTGGACGCCGGCAGCTGCTGGAGCGTGATCAGCTCCTGAATGCGCACGCCGTCGATGAACAGCATCGGCGGATCTTTGAGCATGATGCTGCTGTGGCCCCGCCGCTCCATCCCGGTCGCCTGCCCGTTGCGATTCTCTCCGTAGGACATCTGCGGGACTTCACGCCGCAGGACCTCCCAGGCCGTTTGCCCGCCGGATCGGGCGATCATGGCTTCAGTGATCAGGATGCGCTCGCTCCCATTGGCGGGAATGACGGGAGCGGGGCGGAACGATTTGCAGCTGGTGATAGCGAGAAGGAGCGATAAGGCGGCGGCGATCGTGCGACCATTCACTGAGGCGCTCATGGCGGCCTCCGGCCAGGGTCAACAACGAATCACGAGATAACTCAAATCAGTTGAAAGGTACTGCGGGAGTCAATCCACGATCGCGTCAGGCAGCACGTACTTCATCGGATCGACCGGGTGGCCGTTCACCCACACCTCGTAATGGAGGTGCGGTCCCGTCGACAATCCCGTCGAGCCGACCTTGGCGATCGGCTGGCCGCGCTTCACGCGCTGGCCGCGCACGACCAGGATCTTCGAGCAGTGCGCATAGCGCGTGACGAGCCCGTAGCCGTGATCGATCTTCAGTGTGTTGCCATAACCTTCCTGCCACGTCACTTCGGTGATGATGCCGGAGGCGGGGGCGTCGATCTCCATGCCCATCGGCGCGGAGACATCGATGCCTTCATGCGGGCGCGCGAGGTGCAGAATCGGGTGCACGCGCTCGCGCGCGAACGCGCTCGTCAACCAGCCCTTGGTCGGCATGATGGACGGCATCGCCGCGTAACGCGAGCGCTGGCTCGAGGCGGAGTCGTACGCTTCGTTCAGCGAGTGCACGAGGATGTTGGCACGTCGCGTGAGTTGATCCATGTCGACGCGCGCGGCCAGCGCCTGCTGCCCGTGGGGACCAGCAGCCGCCAGGCTGTCGCGCTCGAACCACTGCCCGGTCGGCCCGCCGATGCCCGCCTGCTGTACGTCTTTGTCGATCGGTGAAAGCCCGGCGAGGAGACGCAGCGCCTGCTCGCGCTCGCCGATGACGTTGATGGTGTCACGCAGTCCGACGAGGTGCTCGCGCAGTCGCTGGACCTCGCTTGCGAGCAGCTGATTCTCGCGCTCGAGCGCGCGACTGCGCGTGACGCTGACACCGCGCGACAGCGCCGTGCCGCCCAGCACGAGGAACAGCAGCGCGACGACGCTGCCGATACCGACGAGCGCCTTGACCACCGTCTGCGACACTTCCACGGCGCGGGACGAGCCCGAGCCGTGAGGGACCAGCATCACCGTCCAGCGACGCTCTGCCTGCTTCTTCTTCATATGAGGATGCAAACATAAGGCGCCGCGTAGACTCGCGTCAAATCTGGAGATGTGCGCTCCGTCACACCTTTCGGGGCAGTAGCGGTGGGGCTCAAACCGCGCTGTCCTTGGGGAACAATGGGGGCGGGGGGGACACACGCCAGCCGCCGACCGTGAGACCCGGGAGATCCCCGAGCCGCACCGCGTCGAGCGCGTGCGGCGCGCCGAGCGCTGCCCAAATCGCGGCAGCCTTTCCTGGAATGAACGGCGCGGATAATACGGCGAGTCGCGCGACGGTGCGAACCAACTCGACGAGCACGGCATCCAGCTCCCCGTCGCGTTTCGCTTTGGCGAGTTTCCACGGCGCGGTCTCTTCGACGTAACGGTTCGCGCGGGACGCGAGCTCGATGATGCGTGCGGCGCCGTCTTGCAAAACGAGCGCGTCCATCGCGCGCGCATACGCGGCGATCGTGTCCTGCGCTGCGCGCTCGAACGGTGACGCCGCGGAGGAGGCGTCCGCGGGCACGACACGCTGCCGATAGCGCTCCACCATCGACAACGAGCGCGACACGAGATTCCCGAGCGTGTCGGCGAGGTCGGCGGTGTAACGCGCGTCGAAGCGCTCCCACGTGAAGTTGCCGTCGTTCTCGAACCCGACTTCGCGCAGCAGGAAATAGCGCAACGCATCGGCGCCGTGGCGCTCGATCGCCGTGTCGACACTGACCGCGGTGCCGGCGGTCTTGCTCATCTTCGTGCCTTCCCATTGCACGTACCCGTGCGCCCAGACCTGCGCTGGGAGCGCGAGGCCGGCGGCGAGCAGCATCGCCGGCCAGATCACACAGTGAAAGCGGGTGATGCCCTTGCCGATGACGTGCAGGTCGGCCGGCCACCGGCGCTCGTAGCCGGGCTCGGGGAATCCCGTCGCGGACAGATAGTTGATCAGCGCGTCGAACCACACGTAAACCGTCTGCTCGGCGTCGCCGGGGAAGGGAATGCCCCAGGGCAGGCGCTGGCGCGAGATCGAAACGTCCTGCAGCCCGTCTTCGAGCAGGCGCACCACCTCGTGGCGGCGAATCGCCGGTTCGACGCGCAGCGCGCCCGAGGTGATCAGGGAGAGCAGGCGCTCGCCGTACGCGCTGAGTCGAAAAAAGTGATTGCGCTCCTTGGTGTGAATCAGCTCGAGCGTGGGATGCTCGATGCAATGGCCGTTCGCGATCTGAGCCGGCTGCTTGAACTCCTCGCAGCCCGTGCAATACAGTCCCTCATAGTCGGCGACGTACAGATCGCCGGGACGCTGCGCTTGAATGCGCTCCAGCAGTGCGACGACGCCGCGGACGTGGCGTGGCTCCGTGGTCCGGATCCAGTCGTCGTTGCTGCACTCGAGCCGCCGCCAGTACTCGGCGAACGTCAGCGCCATCCGGTCCACCCACGCGCGCGGTGTGACACCGCCGCGCGCGGCTGCCTGGATCACGGACTGGCTGTGCTCGTCCATCCCCATGAGAAAGTGCACGTGATCGCCCCGCAGCCGCCGATAGCGCGCGATGCAATCGGCGCCGACTTTCTCCAAGGCGTGGCCGAGGTGAGGATCGCCGTTGGAGTAATCGATGGCTGTGGTGAGATAGAACTTCGCCACTACAATCGCAGCTGCTCGAGCGCGACGACGCGGGTGGCCCCGTCATCGGCGCGGAGTGTGACGCGCTCCCGGAAGATGTCCACGGACACGACGCGCGCGGCCCCTTCGGCGGTGTTGATCGTCTTGCCTTCCTTCGGAAAGCGCTTGCGCTGCTGCACGTAGAAGTCGTGCTCATAATGCAGACAGCAGAGCAGGCGACCGCACGGGCCGGAGATCTGCACGGGATTCAGCGACAGGCCCTGTGCCTTCGCGAGCGAGAGGCTGACGGGTCTCCCCTCGGGCAACCAACTGGCGATGCAGAGCTGGCGGCCGCAGCGACCGATGCCATCCAGACGCTTGGCTTCGTCGCGCGCGCCGATCTGGCGCAGCTCGATGCGCGTGCGAAACAGGCCCGCCAGGTCCCGCACGAGCGCGCGGAAGTCGACGCGCTGCTCGGCGGTGAAGTAGATCGTGAGCTTGCGCTTATCCCACTGCCATTCGGCGTCGGACACCTTCATCGGCAGGTTGTGCTGGCGCACCCGGTCGCGAACCGTGCGGCGCACGTCTTCTTCATTAATACGGAGGTCCGAGGCGATCTTGCGGTCTTCAGGCGTAGCCGTGCGAAGAATGGCCCGCGGGGCCGCGGCGGTCTCCGGGCGCTCGCCCTCCGCCTCCGCTCCTCCGCACGCTCCGCACCGCTGGCACTTCTTCTCGGCAACTGCGCCTAACGCCGACACGACGCCAAAGTCCTGCCCGCGCTCGACCTCGACGATGACGGGAGTATCGAGGCGGAAGGAGGAGGAGTCGTCGGACCAGGTGAAATATTCGCGCCGGTTCCCTTTGAACCGGACTTCGATGACAGACGTCAATTCACTTCTCGGTTAGCGCACCCATGGAAAGGTACTTCTCCTCGCGGCGTTTGAGGAGCTTGTCCGTCTTGAGCCTGCGCAGCTGACCAAGATGGCGCTGCAGCACGTCGCCGAGGGCTGCGGCCGCCGCCTCGGGATCGGAGTGGGCCCCGCCCGGCGGTTCGGGCACGATCTCATCGATCACGCCGAGATTCAGGAGGTCTTGCGCCGTGATCTTGAGCGCCTCGGCGGCGCGCTCGCGCTGGCTGGCGTCTTTCCAAAGAATCGCAGCGCATCCCTCCGGGGAAATGACCGAATAGACCGAGTTCTCCAGCATGAGCACGCGGTCGGCGAGGCCCACCGCGAGCGCACCGCCGGACCCGCCCTCCCCGATCACCGCGGTGATGATGGGCGTCGGCAGCGACGCCATTTCGAGCAGGCTGGTGGCGATCGCTTCAGCCTGGCCGCGCTCCTCGGCTCCCAGGCCGGGATACGCGCCGGGTGTGTCGACCAGCGTGATCACCGGCGCTCCGAACTTCGCGGCGAGGCGCATCAGGCGCATCGCTTTGCGGTAACCCTCCGGATGCGCCATCCCGAAGTTACGGTACAGGTTCTCCTTGGTGTCGCGTCCCTTTTGATGGCCGATGACCATGACGCTGGTGCCGTCGAGCCGCGCCCAGCCACCGACGATCGCCGGATCGTCCCGATACAGGCGGTCGCCATGCAGCTCGACGAAATCCGTAAACACGGTATTGACGTAGTCCAGCGGGTAGGGGCGGCGGGGATGGCGCGCCACCTGGACGCGCTGCATGGGCGTGAGATTGCGGTAGATCTCGATGCGCAGCGTCGCCAGTTGTTCCTCGAGCGGCCGCAGGTTCTTGGCGACGTCGGGATTTTCCCCGGCCACGCGCTTCAGCTCCTCGATCTGCTTTTCCAGCTCGAGGAGCGGCTTTTCGAAATCCAGCGTGTAGACCGCCATCAGGCTTTGACGAGTTGCACGCCATCCACTCCCAGAATGTCGCGCAGCGCGGCGAGCAGATCGTCGGCCGCGTCCACGCAAAAGGCCCGACTCTTCAGCCGGACCGTTTCGTTTCCCGAGCCATTCACGCCGCTCCACTCCAGAAACACGGGCGTCGGACCGGGATGCGCGGCGCACAACGCCGCGATGGCGCGCGCGGTGTCCGGCTCGGGAGCCTTGCCGGCCGTCCAGCGCAGTGCGACCCCGATGGCTCCGCTCGGCCGCAGCTCGTCGAGCGCGCGGGCGCCCTCGACGATGAACGGCGCCTGCTCCTCCCCCCGATCCCGCGGGCTATATCCGCCCGTGAGGAGATACGCCCCGTCGGCGCGGATCACGCTATTCAGCTTGGCCCAGGCTTCGGGAAACACGAGCGCCTCCACCGCACCGTGAAAATCTTCGACCGTCAGGCGCGCGTACTCCGCTCCTGACTTTTTCGCGATTTGGCGCTTCACCACCGTCACCACCGCGGCGATCGTGACCTTCTGGGGCGGGGGACTCCACATGCCCAGGGTCGCGGTCGTGCGCGTCCCAAAAAGCTCCACCTCGGCGCGGTACTTGGCGAGGGGGTGGCCGGAGATGAAGAATCCGAGCACCGCTTTCTCTCGTGTCAGGCGCTCGTGCTCAGTCCAGGGCGGCACGTCGGGAAGGGTGGATGAGGGGCGGGGGACAGGTGCCTCGTCGCCAAATAACGCGTGCTGGCCCGTAAAGCGCTCCTGCTGGCGGACCTGCGCTTCGCTGAACGCGTGATCGAGTGCGGCGACGAGCTGCGACCGCTCGGCACCAAGGGAGTCGCAGGCACCCGCGTCGATCAGCGATTCGATGACGCGCTTGTTGCAGAGCCGCAGGTCGATGCGGTCGCACAGCTCGACGAGGGAGCGGTACGGGCCGGATTGACGTCCCGCGATGATCGATGCGATGGCCCCTTCGCCGACATTGCGCACCGCGCCCAGCCCGAACCGGATCCGTTGATCACTGACGACCGTGAACTTGTAACCCGACTCGTTGACATCGGGCGCCAGCACCTCGAGGTCCAGCTCCCGCGCTTCATTGATGTACTGCACGACGCGATCGGTGTTGCCGATTTCGGACGACAGCAGGGCCGCCATGAATTCGGCGGGATAGTAGACCTTGAACCACGCCGTCTGGTACGATAGGATCGAGTACGCAACGGAGTGGGACTTGTTGAATCCGTAGCGTCCGAACGTCTCGATTTGCGCGGCGATGTCTTCGACCACCCGCTTGTCGTGACCCCGCGCGATCGCGCGCTTCACGAAGTTGCCCAGCTCCTCCTGGATCAGCTCCTTGATCTTCTTTCCCACCGCCTTGCGCAGGACGTCGGCTTCGGCGAGCGAATAACCCGCCAGGGCGCTCGCGATGCGCATCACCTGCTCTTGATACACGATCACCCCGTACGTCGGCGCGAGAATCTCCTCGAGCGCGGGATGGGGATAGCGAACTTTTTCGCGGCCGAGTTTGCGGTTGATGAAGACGAGGTACATGCCCGTATCGAGCGGGCCCGGACGCAGCAGGGCGTTCGTCGCGACAAGATCATCGAACCGGTCGCACTTCATGTTGCGCAGGCAGTCCGTCGCCAGCGGCGATTCAAACTGGAAGATGCCGGCGGTGCGCCCGGCTCGGAGCAGCTCGTAGACCTTGGGGTCGTCGAGATCGGGATGCTCGAGATCGATCGTCACGCCATGACGCTCGGCGACCATCTTGGCGGCATCGTGTAACACGGTGAGCGTTTTGAGTCCGAGCAGGTCGATCTTCAGCATCCCGACGTGCTCGAGTCCCACCATGTCGTACTGCGTGATGATCGCGTCGGCATCGGTTTTGGAGTCGGGCGCCGTGCAGACCGGGACGTAGTCCGTCAGCGGGCCGGGCGCGATCACCACACCGGCGGCATGAACGGACGCGTGTCGCGCCAACCCTTCGATGCGTGAGCCCAGGTCCAACACCTTGCGAATCCGCTCGTCTTGGGCCGCGGCGGCCTTGACCTCCGGCACCTTTTCCGACGCTTCGGCCAGCGTCACGCTGTACGCGGGCCCGGACGGGATCAGCTTGGTCAGTCGCTCGACGTCGCCCATTTCCACGCGCAGCGTGCGGGCGACGTCGCGGAAGGCGGCGCGCGCCTTGAGGGTCCCGAACGTGATGATCTGGCCGACCGATTCCCGCCCATAGCGCTCGCGCGCGTATTCCAGGATCTCGCCGCGCCGCTCGAAGCAGAAATCGAGATCGATGTCCGGCATCGAAATGCGCTCGGGATTCAGGAATCGCTCGAACAGCAGGTCAAACTTGAGGGGGTCGACGTTGGTGATGCGCAGCGCGTAGGCGATCAGAGATCCCGCAGCCGAGCCGCGCCCGGGACCCACGGGGATGCCTCGGTCACGTGCCGCTTTGATCAGATCGTAGACGATGAGGAAATAGCCCGCGTAGCCCGTGCGCGTGATGACATCGAGCTCGTAGTCGAGCCGCTGCTCGACGGCGGCGGGGAGGGGATCGCCGTAGCGCTCGACCGCGCCTCGGCGGGCCAGGTGCACGAGGAGGTCCTGGTCCGAGGCGAATTCCGCCGGCCGCGGATATTGCGGCAGGAAGTAGCGCTTCTCAAAATCAAACTCGCACAGGTCGGCGATGCGCGCGGTTTCGGCGAGCGTGTCCGGTTGCGCGCCGAAGATCTTGCGCATCTCGGGCTCGGATTTGACGTAGCTCTCCTGCCCGAAGAAGCGGAACCGCTTGGGATCGTCGAGGTCCTTTCCCGTGCCGATCGCGAGCAGCACGTCGTGCGCCTCGGCGTCCTCCCGTTTCAAGTAGTGCGCGTCGTTCGTCGCCGCGACCGGCAGGCCCAGCTCTGCCCCGATGCGGAACATCCCCGCGGTGACGGTCTGCTCGTCCGGAAGGCCGTGGTTCTGCACCTCGAGCCAGAATCCGTTCGGCCCGAACGTGCGCGCGAACCACGCGGCGCTTGCTTTCGCGGCCTCATAGTTCCCCGCCCGCAGATACAGCGCGATCTCGCCGGAGAGGCAGGCCGCGAGCCCGATAATGCCTTCGTGGTGCTGCTCCAGCACTTCCTTATCGATGCGCGGCCGGCGGTAAAAGCCCTCGAGGAACCCTATAGAGGAAAGCTTGATCAGGTTCTGGTAACCCGTCCGGTTTTTGGCGAGCAGCACGAGGTGCGAGTACGCCGCGCCCAGCGGGGGAGGCGCGTCGCCGGCCGGCTTCTCGCGCGCGTGCCGGCTGCCGAACGCGAGATAGGCCTCGAAGCCTAAAATCGCGCGGATCTTTCGCGCCTTCGCCTCGTCGTAGAACGACCAGGCGCCGTGCAAGTTGCCATGATCGGTGATGGCGAGCGAATCCATGCCGAGCGCCTGCACCCGATCGAGCAGATCGGGGATGCGGTTGGCGCCGTCGAGGAGAGAGTACTCGCTGTGCGTGTGGAGATGAACGAACGGCATGGTTACCGCGCTGAATCTGCCGTATTTTGCGCGCTCATGCAATGGCTGCTGCTGTTCATCACGCTTGTCGTCATGGCCGTGCTGCAGCGCCTCGCGCGCACTTTCGGAGGCCCTCCCCCACTCGAGGCGCAAGCGACACTCGCCCTCGGGTGCGTGACGCTCGCCGCAACGCTGGCGGGAGCGATCGCGCATCGGCTGCGACTACCGCGCATCGTCGGTTATCTCATCGCGGGGTTCGTAGCGGGTCCGGCGTGGCTCCGCATCGTGCGCGACCCGGAACTGCAGGCGCTGAGCGTCATCTCGAGTGGTGCGCTGGCGCTGATCGCATTCGCCGCCGGCAATGAGCTGACCATCGATGCGCTGCGCGGCCCGCGGCGAGCCGCACTGCTGCGCATCGTGACGGGGGTGATGGCGCTGCCGTTCGCGGCCGTCGCCTTCGTCGTCCTCACGGTGAGTCCTTGGTTTCCATTGACCGCGCACCAGCCATTTCGCGATGCGCTGGTCGTCGCCCTCGCGCTCGGCGCGATGGCCGCGGTCAGCTCGCCGACACTCACGTGGGCGGTCATCACCGAAACCGACGCGAGCGGGCCGATCTCCCGCTCAACCGTCGACGTCACGGTGCTTCAGGATCTGATCGGCGTGCTGTTACTGATCGTCATCTTGGCCCTGGCTTCGGCCCTCGCGAGCAGCGGCGCCGTCACACCGGGGATCGCCAGGCAGACGGTCTCGATCTTGGCGGGATCGATCGTCGTCGGCATCGCCCTGGCCTTCGCACTCGTGCAGTACCTGCGCGCGATTCGCGGCCCGCTCCCCTTGGTGTTCGTGATTCTGGCGTTCATCATTGCACAGGCCGTGCGCCTGCTCGGCTTGGACGCTGTCCTGATCGCGCTCGCGGCAGGCTGCGCCGTGCGCTACGCCGCACCCGACCAGAGTGAGCGTGTCAGAGCCGAGCTCAAACGATGCGCGATACCGGTCTATGTCGTATTTTTTGCGCTCGCCGGCAGCAACCTGCAGCTCACGACGCTGGACGAGATGTGGCCCTGGGCGCTGCTCCTCGCCGGATTGCGGATCACGGGGTTGTGGGGTGGTGTCCGTTGGGCGGGAAGGCGGGCGCGACTAGACCCCGCTGTAAGTGTTGACTGGACCACCTATGGGTGGCTCGGGTTCATCTCGCAGGGAGGACTGGCCGTCACGCTTGCGGCCGTGCTGCGACGGGCGTTTCCGGAGTGGAATGTCTCACTGGAAGCGCTACTCGTCGCGATGATCGGCGTGCATCAGCTGGCCGGACCGATCTGTTTTCAATGGGTGCTGCGGCGCAGCGGTGAAATCACCGAGGAGGCGGATGTTGAGCAGGCGAGCTCTGAAGTGCTTGCTGGCGATAGTGGGGGCGGCGGCCGCATGTAGTAGGGGTACGGACGTGCACATCCGACCCTGCACAGCGGCGGATGCCGCGGTCACGCTCGCGGTGGACGAATATGTCTCGATCGATCCGGCGTCCAACTCCGGCTGCTCGGTCTTTCCCGCCACAACATCGCTCGCCGCCAGGTACCTGGTCATGCCGCAGCTCGCGACCGGTGTGCCCGGTCAGATCGCGGGCTTTCGACTGGGCGGCGATACCATCCTTCCGGTCCCCCCTCCGTCCGCGCTCGTCGCGGGACTTGCGGCAGAGCTGAGCGCGGCGGAGCGCTTTCACGGCTTCCTGCGGCTCGGCGACGAGCGGCGCTTCTGGGGTTTTGCACCCGAAACTGCTTTCGCCCGGTCCCCAGCGATATCACCGACGTCGGCCTCGGGCCCGCCGGCGATGAACTCGCTGCGTCAGTTCATGGTCTGCGCGAAGACGGACTGCTCGGCCTTCAATCGTGTGGGCGCCCGGGTGCGTGCCCTCACGAGCAAGGTCGCCATTTATGTCGATACCCTGGCGCCCGCGGGGCAGCCCGATTCGGCGGCGCTCGATTCCATTGCCACCACGTTCGATCAGCGACTCTACGCAATCGACACGGCGGCCTTTGGACGCGAGTCCGACATCGATTCGAACAGCGTGGTCCTCGTGTTGATGACGAATACCGTGAACAAGCTTGTGACCGCGGCCCAGTGCAACGCCGACGGTTTCGTCGCCGGCTTCTTCTTCGGCGCGGATCTCGATCCCGCGTACCAGAACGACTCGCGATCGAATAAAGGAGAGGTCTTTTACTCGATCGTCGCCGATCCGGCCGGCACGCTCAGTTGCCCCCACCCAGCTTCGGATCTGCAGCGGTTCGTCCCGGTGACGTTCATCCACGAATTCCAGCACATGATAAGCTTCAACCAGCACGTCCTCGTGCGCGGCGGCACAGGTGAGGTGCTCTGGCTGAACGAGGGCTTCTCGCATTACGCCGAGGAGCTCGGCGGCAGGAGCTACGCGGCCTCGTTTGACGCGAAGGTGACCGATTGCATCATCGGAACCGTAGAGTGCCGCTTCTATGGTGGCAACCTGGTGAACGCCTACAACTATCTCGATACCACCGGCAAACATTTCCTGCTCCCGACCGCGGGGATTGGGACGCTGGCGGAGCGGGGGGCGGCGTGGCTGTTCGTCCGGTACGTGTTAGACCACTATGCCGCGGGGGGCACGCACGCCGACTGGAATGCCTTGACGCGGTCACTCGAGGCCACCTCGCAGACCGGCGCCGGGAACATTGCCACCGTCACCGGTGAATCGTTTGCCACCATAGTGAGCCGCTGGGCGCTGGCAAACTATGTCACCGACGGCGGAGCTCGCCCGGAGCTCACGTATAATTCGTGGAATCTCCACGCAGTGTATTCGTCACTGCACACCCAGAATCAGAACGTGTTCAGGAAATTCTATCCCCTCGTGCCCACGGGCAGCGCGGGGCGGGCGGTGAGCCTCAGCGGGACGCTGCGCGCCGGCTCCGGCGTGTACCACCTCATCGATCAGCCGGCCGGTGATCCCGGCTTCACGCTGAGCTTCACCGCACCGAATGGCGACGTCATCACAGCGGGGGTTGTGCCGCGGCTGAATGTGATCCGCCTGCAATGAGAACGGCGGTTGGGCGGTTTGGCGGATGGGCGGTTGGCGTCGCGGTCGTTGTTCTCAACGCCCAACCGCTTAACCGCCTGACCGGGCAGACCGAAGGTTCCGTCCTCACTGCCCTCCCGGGCTCCACGCGCTCCGCGGCATTGGGTGGTGCCGGAGTCGCCCTCGTCGGTGACGCAGGTGCGATGTTCGCCAATCCGGCCGGCATCGCCACGATTCATCATCTCAGTCTCGAAGGGTCGTACGAACCCTACCTGGCCGGCAGCGCCGTGTCGGCCGCGGCGCTCGCGTTGCGTGTCAGCCGCCTGACGTGGGGCTTCGGCGCCCAGGCGCTCGACTTCGGGTCGGAGCCGGAGATCGTTCCCGACCCGGCGACGGGCGGCCGGAGCGGCATTCCCACCGGTGCATCGTTCCATCCGTACGAGGTACTCGCGACGACGTCGCTGGTGTATCGCCGCGGTCTTATGGCGTTCGGGGTTACCGGGAAATACAACCGCCAGCAGATCGGCTCGGCGGTGAGCGACGCCTGGGCTGGTGACGTCGGTGTCGCAATCGCTGTCTTCGATATCATGGCCTTTGGGGTGAGCGTCCAGAATCTCGGTGGCGACCTCGGCAACGGCGCGCTGCTGCCGCGCCGGACACGCGCGGGCTTGACCCTCAACTATACCGACCCCGAGGGCACGTTCCGGCTGCTCACGACACTCGAAGGCCAGTGGACGCGCGATCATAGCGCCGTGCTCGTCCAGGGCATTGAAGCTGGAATCGTGACGGGCGGTGTGGGGCTGGTTGGTCGCCTGGGCTATGCCACGCGACCGGCGGTCACAGATGCGTCGCGTTTCACGTTCGGCGGGGGTGTCGTCTTGGGACGTCTGGCACTGGACTACGCGTTTCAGGCCTATGACGCGCTTGGCGGTGGTACCCACCGCGTGGGGCTGCGTTGGACGCCCTGACCGAGCGCGCGCGACCTCGCTGGGGCCGGCTCTTCAAGCGGATCCTGCTCATTGGCGTCGCGGCGGCCGCCGCCGGCGTCGTGTTGCTGCTGATCGTCAGCGACGACGCCCGCTACATCGCGCGCGCGGGAGTCGAGGAGGCCCGGCTGCTGCTCCGGCGGCGCTCGATCGATAAGCTGATCGCCGCGCCTGGGACGCCGGCGGCGCTGCGCCAGCGCCTGGCGCTCGTCCTCGCGGCCCGCGCTTACGCGGCCGATTCCCTGGGGCTCGCGGTGGGGAAGACGTACACCACGTACGTCGATGTGGGTCGCGACACGCTGCTCCTCGTGCTGTCGGCGAGCCGCCGCGACAGGCTCCACGAGGTCACGTGGCACTACCCCATCGTTGGCGTCGTGCCATACAAGGGCTTCTTCAAAGCCGCCCGCGCGCGCGGGGAGGCCGAACGGCTCGAGGCGCAGGGGCTCGATGTCTTTCTGCGCCCCTCCGGGGCGTTCTCGACCCTGGGCTACCTCAGCGATCCGCTGTTCTCCACGGCGATGAGCCGCGATACGATGGAGCTGGTCGCGACCGTGATTCACGAGCTAGCGCACAACACGCTCTACGTGAAGAGCCAGACGCCGTTCAACGAGAGCTTCGCCAGCTTTGTCGGTTATCGCGGTGCGGAGGCGTTCTTTCGCGCACGCCACGACACGCTCGATGCGCGGCGCGCGGCGGCGCGCTGGCGCGACGAGCGCACCCTCGACGTCTTCTATGCCGAGCTGGCCCGGCGCCTCGATTCGGCGTATGCGGAGCCATTGAGCGGAGACCGCGTGGAGCAGGTCCGGACGACGTTGTTCGGGTGGGCGCGAGATCAATTTCGCGGACCGGTAGGCCAGTCGCTCGAGACCTATGATTGGCGCTGGTTCGCGCAGGCGCCGATCAACAACGCGGTCATCATCGCGGAGCGGTTGTATCGGATGAATCTGAATCTCTTTGACGAGATCTACCTACAGAACAACGCGGACATCTCGGAGACGATTCGGGCGATTCAAATCCGGGTTTTCACGCAAGCCGGCGACCCCTACCAGGCTCTATACTCAAGGCCGGGGATGAAGGTCGAGGACTAGTTCCCTCTCAACCTCTCAGCGTCTGCTACCCGCTGCAAGGCAATCCCATACGCGGCGGTCCTGAAGGTCACGTTCCTTTCTTTGGCAAGATCGCGCACTGAAACATAGGCTTTCGTAATCGTCGCCTTGAGTTCGCGATTCACCTGCTCGTGCGTCCAACGATACTGTTGCAGGTTCTGCGCCCACTCGTAATAGCTGACCGTGACGCCGCCGGCGTTCGCTAGAAAGTCGGGGATCACCGCGATGCCGCGCTCTTCCAGAATCAGGTCCGCTGTCGGTGTGGTCGGCTCGTTCGCGCCCTCCACGACGACCTTGCAATCGACCGTCTTCGCGTTCGCCTCCTTGGTGATCACGCCCCCGAGCGCCGCGGGCACCAGCCAGTCGCACGGAATGGCCCAGAGCTCCTCGTTTGTAATCCGCTTGCCGCCTTTCCATTCGGGCACAGGCTTGCCTTGCGCGACGTGCGCCAGGAGTGCCGGAATGTCGAGCCCCTGGTCGTTGTACACTCCGCCCTCGACTGCGCTCACGGCGACGACCTTGGCGCCGGCTTCACTGTCGAGCAGCCGCGCCAAGTGGCTGCCGACGTTGCCGAACCCCTGGATCACGACGCCCCCCCGTCCGCCCTTCAGCGGAATCCCGAAGTCGCGCGCGTACTCCTGCATCACGTACATCACGCCACGCCCGGTGGCCTCCTCGCGACCGAGCGAGCCGCCCAGCGCCACCGGCTTGCCGGTGACGACCGCGGGGGTGTAGCCCTGCCGGCTCGAGTATTCGTCGAGGATCCAGGCCATCACCTGTGCGTTGGTATTGACGTCGGGAGCGGGAATGTCGCGGTAGGGGCCGAGGACGATCGCGATGCGCTGCGTGAATCGCCGGGTCAGTCGCTCGAGCTCGAGCTTTGACAGCTTCTTGGGATCGACGGTGACGCCGCCCTTCGCGCCGCCGAAGGGAATGTCCATCAAAGCGGTCTTCCAGGTCATGATCGTTGCGAGGCCGAGCACCTCGTCGTGGTCCGCTTCGGGGTGATAGCGAATCCCGCCTTTACAGGGGCCGCGCGCGCCGTTGTGCTGGATGCGATAGCCGGTGAACACCTCGATCCGTCCGTCGTCCATCCGCACCGGCACCTCCACCTGCACCTCGCGGAACGGGGACATGAGGATCTTCCGCATGTACGCCTCGAGGTTGATCAGGTCGGCGGCGCGCTCGAACTGGTTTTGGACGATCGCCCGACCAGACATCGGCGCACGACTGGGGCGCGGCTGGTGATCCGCAGCGGTCATCGTCTCGGAGTCTAGGAGGGACGCAGCCGCCGGCCGGCGAGGCGGGCAGCCGGATTCCGGGCTTCGCTCAGGGCCTGCGCGGGGTTCGGCGCGCGCTCACGGCGCGTGCCGCCGTCGGTCAGCACGCCGATAACGTCCGTGGTCACGGCCGCCGGCGTCTCACTGGGGTGCTCGATGGCGAACACGAGGCCAATCTGTTGGCTCGCCAGCTTGGCGACGATGCCGTTCCAGCTGCGGTCGGTGGGCAGGGAGGGGGGCCTGAGTCCGACGATCACCGGGCAGGCAGCTAGGTCGAGCGCGGCCGGCGTGACGAGTGGTGCGCCCAAGCGGTCGGCGAGATCGTTGCATGCAGGGAACTCCGGGCCGACTTGGACCACCTGGCCAAAGCGCCAGTCGCCGTTGGTGGCTACCTCCGCGAACGTGGCGACGATCGTTTCGTCGCTGGGAGCGACGGGACCGGGCGTGGACGCTAGGACTACCGATCCGGTATCGGCAAACCAGCGCTCTGCGGCGGTCAGATCCTCCGGACGGCGCGGCGTGTAGGAGCCGTAGCGACGGGTCGTGGCGATCTCGCGCTCCGCGTCGGCGCGCTGCTCGGCATGTGCCGCCGCCTGCGCGGCACCCTCGAACGCCACCTCGGCTGCCTGATACCGGCCGGCTTCGCGGAGGATCTGCCCGCGGAGCTTCAGGGTGTCGGTATGCGGCTCGAGCGCGAACGCGCGGTCGAGTGCGAGGAGTGCGCGGTTCCGGTCCCCCAGTTTATAGGCGGCATAGCCGAGCTCGTGCCAAACGAGCGCTAGGTCGGGATCGGCTTCCACGGCGCGATCGAGCTCGACCAACGCTTCCTGATATCGTCCCAGCTCGGTCAACGCCGCACCGCGTAGCGTAAACGCAAACCCTGTATCTCCGAAGATCGCCCGGGCGCGATCGGCGAGCTGCAGCGCGTCTTCACCACGCCCGTTGGCCCGCAGCAGCTCGAAGTACTCGGCCCAGGCGGCTTTCAACTCCGGTTTGGCGGCCAGCAGCTCATCGTAGGCGGACTGCGCATCGTGCACGCGTCCCTCGCGCGCCAGCCAGCGCGCGCGCGCGAGCGCCCGTTCGCTGCGCGCGTCAGGGAAGAGGTCGTACGATGCCGTTGTGCGCATGGCGCTCAAATCTACCCGGACCGTACTCGCTGGCTAGCGGCGAGCGACCGGCCTACATTTCTGCCGCCATGGATCGAAACCAGTTGCTCCACGACTTGAGCGAGTTTTTGCGAATCCCCTCGATCTCGACGTTGCCCGCACACAATCAGGATTGCCGCGCCGCCGCCGAATGGGTGGCGGCAGCGCTGCGGCGCATCGGATGTCGGGGCGTCGAATTCCTCGGCAGCGAGACCCATCCGGTCGTTTGGGGCAAAGGCCCCGACGTGCCGGGCGCGCCGACGCTGCTGATTTACGGACATTACGACGTGCAACCGCCCGATCCGCTCGCGGAGTGGACGACACCGCCGTTCGAGCCGACGCAGCGCGACGACCGGATCTACGCGCGCGGTGCGGCCGACGACAAGGGGCAGGTCTTCTGCCTGCTCCAGGCGATCGCCGCGTCGCCGCGGCCGGCGGTGAACTTTCGCTTTCTCATCGAGGGCGAAGAGGAGTACGGGTCCAAGGTGCTGTTCGATCTGCTGAAGCGCGAGCCGCAGCGCGTGCGCGCGGACGCGGTTCTGGTAGCCGACATGTCGTACGTCGCGCCCGGCTGGCCGGCGGTCTACACGACGCTGCGCGGCCTTTGCTACGCCGAGATCACCGTGCGGACGTCGAAGACCGATTTGCACTCGGGCGAGTACGGCGGTGCCGCGCCGAACGCTCACGAGGAATTGGGCCGGCTGCTGGGTCGCTTGAAAGGCGCGGACGGCAAGGTCAACATCCCCGGCTTCTACGGGCCCGTACAGCGGCCGTCCAAAGCGGAGCTCGCGGCCTGGAAGAAGCTGCCGTTCAACGAGAAGGACTTTCTCAACAAACGGGTGCAGGGCAAGGGACTCGTCGGCCTGAAGAAAGCCTCCGTGCTCGAGCGGCTCTGGGCGCTCCCGACCTTCGAGATCCATGGCATTCTGGGCGGCTTTACAGGCGACGGCGCCAAGACGGTCATTCCCGCCGAGGCGACCGCCAAGGTGAGCATGCGGCTCGTGCCCAACCAGAAACTCGCACCGGTCGAGCGGCAGCTCGCGGCTGCGGTGAAACGTTTCGCGCCCAAGTATGTCACGGCCAGCGTGCGATTTCTCCACGGGGCCGATCCCGCGCAGATCAAGATCGACACGCCGGCGTTCAAACTGCTGGACCAGGCTTTCAAAGAAGTGACGGGGCGGGGAACCGTTCCGGTGCGTGCGGGCGGCTCAATTCCCGTCGTACCGGCGCTGGCCTCCGCCGGCGCGCCGGTGATCCTCACGGGAATTGGCTTGCCGGACGATCGCCTCCATGCGCCGAATGAGAAGCTCGAGCTGAAACAGCTGTGGGATGGGATCGACGTGTTCCGGCGGTTTTACGAGCTGCTCGGGGAGAGCCGCTAGCGCGCGATCTTCTTACTCGCGTTCCGAAACTTGT
>DASWCE010000093.1:0-3576 GCA_036390255.1 Gemmatimonadales bacterium | reverse complement strand
AGCGGGACACCGTTGCAATAGTGCTCGCCCATCAAGACCTGGGTGTAGGCGACGAAATCGAACATCCGCGCGATGTCCGCGAGCCCGGTCGGCACATAGGTTCGCAGGCCATCGACGGCGAGCGCGGCCTGCGTCCGAACCCGGTTCAGGTTGCGGAAGGGGCCGGCGTTGAAGGTGTTGTTGGGGTCCCAGATCCGCTGATCCTGCGTGTTGCGTTGGATGAACGTGTCGCCGGAGCGCCACTCGTCGGTGAGCAGTCCCCCGAACATGAACAGGGCATCCGGCCCTTGTGTGCCACTCACCGCCTGTGCCAGCCGCAACACGGCGCCGTTCAAGAGCCCGGTGGCCGCCGAGGCCGAATTGGCCCCCTGGACGATGTCGGGATCGGTGACGTTCAGGAGCGTATCGGTACACGCGAGCGCGGGCAGCGCTACCAGGCACGCCAGGGCAAGCGGCCTGCGCAACTGCCGGTGCATGAGGTATGAAGTCATGGGTGAAAACTCCCTTTCACGGTCGTTTATCGGTCACGTGCCGTCACCGACTATCAGAAGCCCACGTTCAAGCGGAACGTCCAATAGGTCGGCGGTGGCGCCGTCTGGAAGTTGCTCACGATCCCTGTCGCGCCCTCGAAGTAGTTCGCTTCGGGGTCGATGCCACTGAATCCAGTGGCCTTCCAGAGGTTTCGGACCGCGATCGTGAAGCTCGCGCGTGTGGCCCGGAAGGATCGAGCCCAGGCGGCGGGCACGTCGTACGTCGCCGAGGCCTCCCGCAGCCGGACGAACGTCGCCTTCTCGATGAATCCCCACTGCGTGCGCGATGGCGTCTCGCGCAGCGCCACGACCCGTGCCTGCTCCCACAGGGGTGCCTTCGGGTCCACCAGGCCCTCGCAGTTGAGGCGCGACTCGCAGCGGATCCGCTCGGTGCCGTTGAGCTGGTAATAGCCGCTCTTGTGATCGAACAGCCCCTGGATCCGCAGCCGCTTGTTGAACAAGTCGAATCCCGGGACATAGACCGCTTCCCAGCGGGGGTTGGCATACCCGACGAACTGGGCGCTGTCCTGCACGTGGATCTCGTTGGCCGTGATGATCCCGTTATGGTTGGTATCAGCGAAGGTGTACGGCCGCTGCCACCAGCCGTTGATGGGATAGCCGGCGGTCTGTCGAGTGGTCGTGCCGATGATCGGCGGAAGACCGCCCATGTCCGCGATGAAATTGGTGTTGTAGGCGGCGTTGACGCTCAAATCGAAACCGAAGCTCGGCGTGGCGACGATGCGCAGATTGGCCAGCAACTCGACGCCACGATTCACCACCGCACCCAGATTCTCGAACCGGTTGATCGGCCCGCCGGCGGACGGCGGCAGCTGCCTGGCAATCAGCGCATTGGACGTCCGCTTGTTGTAATACGTGACGTCGAGATAGGCCCGGCTATTGAACAGCGTCGCCTCCCCCCCGACCTCGTATTCCCGCGCCCGCTCCGGCTTCAAGGCGCTGTTCCCGACGGCGCTGTAGACCAGCGACGGAATGTCGGCGCCGTTGACGCTCGCGGTTTGCGGCAGGAAGAAGCGGGTCGCATCGGTCGTTCCCGGCTGGACTCCTGACGCACCGATCGCACCGCGCAGGCGCAGGCTGTTGAGCCAGCTCCACTTTGGGAAGAACGGCTCTTCCGAGATGACGTACGACACGCTCAGTTTTGGATAATAGACTGTCTTGAACTCCTTGCCGAAGGCGCTGTTGTCATCCGCGCGCAACCCGCCATTGACGAACAGCCGGTCTTTGTACCCGAATTGCTGCTCCACAAATGCACCCACGGTCGCGGATACCGTGGTGCTCTCGCGCACCGTGGGGATGGCAGCGCCGGTCACGGTCGAGGCGCCCCCTGCCAGGTTCTCTCCGAGCGCCACGCTCAGGTCGTTCTTGGTCTTGAAGTACTGCCCGCCGAGGGTGGTGCGCGACGTGAGCGTCGGGCTCAGAGTAAATGATGCCGTCCCGTTGACATCGAGTGTGTACTGGAAGTAGGTCGTGCGATCGTCCTGCTTGAAGCCGTCCTTGATTGTCGCGAAGTTCACGCAATCCGTGCGCATGCAGAGGTCGGTGTCCAACCGGCTGGCGTAGTCGACGCCCCCGATGGCGCGGAACGCCAGCCAACTCGTCGGGCGCCAGCGGCCCGTCCCGCTCCCGATGAACCGGTTGACGTCCTGGCCGAGCGCCTCGGAGAACATCTCGTTGGGCGTAAACACCCGGTAGCCGTACCGGCCGTTGTTCTTGTTGCCTGGCCCCCCCAACGCGTTCGACAACAGGCCTGTGGTGTTGTTGTCCGTCGGGGGGATACGCAGCTTGCTCGTGATGAACGTCGTGGAGCCCTCGAGGTCGATGCGGGGGTTCGGGTTCGCGGCGACGTTGGCGCGAATGCTCGTCCGCCGCAGGGCGTTGGGCTGCCTCTGGTCGCCCGGCACTTCGCTGATCTGCCGGATCGCGCGCACAATGCTGTCCGCAAACAGCGGCATCTTCGCCTGGCCGACCTCGTCCTCCCACTCGCCTGACACGTAGTACCGTACTGCGTCCGACCCGCCCGACACCTGCACGCCATACTGCTGGCGGTGCCCGGTTCCGAGCGGTGTCGTCTGTGGGTCCTGGAACAGGTTGAACCGGGATACGCTGTCCTGCACGCAGGCCCCGGACGCAACCTGGGTGAGAATGCATTGCGTGCCGTTGGTCGGGCGCGAGTTCTTTGACGCGCTCGTGTCGGTCGCGCTCGACCGCCAGCCCCGGAATGCGTAGGGGTAGTCGTTGTTATCGTTGATCACGCCCTGCTCGGAATACACCCTCCACTGCGCCTTGCCCGGCGAGCCGTGCCTGGTCGTGATCAGGACGACGCCGTTGGCCGCGTCGGTACCGTACAGCGCCGACGCCGCCGGCCCTTTCACGACGTCGATCGACTCGAAGTCCTCGGGATTCAGGTCATTGATACGGCTGGGGGGGGCGCAGCCGACGTCGCAGACGCCGGACGAGCGGTTCTGGCTGGTGATGCGGATCCCGTCCAGGACGTACACCGGCTCGTTGGTCAGCGAGAGGCTGTTCGTCCCACGAATGCGCACGCGCGATGGAGCGCCCGTCACCGTTCCCGGCAGGACGTCGACGCCGGCCGCCTTCGCGATCAGGAGGTCGGTGACGTTGGTGATCGGCGCCGTTTCGACCAGCTTGGAGGCATCGATCCGGGCGATCGAGTTGCCGACTTCCTTCTTGGCCTGATCGCCCGTGGCCGTGATCACCACCTCGTCTACGGAGTACGGCGACAGCGCCAACGCGAGGTCGACGACCGCCGTCTCGCCCGGATTGACGCTGACCACGCGCGACCCCGCCCCGAAGCCGACGGCGGTGGCCCGCACCGTGAGCTGTCCGCCGGGGACGCGAGGCAGCGTGTAGCGGCCCTCGGCATTGGTCTGTGCGATGAGCGACGTCCCCATGATGGTGACGCGCGCGCCCACGAGCGGTTGCCCGTTGGCTTGATCAGTGACGCGGCCCGCGACTGTGCCCTGCTGGGCCCCCGCGACGGCGCCGACGCCGCCGACGAGCCCGC
>DASWCE010000092.1:0-4964 GCA_036390255.1 Gemmatimonadales bacterium | reverse complement strand
CTCGTACTCGCCGGTCTGTGGGAACGTCGCGGTGAGACGCGCATGGCAGTTGCCGCCCGAGTCGTCGTCCTGGAAGTCGCGGCCGCCCGAAATGCCGGGCCCGCGCAGGAACAGATACGAATCGAACGCGTCGGACTCGAGGTCGATGGTGATCGTCGTGCCGGCCCGTCCCTGAATCGACCACGGCTGCGCGTACGTGCTGTCCCTGGTGAGCAGCACGTCGTTGCGGGTAAGCTGGCCTTGCTGCGTCTGCCCGACTTCGATCGCATGCCCGCTGGCTCCAGCGCCGGCGGCCCCCGCCACCCCGGCGCCCCCGTGCTGGCCACAGCCGGAATTGTCGTCATCGCGAGCCGGGCTCGAGCCCTGCGTGATCGAGAGCGCGAAGCGGCCCGTCTGGCGCTGGGGCGTCGACGTCGTGTTCACCAGGATCCGGTAGGGGCCCCGGCTGGGGAACGTGCGCGACACGCGCGCGGCGCAGCCCGGTCCGCCGTCATCGTTGATGATGGAGTTGTCAAGATCGTCGCCGCGGACGATCAACACCGGATCGAAGTCGTCCGAAGACAGGTCGATCGTCACCGGCCCCCCCCCCGGCGGGGCGGTGAACTGATAGAACTTGAAGTAGGTGTTGTCGGGATAGAGCGAATCGCTGCTCGAGAGCGAGCCGTTCACCGTCTCGCCCACGCGGATCGTCTGGATGGATGCGGCCTGCGCGCTCGTCTGTGTGGCCGCGCTGCTCTGCTGCAGCGTCTGGGTGTTGCTCGCGACATGGTTGTTGAAGCGGCAGTTGCCCTTCGCATCGACCGTCGACTGGCCCTCCGTCACGCGCAACGTGAAGCGACCCGTCTGGCGCTTCGGCTGCGACGCCGAATTCACCACGATGCGCAGCGGATGACCGTCCGTCGCGGTATAGACGATCCGCGCGTTGCAGCCGCCGCCGCCGTCATCGTTGTCGACGAGCTTTTCGCCGCGGCTCCGCGTGAGCAGGAGGTACGCGTCGAAATCGTCCGATATCAGATCGACTGTGAACGACTGATTCGCCTTGACCGGGAGAATCCAGCGCTCAAAGTAGGTCGAGTCGCTCGGCAACTGCGGGTCGTCAGACGTCAGCGTGCCGGTGATCGTCTGTCCCACGTCAATCATGCCCGCGACGCGACCGAAGCCTTTGCATACGCTATCTGACGGCGTGGCCGCGCGGCCGCGGGCCAGCGAGAGGCGGTACTCGCCCAGCTCCGCCTGCGCGCTCGAGTTCGCGTAGATCCGATAATTCCCCGTCGCGCGCGGCACAAATTGCAGTCGCGCGTTGCAGTTTTCGCCGCCATCGTCGTTCAACCCCAGGCGATTGCCGCTGGCGTCAGCCACGACCAGGTTGGCGTCGAAATCATCGGACATCAGGTTGAAGGTGAGCGTGTCGCCTTTTGTGCCGAGGAAGCCGTAGAGTTTGTAGCGCGAGCCGTCAGGGAATTTCTGATCTTTTCTCGCCAAACTGTCTCTAATTGTTTGGCCGACGCGGATCGGGGGAAGCTGCGCCGCGAGGGGGGTAGCCCCAACGAGCGCTGTGAGAATCCAAGCGGTGCGCACCAGGAACTCCTTGGCGACGGGGACCGGGGGGGGGCGCCATGGCGCTAGGCTAATTTATGGTTTTGCCTGAGCGCGCACAATTTCGGCGGCGGCTGCGGCCAAATCCGCGACGACCGTCACATCGTGTGCACGCGCTTGTCCCTGATGCAGATTGCCCTCGCCGGTCGCAACGAGAATCGCCTTGCCACCCAATGCGGCGGCCGGCTGGACGTCCGATAACCGATCCCCAACCCACCAGGAGCGCGTGAAGTCGATGTCGAGTGCCTGCGCCGCGTCACGGAACAGCTTCACTCCCGGCTTGCGACACTCGCACGGACCGGTGAACCGCGGATGGTGCGGGCAGAAGTAGGCGCCATCGAGGTGCGCGCCATGTGCCTCGAGCAGCTCTGTCAGGCGTCGTTGGACGGCAGTGTAGTCGGCGACTGTGTAGAACCCGCGCCCGATTCCCGATTGATTGCTCACCACGACGACAAGAAACCCGTGCTCGTTGAGCTGCCTGATCCCCTGCGCCGCTCCGGGGAGTAGCTTGACCTTGCCGGGCTCGTGCACATAGCCGGCGTCCTCGATGATCGTCCCGTCGCGGTCGAGGAAGACCGCGGGACTAGCCACGCAGCGCCGCGATCACAGTCTCGACTTGCTCGGGGAAAATGGTCCGCGCATCGAGCAACACTCGGCTCCCCGCGACGCGCGCGATGATAGGAGGATCGAACGAGCGCAGCTGCGCGAGATAGGTGTCGGGTGCCGCGTGTTTGATGCCGACGAGCCACGTCTTCAACTTCACTCCTGGGAACGATCCACCGCCGACCTCGGAATCGCCTTCGACTAGTTCCGCCTTGTCACCCGCGCCTTGCAGTAGCGCAGTCGCACGCCGTTTTACGCTTTCCGGATCTTCCGTCAGCATCCGCAGCACCGGAATCTCTCGGCGCGCCGTCGTGTGATCGCGGTACAGCGCCAGCGTGGCTTCCAGAGCCCCCAGCGTCAACTTGTCGGCGCGCACCGCACGCGCGATGGGATCGGCGCGGCAGGCCGCGATGGCCTTCTCCGTACCCACGAGTATGCCGGCCTGCGGTCCCCCCAGCAGCTTGTCGCCGCTGAAGACGACCAGATCGGCGCCGGCGGCCACGCCTTCGGGAACGGTCGGCTCCCCGCTCAGACCCCAGGTCGAGAGGTTGATCAGCAGCCCGCTGCCGAGGTCGTAGAGGCAGGAGAGGCCACGCGCGTGCGCCATTTCCGCGAGCTCGACGACGGCGACATCGGCCGTGAATCCGGTGACCTGAAAATTCGAGCGGTGGACTTTGAGAAGGAGTCGGGTGTCTGGTGTCAGCGCTCTGTCGTAGTCGTTGGGATGGGTCCGGTTTGTCGTCCCAACTTCGACGAGTTTCGCTCCCGACCTTGCCAGGATGTCGGGGATCCGGAACGACCCGCCGATCTCGACCAGCTCGCCCCGCGACACGATCGCGTCGCCATCGCGCGCGAGCGCGCTGAGCGCGAGGAGCAGCGCACCCGCGGCGTTGTTCACGACCAGCGCGTCCGCCGCCCCCGTCAGCTCGACCAGCAGATCCCGGCAATGGGCGTGGCGCGAGCCACGGGTGCCGCGGCCCAGGTCGTACTCGAGCGCGGCGTAGCCGCGCGCGACGCGCGTCATGGCGGCGATCGCGGCTTCCGCCAGCGGCGCGCGGCCGAGGTTGGTGTGTAGCACCACTCCAGTGGCGTTTATCACCGGTGCGAGCGACGGCTCCGCCAATCGCAGCACCGCCGTCCGCACCGCGGCATCCCATCCTTCGGGCGGCGCCGTGCCGCCGCTGGCGCGCGCCCTCTCGACCGCCACGCGCGCGGCTTTCACGACGAGCGCGCGCGGGTGGTCGGCGAGAAGGGCGGCGATGCCCGGTCCCGCGAGCAGCGAATCAACGGAAGGCAGATTCCGCCTCGGGTCGCTCATCTGGGAGGTTGGTGGAGGTTGGTGGAGGGTGGTGGAGGTGGTGGAGGTGGCGGAGGTTGTGGAGGACGCGGGGGCGCCCGGCGCGTGGTGTCGACCGGCACAGGCTTCGGCACCGTGAAGCCGATATCGCCTTTCCCCTGCTTGCCGATGAGATTCGTGGCGCCCTCGATCCGCACGACGTAGCGCGTCTCCGTTTTCAGCGGGTGCGCCAGGCGAATCACGATCTTATCCGACGGAATGGGACGTTGCGCGAGGAGCTTCCGGACCAGTGCCGTGTCCACCAGTTGCCGCGGCGCCCGCACGGCGGCGCGCCCCCGACCACGGCCAGCTTGAGACGGTGGCGGCGGGGGGGGAGGCGGGGGCGGCGGCGGCGGGGGGGGCGCCGGGGCAGGCCTCGCTTCCGGTGGTGGTCCAGGTGGCACGGTCGGATGAATGTTGGGCGCCGCGGCCGTGTCGTGCTTGATCGCCGCCGCACCGGCTGACTCCGCTTTCTGCTGGATCGTCTTGGTGAGCGAATCGTACTGGCGTTGCGTGAGCAGCTGGGCGACGGCGACCGGCGTCGAGTCGGGGAGTTGCAGCACCCTCACGTGCGTGGTATCGAGCGGCGCCGTCGGGTCGAGCGCCTGGCTGAACTCGGCGCGTACCGTGATCGAATCGATGAACGTTGCAGTCCGGGGCCGCGGCGGCAGGGTGTCGTGCGGGAACGCGAAGAGCGCGACGTTGCTGCTCGAATCGAGGGTCACCAGCGTCGAGTCGTAGGCTTCCCGCGGAGAGCGGCGCCGATCGTTGTTGTCGTCCGACGTCGCGTACACGATGTAGCGCCCCGGCGCGAGGTTCTGGAGGTTGAACTGGCCGCCGGAATCCGCCAGGGTCAAGTACCCCACGCTGTCGGGCAGCGGCACGGCCTCGATCAGCGCGCGCACCATGATCGTTTGCTCGATCCACTTGAGCACGATGCCGCCGATGCGGGCGTGCCCGATCTCCGGACCAGTCGTGAACAGCACCGTCTTCGCCGAGTCGCTCCGGTTGTGCCGCAGGTCCGTAAAGCCGGGCAGAATCTCCAGCCGGTAGACGCGCCGCTTCCAGCCTTCTTTGGGCTTCACCGTGATGCGGCTGCGGTGCCAGCTCACGTTCACCGGGCCCGCCACCGGAGACAGCAACACCTGACGCGACAAGCCGCCCCCGCCGGGGCCGCCGCCGCCGGCCATCTCCTCGACAATCTCGTCGAACTGAATCACGGCGTCGCCGTGGTAGTTGGGAACGACGGCGCCCGATTCGGGCCGCACGTGCACGATGCGCGGCGGCGTGCTGTCGGGCGGGCCGCCGGGCGGGGTGCCGATGCTGGCGCAGCCGCCCGAGGTCTCCCACGCTCCGACGAGCAGCAGGGCTAGGAGCAGCCCAATGATTTGAGCTTGCCGGCCAGGACGTCGCGCTGATCGCGCCATGC
>DASWCE010000091.1:0-4723 GCA_036390255.1 Gemmatimonadales bacterium | reverse complement strand
TGGTCCGAGTGATCGATGCGTACCGCTGGACGGATCGAGAACGCCGGCAGGCGGAACGTCGTGAACTCGACATTCGAGAAGACGCCTTCCTGCGCCTCGCGATAGAAGTACCAGGGCGAGATCGTCAGCGACTGCAGCTGCTGCGCCGTTCCCGTTCTAGCGCCGTCCGGGTCGTCGAACACCTCGCCACGCACGGTCAGCCCGGTCGACCGACCCACACGCCAGAACGCCTGCCCGACGACACCGGTCCAGTGTACGCCTTGCTGCGAGCCGTGGTGCGCCTCAGCCTGCACGATCAGACGGGTCATCGGCTGCCATGTCGCGTCGCCGGTCAACAACGTGCGCTGCGAGCCATTGGTCGAGTCTTCCTCGGGCCCATAGAGCGCTCCGGCAGCTACGGCCAGACCCGAAGTCGGGAATACCTGGACCTTGAGACCTCCCGTCTTACCGGAGTTGTTGTCCCTCTCCTGGTCCCATCCATTCGCGACGAGCCCGAGCAGGCTCACTTTGGGATTGAGCGCGTAGCGCGCCACGAGCCCCGTGAGCTTCACCGGCCGCGCGTTCTCGAACGTGAACGACGTGGTCGGCACGAGATTGAGCGGCTCATCGTCCCGCTCAAACCCGACCGGCGCGTCGAACCGGCCGAACGACAGGGTCAGCGCCGAGATGCGAGCGGGCGTCCAATTGATGATGAGATTGTCGATTTCGATCGCGGTCTTGGGAGGACCGCTGTCGGCCTCCTCGAGGTGTGTCGTCAGCTCGCCGAATAGGTAGAGCTGATCCGACCACGGCCGGAAAAAGCTGACCGCGAGCTTCGATGCCACCGCCGTGTTCTGCGCCAGGTTGCGATCGTAGCTACCCAGGCCGACGGCAAAGCCTGAGATCGTCAGCGGGGTTTTGTCCTCGAGGTTCAGGCCCCCACCTTGCGCCGCAGCTTGCGACGTGAGCGCAGCAACGAGAACGACGAGTGTCGTCGCTTTCCCAATGGACATGATGCCCCTCCACTAGGGGTTGTGGTTTTGCAAACGTGTTGCGTGAAACGCGTGCTTACGCCAACAACTGTGGAGGAGCGAGTGCGAAGGGGAGAAGACGCTTTCGTGAAGGAAGGATTTGCGCACGTGTCGCGTCGATGTCGACCACGACCATGGGCAACGGAGTAACGGTCCAACCGGCGACCGGTGCCGGCAGCGACACACTGACACTTGCCGGGCAACACGCCTGCGGACAGGTGCAGTGCGACTTCTGGTGGCCGCTTTCCTGATGATGGGTTGGTGCGGCGCTATGGACCGGACAGGCGTGCGTTTCGGGGCCAGCCATCGCGAGCCCGAACGCCAACGCCAGCACCAGCCGCAGATGACGCATCGCTCTCATTATACAGCCTTCAGTTTCCAACGCCCCCGCCGAAACAGCACGGCGCTAGCCACGGCCAGCGTGGAGAATGCGATCGTAACCGCCCAGGCGACCCCCTGAGGTCCCAAACTGAAATGGCGCGCCAGCAGCCAGGCGAGAGGGATCTCCCACAGCCAGAAGCAAAACAGATTCAGCCACGTGGGGGTCCAGGTATCGCCAGCGCCGTTAAAGGAATTCGTCAGGACCATGCCGTACGCGTAGAAGAGATACCCGTAACTGATGATGCGCAGGCAGTCGGTAGCGACTGACGCGACCGCGGGATCGCTGGTGAACACATGCGCGATCGGATTTGCGAGCGTGATAAAGAGCAGTCCCGCCGTGCCCAGGAAAATCACGTTATAAAACGCCGCGCGCCAAACCGCCTGCTCGCCACGCTCCGGCTTCCCCGCCCCCAGCGCCTGGCCGACCATCGTGGCCGCGGCGTTGGCGAGACCCCAGGACGGCAGCAGCGCGAAGATGATGATCCGGATCGCGATGGTGTACCCCGCCAGGCCTTCGGCTCCGAACGACGCGTTGATGCGCGTAAGCCCGATCCAGCTGGCCATGCCGATGAAAACCTGGAACGTTCCCGTCCCCGACAGGCGCAGCAGCGTTTTCATGACGGCCGGCTTGAGCGCGATCTCGTCCCGGTGAATCACCACGCGGCCATCGCGCCGCCACAGCCGGTAGAGTTGATAGAGCACACCCGTGCCACGGCCGATCGTCGTGGCGATCGCGGCGCCCGTCACGCCGAGCCGCGGGAATGGACCGACGCCGAAAATGAGCAGCGGGCCGAGGATGATGTTGATCCAGTTCGCCAGCCACAGCACCCGCATCGCGATGGCCGCGTCCCCGGCACCGCGAAAGATCGCGTTGATGAGGAAGATCAGCAGAATGACGATGTTGCCGCCGAGCATCACGCGCGTGTAGTTGTGGCCCATCGCAATGACGTCGGGCGACGCGCCCATGATGCCGAGGAGCTTCGGGGCGAGGAGGACACCGGCGACCGCAATGAACGCAGCGGCGATCACGCCCAGCGCGATGCCCTGCACCGCCGCCTCAGCTGCGCCCGCCGGATTCTTCTCCCCAATGCGGCGCGCAACCATCGCCGTCACGCCGATGGACAGCCCCATCGCCGCCGTGTACACGAGCGTGAGCATCGATTCCGTCAGCCCGACGGTCGCGACGGCGTTCGGGCCCAGATGCGCGACCCAGAACACGTCCACGACCGCGAACACCGACTCCATCACCATCTCGAGTACCATCGGCACGGCGAGCAGGATGATGGCACGGCCGATCGGCCCCGACGTGTAGTCGTGATGCGTGCCACGGATCGCCTCGCGGACGGTCTCCCAGAATCCACGAGGCGTTTCGACGTGTGATTGGATGTCGGTCATTGAGGCCGGGAGTTATCCGGGCCTCAGGTGCTGCTGCTCAACTCGGGCTCTGCTGGTGCGCTTCGACGAACCAGAGCCATTTGTCCACGCCGCGGGAGATGCCGGTCAGAATATCAGCACTCCCAGCGTCCTCGAGCTCGTTCATCTCTTCAACGGCGATGCGGATCGTGCGGCCGAACGCAGCCAGGGCGTCCGAGAGCGCCGCCACATGCTCGGCCCCGTTCGATAGCGCGAGGGGATAATCCGGCAGTGTGGAGCGTGCCTCCACCGCGCCGACTGTCCCTTCGGCGATCCCGCCGAGCTGGATGATGCGCTCGGCGATCTGATCCACGTACTCCTCGACGTCTTCATTGACGTCATCGAACAGCTTGTGAAGCCCGATGAACGAAGGGCCTTTCACGTTCCAGTGCGCCTGCTTGCATTGCGTCTGGAGATCGATCGCCTCGGCGAGACGCTGGTTGAGCAGCCCGATCACCTCGAGGCGGCTCGCTTCCGGCAAGTCGTTCTTGGTCGCATACAGCTTGGGCGCAGCGGGCGCGCGTGCGGGCCGCTCCGGCGCGCGCGGTTGCGACTTCACACCGCCATTGCCGCGGGAGGTGCGGGGTGTGCGCGAGGGGCGTGGCGTGAGTGTGCGGGGCATAGGGTTCCTTCTTGTACGAGGGGAATCGTCTAGCTGGACGTCGTGGTCAGCGTCGGGCGTTTGTCGGTCGCGGAGACCTTGAATCGGACCCACATCCCCGCAAGCCCGTGGCCCGGCACCCCGCAGAAGATCATGTACGCCCCGGGCTTGGTCGCGACGAATTGCATCGAGTCCGCTTCCCCCGCGCCAAGACCCTGCATCAGCCGCCGGGTCTCAGCGCGCGGCAAGGCGGGAGGTTCGACCGGACCGGCCGGCATCGGCTTGGCGGTGTCAACGACTTCAGCCGAGTGCGGGAGATTCGGATCCTTGTTCGTGAAGCGAATGACGACCGTCCAATTCGTGGGGACGGTGAGCATCAGCTTGCCGTCGTTGAAGCCGTTGAAGTTCAGGCCGCCATTCAACTGCGTGAGACCAGCAGTCAATAGGAATGTGGCCGTCTTGGCCGTGGTATCGACGGTGAGCCAGTTGCAGTCGATTGTTGACGACGACTGTTTCGCCGCGGGCGGCACCGGCGTCGGAGGATTTTGCGCCACGCAGAGCTGCGTCGAGAGCAGGAACGCCCCGAGGACCACCGAAGGTTTGGTCATAGGTTCAAGGTACCTAGCGACCTGCCCCAATCGTAAGGCCCAGATAAACGTTTCGCCCGGGGGCGGGTTCGTAGAAACGATCCCGGGCAGCGTTGATCACCACCGAGCTCACATAGAGATGATTGAATGCGTTGTTGATGCCGAGGAACGGCGCGAGACGCATGCCGCCGACTTTGCCGTCCCAGCCGACCCGCACATTCGTCACCCACCACGGCGCGGCTCGCGTATTCAACGTGTCGCTCACGAAGTAGCCCGACGAATAGGTCTGCTCGACCTCCAGCCACGCGCCGCGAACGGCGGACGGCTGGGCGCGCAGGTTCAGGTGAACCCAATCCTGCGGCACACCCGGCAGAGCACGGCCGTCGAGCGTGTGTACCGTGGTCCCGGTCGTAAATGAATAGCGCCGATAACGGTAGTCCGCGTACGTCCACACGGCGCTGAGATCCAGACCCGCCATGACCGCGAGATGGCCACTCAGCTCTACACCGCGATGTCGGGCGCTACCGGCGTTGCGATAGTACGAGCGCGATTGATCGATGCCGTACGGAATCAGCTCGTCACGCACGTTCGCCTGAAAGACCGCGATGGTGTAGGCAATCCACGCGCCGGCCGCCCCTCGCGCGCCGAGCTCGTAGTTCCAGGCAAGCTGCGGCTTGAGGTCGGCATTGAATCCCCCCGCACCGGATTGCGCGTTGGCCAACTCGGTGGTG
>DASWCE010000090.1:0-3522 GCA_036390255.1 Gemmatimonadales bacterium | reverse complement strand
AAGAACGGGAAGCCGACGCCGGTGCAGATTCGCACTGGCCTCACCGATCTCGACTACATCGAGGTCGTGAGCGGGCTGACCGAGCAGGACACCGTGCTGGTCCTGCCGAGCGCGTCACTGCTCAACGCGCAGCGCGACATGCAGCAGCGCATGCGCAACGTCACGGGCGGCGGCCTGCCGGGAGTGCAGCAGCAGCAGCCGACCACACCGGCGCGGCCGCAAACGACGCCGACCAGGCCCTAAGATGCTCCTCGGCGAAATCTTTCAGGTCGCGCTCCAGGCGATCCGCGCGAACAAGCTGCGGTCGTTCCTGACGATGCTGGGCATCATCATCGGCGTCGGCGCGGTCATCACCATGGTGGCGCTCGGCAGCGGGGCGCAAAAGGCGGTGCAGGAGCGTATTCAAGCGCTCGGCCCCACGCTGCTGTCGCTCTATCCGGGGCAGTCGTTCCGGGGCGGCATCATGATCGATTTCGGCTCGCGGGTCAGTCTTACCGTGGACGACGCGAACGCCCTCGCCAGCGATGCACAATACCTCAAGGCGGTGGTCCCCGAGCTGACGCGCAATCTGCAGATCAAGCGCGGCGGCCAGAATGCGAACGTGAATATCGTCGGCACGACGCCGAACTACCCCGTCGTGAAGAACTACACGCTGACGGCGGGGCGGATGTTCACCGCTGGCGAGGACGAAGGCCGCCGCCGGCTGGCCGTCCTCGGTTCGGCCATCCCCGACATGTTCAACGCGAACCCCACGGCGATGATCGGCCAGGAGATCCAGATCCGGGGCATTCCGTTCGAGATCCTCGGTGTGCTGTCGTCGAAGGGCTCGGCGATGGGATTCGGCAACCCGGACGAACAGGTGCTGATTCCGCTGCAGACCGCGCGCTACCGGATCATGGGGACCAACCGGCTGCGGACGATCACGGTGGACGCGGCGAACGTGTCGCAGATGACGCTCACGATGATCGAGATCGAGCGCGTGCTGCGCCGCGAGCACAAGATCCGGCCCGGCGGCGAGAACGATTTCCAGATCCGGAATCAGTCCGACATTCTCGCCACGTTCCAGCAGACGACACAGACGTTCACCTATCTGCTCGCGGGCATCGCCGCCGTGAGCCTGCTGGTAGGCGGCATCGGCATCATGAACATCATGCTCGTGTCGGTGACGGAGCGGACGCGCGAGATCGGCGTGCGCAAAGCGCTCGGCGCGACACGATTCAACATCCTGTTTCAGTTCCTCGTCGAAGCGCTCGTGCTGTGTCTGGTCGGCGGGATCATCGGCATTCTGTTCGGTGCGCTCGGCGCCGTGGCGCTGTCGAAAATCGCGCACTGGAATACGTCCATCAATTTCTTCGCCATTCTCGTGGCGTTCGTTTTCAGCGCCATGGTCGGATTGTTCTTCGGCATCTGGCCGGCAAGGCGGGCGGCGTCCCTCGACCCCATCGTGGCCTTGCGGTACGAATAGACCCGAGCGCCGACGAACTGTCGGTGCGGCGGGATGCGGGATGCAGGATGCGAGATGCGTGAGTGACGAACCGTTCACGTATCCCGCATCCCGCTTCTCGCATCCCGGCTTTAGATTCTCGCAATGCTCTCCGTTCTTTTGCTTCTCGTGCAGTCCGCGGGCGCACCGCAGCCAGTCTACGACGGCCGTTTGCATCAAACCGACGTCCACAGTCCCCGCATTGACGCTGGTGTCACGGTCGACGGCGTCCTGGATGAGGAGGTGTGGCATCAGGCGGCGCTGCTCAAGGGCTTCACGCAGTATCGGCCCGTCGACAGCCGGCCGGTCGCGGACTCGACCGAGGTTCTCGCCTTTTACGCGCCCGACGCGATCTATTTCGGGATTCGCGCGTACGAGGGGCACGGCGCTGTCGTGCGCGCGACGCTCGCCGATCGCGATAACATCGGCACCGACGACAACATCCAGATTCTCCTCGACACCTTCAACGACCGGCGTCGCGCCTTGCTCTTTGCGGTCAATCCCCTGGGGGTGCAGCAGGACGGTGTGCGCAGCGAGGGTCTGGCCGGCGCCGCGGGCGGCCAGAACGCCGGATTCCGCTTCGACGGTGTGGTCGATCTCAATCCCGACTACGTCTACGAGTCCAAGGGACATATCACCCCCTGGGGCTACGAAGTCGAGGTGCGCATCCCCTTCAAGAGCCTCCGCTACCAAAGCGGTGCAACTCAGGACTGGGGCATCCAGATCATTCGCGTCACCCAACACACCGGGTATGAGGACACGTGGACTCCGGTGGTGCGCGCGAATGCGAGCTTTCTCATTCAGTCAGGGACACTGAAGGCGCTCACCGGACTGCGTCGCGGCCTGGTCATGGATGTGAGCCCCGAGTTCACATCGCGACTGGACGGCGCACCCGCTTCGCCCTCTTCCTATCAGTACAAGAGCATCGACCCCGAGCTGGGCGTGAACCTGCGCTGGGGCATCACCCAAAACCTGAGCGCCGCCGGCACAGTGAATCCCGACTTCTCGCAGGTCGAGGCGGATGTTGGTCAGGTGACTGTGAACCAGCGATTCGCGCTTTTCTTCCCGGAGAAGCGACCATTCTTCCTGGAGGGGCTCGAGCAGTTCGACACGCCCAATGCGCTCATCTATACGCGGCGGATCGCCGCGCCGATCGCGGGCACCAAGCTGACGGGCAAGATCGGGGGCACGGCGGTCGCCTACATCGGTGCCGTGGATGACAACGGCATCCCAAACGGTCCGCACCCGGTGGTCAACCTGCTGCGCCTACGCCGCGACCTGGGTGCCAGCTCAACGCTCGGACTCGCGTATACCGATCGCATCGAAGGAAGCGACTGGAACCGCGTCGTGGGAACCGACGCGCGCGTTATCTGGAAGAAGATCTGGTTTTCCGACGCGCAGATCGTCGGGTCCTGGACGAAAGACGTCGTCGGCGGCGCGGCCCGGGCCGGCGCGCTGTGGGACGTCACCCTATACGACCGCACCGGCTATGCCTATGGCAACCACGCGGAGCTCGTCGGCATCAGCCCCCAGTTCGCGGCGCTCAGTGGCTTCGTGAATCGCGTGAACATCGTGCAGGGCCGCTTCGCCAATCGCTTCACCCGGTACGGAAAGCCCGGTGCCCTGCTGGAAAACGCGACCACGTTCATCCTGGTCCAGCCGACGTGGCGCTACCGCGATTTCTTCGATCTCGGCAGCACCCTCGAGGGCAGCATCAACGACAACCTGATTCTCACGTTCCGGGGTGGGTGGAACGTCACCACCTACCTGGCGAATGATCATCAACGCTTCGACCCACCCGACTACAGCGGGCACCAGGTGGACTCGAGCGGTGTGCTGCGGCCGTTCGTGATTCCACACGGGCTGTATAATCTGTGGAGCGGCATCGTGGCGCTCGCGACGCCCGAGCGCACGGTGAAGATCAACATCAGCCTCGGGCGGAGATCGGGCGCGATCTTTTCGGAAGCGGCCGAAGGCCGCGCCTGGAACATCTTTCTCGCGGGCACGTGGAAACCGACGTCGACCTTGCGCTTCGATGC
>DASWCE010000089.1:0-130858 GCA_036390255.1 Gemmatimonadales bacterium | reverse complement strand
ATCGCGCACGGCAGTGCTCTGCGCGAGGCTCGGCAGCCGGTCGGGCAGCCCGCCCGGCTTGAGCAACAGCGCAAGGATGCGCGAGCGGTCGGCCACAAGACACGCGGTGCGGTCGCGACTTAGTGACGCGAGCGCGGCCACCGGATCTCGGTCCGCCGCGAGCGGCTGCACCTCGAACCATTCGCGCCACCGCGGCAGCATCCGATCCAGCTCCCGCCCCGTTCCAAAGATCACCCGCTGGGTCGGCAGCACCGCGAGTCCCGGATCCTCAGCGGACACGATCAACGCGAGCACGCGATCGGCCGCCCCTCCCGGATTCTCCAGCGCATAGGCGCTCGCCGTTTCGTAGCGGTGATGGCCGTCGGCGATGTACAACGGGGACGCGGAAAGGGGGAAGCGGGACGGGTCACGAACGATCCAGAGGCGAATCCCGACGCCATTCAATTCGGCGGTCGCATCCGGCCTGGCGGACGATGCCGCAGCAACCGCATTCGCGAGCGCTCGATCGTGATCGGGTGCCAAGAGAAAGATCGACTCGATGTTGGTTGCTGTCGCGCGCATCAGCGCCAGGCGGTCAGCCTTTGGTCCCGCGTGGGTGTGTTCGTGCGGCCGAATCCGGCGCGGCTCGTAGCCCTCTGCGGCGACGGCTGCGAACACGCCGCGCCGCGTGCGGCGTTCCCCCGTCGGCAGGGTGAAGTCTTGGGCCAGCACGTAGAGCACTGGCTTCGGATCGCGTCCGAGCACACCGGTACGGCGCCACGCGGCCAAGCGTTCCGCGGCGACGCGGTAGCGCTCCTCCTCAGGCGCGCCCGGCGGCGCTTCCGGGAGCATGATGTGCACGATATTGTCCCGATCCAATGCGGCATACCGCGCGCGCTCAGCCGGATCGATCACATCGTAGGGCGGCGCGATCAGCACACTGAGCCGATCTGCGGCGGCATATCGCTCACCCTGAAAGGGCGCGACGAGGTCAGCCATGAGCTTGCGTGAAGCGCAGCAGCGGGTCGATGACTGGGTCAGCCAGTTCGAAGAAGGTTATTTCCCGCCACTCGCCAACGTCGCGCGACTGGCCGAGGAGGTCGGCGAGCTGGCCCGCGAGATCAATCACCAATTCGGCCCGAAGAAAAGGAAAGCGGATGAGGAGGCCGGCTCCCTGGCCCTGGAGCTCGCCGACATTCTCTTCGTGGTCATCTGCGTCGCCAACTCGCAACGGATCGATCTCGACGATGCGTTCGCACAGATGATGGCCAAGGTCACCTCCCGCGACGCCGGCCGCTGGACCAGGAAGGCTCGCTGATCTCCTCGTAGATCCGCTCGTACGACAGCAGCCGGTCAGGATCGATCGCGCCAGCCGGCGCGGCGCGCACCGCACAGCCGGGCTCGGCCAGGTGCCGGCAATTGTCGAAGCGACACTGGTCGAGAAACGGCCGGAACTCCGGAAAGCACGCGCCGAGCGCGTTCGGATCGATGCCCCAGGCACCCACTTCCCGCAGGCCGGGCGTGTCCACGACATAGCCGACTCCCGCGATGGGCACCAACTCCGCCGCCGTTGTCGTGTGCTTGCCGGTGCGCCATTTCTCGCTGATCGCCCCCACGCGCAGCTTGAGGCCCGGCTCCAATGCGTTCAGCAAGCTCGATTTCCCCGCGCCCGAGGCTCCCGTGAAGACCGAGTGCCGGCCGCGCAGCAAGTCGCGCAGCGCGGGAAGGCCTTCATCCGCCTTCACCGACGTTCCCAGCAATTGATAGCCGGCGGTCTTGAAGCGGCGCGCCAGGGTCTCCTCGATCGTGCGGTCAAGTTCGACCTTGTTCAGGACCACCGCCGCCGGAAGGCCGTTCGCTTCCGCAATGACGAGGAACCGGTCGATCATCCGGGGACTCGGCTCTGGATCACGCGCGGAAGTCACGACGATCACCTGATCCACGTTCGCGGCGACCGGCTGCGAGCGCCGGGGACCAGCTCCGCTGCTGCCCTGCGCCGCTCGACGCGCGAGTACGGATCGGCGGGGACGGATCTCGGCGATCGTCGATCCCTCGAGGACCACGACGTCGCCCGGCACGACGCGGTCGGAGTCTTGATACTTCAGCTTGCCACGGAGCGTGGCGGTGACTTCGCCCGCGTCGGTGTGGACGCGGTAGCCGCCGGCGGTGCGCGCGAGGACCACACCGTTCATGAGGGGCGCGGTCACACCTTACTCCGGGCGACGCACTGATCGAGATACGCCTTCACCTGCTCCAACGTGAGCGCCAGCACCGGCGCCAGCGCTTCATCCGGCGTCCCACCGAACGCGATGTAGTCAGTCTCGAGGTGTCCCACAGGGCGCTCGCCTTCGCCCCAGCGCACGAACAACAGCGCGGCGCCGTAGCGGCCCCCCCCGTCGGATCCGGCATCGTCAGCGAACGTGGCCACGGAGTAGGCCTGGCCGTCTGCGGCACCGAACGCCGGCGGGCGGCCGTGTACCTGCTGATAGCCCCCCAACGTGGTGTCGTCCATCAGCGACGGCGATGTACCGATTCCTTGAGAATGTTCGATGTAATGAACGCGACGTTGGCCGGACGTTCGGCCAGGCGTCGCATCAAATAGGGATACCAGTGTGTTCCGAACGGGACGTACACGCGCATGTTGTAGCCTTCCCGTCGCAACCGGTACTGCAAATCGCGGCGGACCCCGTACAGCATCTGAAATTCGAAGCGCTCCACGGGAATCTTGCGCCGCTGCGCGAAAGCCTTCGCATGGTCGATGATCTTCAGATCGTGCGTCGCGATGCCCGGATAGTTGCCCCGCTCCATGAGCCGCTCCATGCAGTCGATGAAGTTGGCATCGACGTCACGTTTGTCGGGGAAGGCGACGTCCTCCGGCTCCTTGTACGCGCCCTTGCAGAGGCGCACCCGCGCGCCCAGGCGGATCATCGTGTCCACATCGGCCGCGGTGCGCCGCAGGTACGATTGCAGCACCACGCCCACGCCATTCCCGAACTCGGCATAGAAGATGTCTTTGAAGAGCGCGATGGTCTTCGCGGTATAGCTGGACTGCTCCATGTCAATGCGCACGAACGAATCGTGTTGTTTCGCCTTGCCGATGATCGCCCGCATGTTGCCGATGCACAATTGCTCGTCGATGTCGAGCCCCATCTGCGTGACCTTGACCGAGACATTGGTGTTGGCATTGGCGGCGCGAATGCGGTCGAGGAGATCGAGATAGGTGCGACAAGCGCGCCGCGCTTCATCGGCATGCAGCACCGATTCGCCGAGCAAGTCGAGCGAAGCGGATAAGTTGCTGCTGTGGAGGTCGCGCAGCGTGGTGATGGCCTCGTCGATCGTTTCGCCCGCGACGAACCGCGATGCCAGTTTGCGCGCGAGTCGATTCCGACGAACGAACCGAAAGATGCGGGGCTGCTCGCTCAACCACAGGAAAGCGGCGCGCAGCATCAGGCGTAGAACTTGGTTCCCTGGCGGGCATGCTCCCGCAATACCTCGGATGGCGCGAAGCGGACGCCGTGTCGCTCGGCGAGATGCGCGAGATCGCTGACGACGCGTTCGGCGCCGAGGTCGTCCGCGTACCGCAGCGGGCCGCCACGGAAGGGCGGAAACCCAAATCCGAAGATGGCGCCGATGTCGCCGTCTCGCGGATTGCGGACCACGCCCTCGCCCAGGGCCCGCGCCGCCTCATTGACCATGCCGAGCACGAGCCGCTGCAAGATCTCCGCGGGACGCGGTCCCCCGTTCGGATGGACGCCGAGCAGACCGTACACACTCTCATCCACGCCGCGTTTCTTGCCGCCTTCATAGAGATAGAACCCCCGGCCCGACTTGCGTCCGAGACGGCCGGCCTTCACCAAAGCAGCGATGCCTTCGCCTGGAATGGGCACGATGTGCTCGCCGTACGCTTCCTGCATCACACCCGCCACCTTGACGGCGACATCGAGGCCGACCTCGTCGAGCAGCGTAACTGGCCCAACCGGGAATCCGAACCGCACCGCCATGCTGTCGATGTCTTCGATCGACGCTCCTTCCGCCAGGAGGTGGCCGACTTCGTTCCCGTAGGGCGCCAGGATGCGGTTCACCCAGAAGCCGGGACTGTCCTTCACGACGATGACAGTCTTTCCCATGCGCCGGCCAAACGCGACCGCGGTGCTGATGGTCTGCGGCTCGGTCCGCGCGCCCGGGATGACCTCGAGCAGCGGCATCTTCGCCACGGGTGAGAAGAAGTGCATGCCGATGACGCGCTCAGGCGCGCGCGCCGCTTCCGCGATGCGCGTGATCGGGATCGTCGAGGTATTCGACGCGAAGACGCCGTTGGATGGCAGGACACCCTCGACTTCGCGCAGCACCTGTTGTTTCACTCCCAGCTCTTCGAACACCGCCTCGATCGTGAGCTCCGCGCGGCCGAAGCCCGCGTAGGTATCGCCACCGGAGAGGAGCGCGATGAGCCGCGCGTAGTCGTACTTCGTGATTCGCCGCCGCTTCAGTCGATCATCGAGAATCCCGCGCGCAGCGAGAACGCCCTGGCCCACGCGAGCCACCTCGGCGTCCTTCATGCGCACGTCGACTTCGGCCTGAGACACCGCGGTGCCGGCGATGCCGGAGCCCATGAAGCCCGAACCGATAATGCCAAGTCGCTCGACACGCACCGGCGGCGGCGCGTTCGCGATGCCGGGATCTTTCTTGAGCTGATTCGTCGCAAAAAAGATCTGGACCAGTTTGCGGGAGACATCGGTCACCGCGAGCTGTCCGAACAGCTGCGCCTCGCGTTTCAGGCCTTCGGTGATGCCGTGCTTCAGTCCGTACTCGACCGCCTCGAGCGCGGCGAGCGGTGCGGGGTAGTTTCCACCGGTCCGCTCGAGCACCTGTTTGCGCGCGCCGCGGAACACGAGCCGCCGGCCGAGCGGATTGCCGTCGAGCAGAAACCCGAGAAAGCCGCCGGGGCGCTTGCGTTTGGGGCGCCAGTCGCCCGCCATGCGCTTCGCGGCGGCCAGCGTGATGTCGGTGAGGATCGCCGGCGGCACCAGCTCATCCACCATGCCCAGACGGAACGCCTTGGCAGCGCGCTCGCTCTTGCCGGCGAGGATCATGTCGAGCGCCGCACGGGCGCCGACGAGCCTGGGCAGCCGCTGGCAGCCGCCAGCGGCCGGCAGGATGCCGAGCTGCACCTCGGGTAAGCCGATCTGCGTTTTCGGGTGGTCGGTGGCGACGCGATAATGACAGGCGAGCGCGAACTCGAAACCGCCACCCAAACAGGAGCCGTGAATACCGACGGCGATCGGCTTGGGAAAGCGCGCCACGCGATCCAGCATGTCCTGACCGTCGGCCGACAGGCGCTCGGCTTCGGCGGCGGAGCTCAGCGTGACGAACTCCTCGATATCGGCGCCGGCGATGAAGTTGTCCGTCTTGCCGGAGAAGAACGCCACGGCCTTCACGCTCGGATCATCCGCCAACGCGGCGAAGCAGGCGATGAATTCGTCCTTCACCGCCCGTGAGATGACGTTGACCGGCTGGCTTTTGAGATCGAGCACGACAGTTGCGATGCCGTCCGCGACATCCCACGTGAGGGCGGGCGCCGTACGGGCGGCTGGGGGGGGGGCAATCGTGGCCATCAGCGGCGCTCCAACACCATCGCGAATGCCATCCCGCCCTGCGCGCACACCGAGATCAAGCCGAACTGCACGTCACGCCGCCGCATCTCGTTGGAGAGCGTGGTGACCAGCCGCCCGCCGGTCGCGCCGAACGGGTGGCCGATCGCGATCGAGCCACCCATGACGTTGATGATGTCCTCGTTGATCTCCCAGCCCTTGGCCGCGAACCCCTGAAGATTCGAGAGCACCTGCGACGCGAAGGCTTCGTGAATCTCGATCAGACCGAGGTCCTTCCACTGGATGCCGGCGCGCTCGAGTGCCTTGGGGACGGCCCAAATCGGCGCCTGGAGCAGCTGCCACCCCGGGTCCACGGCGGCGACCGCGTAGGAGCGGATGTAGCTGAGCGGCTCGAACCCGAGCGCGCGCGCCTTCTCGTCGCCCATCAGGAGAACCGCCGAAGCGCCATCGGTCAGCGGCGAAGAGTTCGCGGCGGTGACGCTGCCGTAGCGGCGATCGAACACAGGTTTGAGTTTGGCCATCTGCTCGAGCGAGGTATCGGCGCGAATACCGTTGTCCCGCTGCACGACGGCTTCGCCGGGACGCGTGGGCAGCCAGGGCACGATCTCGGCGGTCAGGCGACCATCGGCCGTGCCCTGTGCGGCCAGCTGGTGACTGCGCAACGCCCAACGGTCCTGCGCTTCACGCGAGATGTGATTCTCCTTCGCCATTTTCTCGGCCGACTGGCCCATGGACATTCCGGTCGATGGCTCCGCGATCGCGGGCGCCACCGGTACGAGGTCTTTCGGGCGAATCTTGGCGAACGTCTTGACGCGCGCGGGGAGGGACTTGGCCTTGCTCGCTTCGACCAGGATGTCCGCCAGTCGTCGCGAGGCCAGAATGGGAATGTCCGACAGCGCTTCGGCGCCTCCCGCGATGATCACATTCGCGTGCCCCAGGGCGATCTGATCCTGCCCTGCTGTGATCGCCTGATTGGCCGAGGCGCACGCGCGATTCAACGAATAGGCGGGGATCTCTTTGGGAAACTGCGGCAGCAGACTCACTTCGCGTCCGATATTCGGCACGAGCGCCGACGGCACGACCTGACCAAAGATGACTTCGTCGACGTCTGTGCCATCCAGATTGGTGCGTTCGAGCAGCTCGCGCGCGGCGTAGCGCGCGAGATCCACGGCACGCACGTCCTTCAGCACCGTGCCGGCTTTGGCAAAGGGCGTACGGACGCCGGCGATGACAGCCACGCGACGACCGTTGAGACTCGGCATTAGATTCTTCCCCTCTTCCCGGGAATCGAAACCTACCACCAGCCCCAAGTGGAGGGGAGTTGGAGCAAACGCGAGCGGCAGCCTTGGCCTCCATGGTCGAGACGCCCGTGGATGTCCTCATCATTGGCGGCGGCATCACGGGGGCGGGGATCGCGCGCGATGCCGCGTCGCGCGGGTTCCGCACGGCGCTGATCGATAAGGCTGATTTTGGGGCGGGAACGTCGTCGCATTCCTCGCGGCTGATCCACGGCGGCATCCGCTACCTCGAGCAGGGCGCGTTCCGTCTGGTGTTCGAGGCGAGCCACGAACGGCGGGTGCTCCTCACGATTGCCCCCCACCTCGTGCGGCCACTCGCGTTTCTCTTCCCGGTGTATCGTGGCGGGCGCGTCCCCGCGTGGAAGCTGCGCGCGGGCATGTGGCTCTACGACCTGCTCTCGGCATTCCGCAACGTGCGGTGGCATCGCTGGCTACGTGCAACAAAAGTGCGGCGCGTCGAGCCCGGGCTCCGTGATCGCGGCCTGATCGGGGCGGCGCTGTATTACGACGCGCAAACCGACGATGCACGCCTGGTCATCGCGACCGTGCGCAGCGCGCTGCGAGCGGGGGCGCTCGCAGCGAACTACGTCGAGACGACGGCACTGCTGAAGCCCGACGGACGCATCCGTGGCGCCGTCGTGCGCGACGTGCTCACCGGACAAACCGCAACCATTCGCGCGCAGGTGGTCGTCAACGCGACGGGGCCGTGGTCCGACCGGCTGCGCCGGCTCGACGACCCGCACGCCCCGGCGATTTTGCGGCTCACCAAGGGTGCGCATGTCACCGTCCCGCGCCGGCGTCTCGCGAACGAGCACGCGGTGACGTTGTTCTCGCCCATCGACGGTCGCGTGATGTTCGTGCTGCCCTGGGGCGATCTCTCCTACATCGGGACGACCGATACGGACGCCGATGCGTCACCTGACGCGCTGCGCGTGACGCCGGCGGATGTGACGTATTTGCTGCGCTCCGCCAATGCGGCATTTCCTGACGCCCATCTTGCGCCGAATGATGTGGTTTCCGCATGGGTGGGGTTGCGACCGTTGCTCCGCGAGGACCACGCGAGCCCATCGCAGGTCTCGCGCGAGCATAAAGTGTTCGAAAGCGAGCACGGGCTCATATCGATCGCCGGTGGCAAGCTGACGACCTATCGCGTCATGGCGAGCGACGTCGTCGATCGGGTCGCCGCGCGGCTACACGCGCTGGATGGACGCCCGCTCCCACCGCGCGCCCCGACCGACAAGCTGCCGTTGCCGGGCGGCGAAGCCCGAGACCTCGAAGTCTTGGTCGAGGCCGCGCGGGCGAGGGGGGCCGCCGAGGCGACGGCTCAACACCTGGTGGCGAGTTACGGCAGCGAGGCTGCCGCGGTGCTCAATCTGGTCGACCGCGACCGACGGGGGGGGCTTGGCGAGCCGATCATCGCGGGCCGGCCGGAGATCTGGGCTGAGGTCGCGTACGCTGTCGAGCGCGAGATGGCGGTTCGCGTGCAGGACGTGCTGGTCCGACGGCTACACCTGTTCTATGAAATCCCCGACCACGCGCAGTCGGTGGTCTCCAAGGTGGCGGCGCGAATGAAACAGCTCCTCGGCTGGGACAATGTGCGGGAAGCCGAGGAGCTGCGGGACTACTTTCAGGTCGTGGAGCGCGGCCGCATCACGGCTTGACTCTCACGCGCGGCCGCACCCGCACCCGAGGATTCTCCTCGTCATCAATCTGACGTAATGCCCACGTCGCCGCATGGCGGACGGATCCGACTTCGTCCCGCTGTGCAGCCGTGAGTCCGTCACGCGCACGCGGGCTTTCGATTTCACCGAGCGCCCAGGCGGCGGTCGCGCGCACGTCCTCATCGGTGTCCTTCAAGGCGGCGAGCAGCGGCTCAACCGCACCGTCATTCTCGATCTCGCCCAGTGCCCACGCCGACAGCACTCGCACTTCCGGATCGGAGTCCTTGAGCGCGATAGCGAGCGCGGGAATGGCACCGGCATCCTCGATCTCCCCGAGCGCCCAGATCGCCGTGCGCCGCACGTCCGCCACGGCATCTCGCATCAATGGCTCGAGCGGCGCGATGCCTTCCGGTTTCTCGATTTCGCCCAGCGCCCACGCGGCCTGCTGGCGAACGCGCGGATCGCGGTCCTTCGTCGCGTTGCCCAGAAGCGGGACCGCCGACGCGTCTTCGATTTCTCCGAGTGCCCACACCGCGACGAGCCGGACCTCCAGCACCGGATCGTTGAGTGCGACGCCGAGCGGGCGCACCGCCCGCGCGTCGTCGATTTCGCCCAGAGCCCACGCCGCGGTGCGACGTACCTCAGGCGCGCGGTCACTCAACGCGCGAGTCAGCGGGTCGATCGCGACCTTGTCTTCGATTTCTCCGAGCGCCCACGCGGCGGTCATGCGAACGGCAGGACTGTCGTCGCGCGCGAGCGCATCAGTGAGTGGATTGATGCCGCGCGAGTCCTCGAGCTCACCCAGCCCGAGCGCGCCGGTCTCGCGCAAGTCGGCCCGCGCATCGCGGAGCAGGCCGAGGAAGAGGTCGTACGTCCCGGAGCCGCCGTGGTTACCGAGGACGCGGGCGGCGATGTTGCGGACGCAGCGATTGCCGTCGCGAATGACGGCGCGGAAGGCGCCCAACACCGCAGGGTCAAGCTCGTGTCTCTTCCCACGCATCTCGACGTGCACCCCACCACCGCCGCCAGGCATCGGCATCGGAGTCGGCATCGGCTGCGGCATCGGCATGACCGGATCGCCGAATACACGCCCCCAGGAGCCCCAGAACCCGCCGTAATTGGTGAGCGCTTCGCCGGCCAGCGCGCAGACGGTCGAGTCGCTGGTGCGGAGCTGGCTTAACACGCGCGCGACGGTCGCGGAGTCGAGGGGCGGACGGCTTTGGACGACGAGCAGCAGGGAAGCAAGCAGCGGCGCAATCATGAGCAATCCTGAGTGGAGGAGACGCCGGATTGGATAGCTGCCAAACCCCGAAAGGTTGCCGCCGCGTGAAATGCCGGTATTATCTCGCCCGGTGCGCCCCACGTCTGTCGTTATCTGCATCATCTGCATATCTGGATGTACTCGAGCCGACTCCTCCCGTCCCGCCCCCCCCCAGGCACGCGGGCCGGCCGGTCCGGCCGACTCGCTCATTCCTATCGGACCGTACGGCGATGCGGTGCGGCGCGGACGCGCGCTACTGACGGCGACCCGTGACAGTCTCCCCACGCATGTCGGTAACAGGCTGCGCTGCACGAGCTGCCATCTCGACGAAGGCCGCCGTGAAACTGGGACCTGGATCGGCGTATTCGCGCACTATCCGCAGTATCGCGCGCGCAGCGCGATGGTCGAGCCGATCGAGTATCGCATCAACGACTGCTTTCGTCGCAGCATGAATGGGACGGCGCTCGACCCGGCCGGCGCCGACATGCGGGACATCGTGACCTATCTCGCGTTCTTGTCGCGTGGCGTCGATGTCCTCCCACCGACCCCCAGCAACCGGCTCCAGAAGTGGGCCGCGTTCACCGCGGACACGGTGGCCGGCGCGCGCGTCTTTGCGGCGTCGTGCGCGAAATGTCACGGGCCCGCCGGCGAGGGAACACCAGGAGCTCCGCCGGTATGGGGTGCCGAGTCGTACAACATCGGCGCGGGCATGTCGCGCGTCCGCACCGCCGCTGAATTCATCAGTCGCAACATGCCGTTCGATGCGCCCGGCACGCTGTCCGACAGCCAGGCTTTCAATGTCGCCGCATACGTCAACGCGCATCCACGACCCGATTTTCGGGGCAAGGAGAACGATTGGCCACACGGCGATCCACCACCGGATGTCGCCTATCCCACACGGTCTCACCACTAGGAGGCTTCGCATGTACAGGCGTGGATTTCTCGGTCGTCTTGCCGCCACGGCGGCCGCTGGAGTCGCGGGACTGACGCCGCTGAGACTGGAAGGACAGCCGCGTCCCGAACCGACCACCGGCGCCGACCCGTCGTTCGAGACCTGGCTCAACCGCATCAACGGAAAGCACAAGATGATTTTCGACGCACCCGAGGTGAACGGCGGCATGCCGGTCATCTGGCCACGCGTGTGGCTCAACGGCAACAACGAGAACTACGGGACGAAAGACACCGACAACTCGGCGGTGATCGTGCTCCGCCACTCGGCGATTCCGATTGCGATGCAGGACGCGCTCTGGACGAAGTACAAACTGGGCGAGGCGTTCAGCATCAAGGACGGTGACGCTCCCGCCACCCGCAACCTGTTCCTTAAGGTGATGCCGTTGCCGCTACCGGGCACCGGACTCGAGGCGCTCCTCGCGAGCGGCGCGCAGGTGGGCTGCTGTAACGTCGCGCTGACGGTGTACAGCGCCATGGTGGCGCAGAAGATGGGCATGGATGCGGCCGCGGTGAAGGCGGACTGGGTCGCGGGATTGATTCCGGGCGTGCAGGTTGTGCCGTCCGGGGTGCTGGCCGTCGCGCGGTCGCAGGAGAAGGGCTGCGCGTATTGTTTCGCAGGCTGACTCATTGGTGTAGGGGCGCAGCATGCTGCGCCCCTACACCGATTCTATTTCCAGCCTCTCAACCCTCTCACGTAGTCATGTAATACCAAGAACTTCTCAAACAGCCGCACGCCTTTGCGCTTGCGACCGAACTCGCTGAACAGCTCGCGGAGCCGGCCGCGGCGGGCGACGTAGAAACGGAACGTCTCCGCGAAGTCTTCCTGCGGATGTGTGGCCGCGTAGGCGCTGACGTAGTCGGTCAGCGTCGTCGCAATTCGGCGCCGCTCGAAATCCACCCAGTGCTCGTCCACCACACGGTAGGCCTTGCGCACTTCGCCGAAGGCACGGCGGAATCGACCGGTGCGCGTCCACGCCCAGTGATGATAGAGGAACGAGTGGCCGAGCTCGTGCAGCAGCAGGCCGGTCAACATGTTCCAGGAGATTTCGTCGCGGCGGCGCTTGCCGGTCACGTAGCGGCGGTCGAGCTCGATCACCTTCGGTGCGCGCGGCGCGACGCCCGAAACGCCAGGCCGCAACGCAACGCGGTAGTGCCAGTCGCGGATGCGGGACACGACCAGCAGCCGCCGGGCGCGCCGCAGCGCCCGCGGGATCAGGTCGCGACCGGTGGCGTCCTCGCCGCACCAGGGGCATGTCGCCATCCAGTCGTCGACACCGCGATCGCAGTGGGGGCAGACGTTTTGGAAGTCGTCGTACCGCCAGGTTTGCGCGCGCCCACACCAGGGGCAGAAGCGCATCGGATACATCACGCCGCCACCACATCCCCAGTCGCAACGCGCGTGGAATTTGAATCCTTTGGGCGCCTTGAGCGGCTCGTCGCTCGAGTCGTCGTCCTTGATGTTCCGCCCACACCAGGGGCAGAACGACGACGCATCCGACACCATCCAGCCGCAGTACGCACACTCGGCGTTGGTCTCGCGCTGGGTGTCGCGCCACTCGAGCCGACGGCTGCAGCTGGGACAGAAGCTCCAGAACCGCTCCACCTCGGTGTGACAGCTGGGGCACCGCAGCTCGGGGGTTGGAACCTCGCGTCGGCTCACCGCGCCATCGCCTCGTCCACGATCCGCTGGATGAGCGCGTTGTACTTCAGGCCCGACTTCTCGGCCGCCTCAGCCAGTTCGTGCTCGGCGGCGATGAACGGGTTGGGGTTCACTTCGAGCACGTACACTTCGTTATCATGTGCGAGCCGAACATCCACACGGCCGTAGTCCTGCAGCCACAGCGCGTGGAAGGCGGTGGTGCAGATCTCGCCGATCCGGCGCGTCAGCTCCTCCGAGACGCCTTTGGCGAAGACGTTCTTGATCTTCTTTTTCTTCCGATACTCCTCGTCCCACTTCGCTTTGTAGGTCGCGATCCGGTGCTCGCCGATCTCGGGCTCGCCAAACGTCATTTCGGTGAGCGGCAGGACTTCCACGGCATCATTCCCGATCAAGCCCACGTAGACTTCGCGCCCGTCGACCAGCTCCTCGACGATCGCCGCCTGGTGGTATTTCTCGTGGATGAATTCCACGCGCTGCGACAACGACGCGTCCTCCTCGACCACCGACGCCTGGGCGATGCCGATCGACGCGTCCTCGAGCAGCGGCTTCACGATGAGCGGAAACCGCAGCTCCGACGGGCGGACCAGCTTGTCGCCTTCGTGGAACTCCGCAAACGCCGGCACGCGAATCCCGTGGTAGGCCAGAATCTTCTTGGTCAGCGATTTGTTCCGGGCGACCAGCAATGCGGTCGGTGAGGAACCGGTATAGCGATAGCCATACATGTCCAGCAACGCGGCGATCGCGTATTCGTGCCGCGCGTTCTTGCGAAAGCCTTCACAGCCGTTGAACACGAGCTTCGGCTGGAAGGCCGCAAGCTTGATGAGCAGCGGGGCGACATCGTCGCCGATGCCGATCATCAGGACATCATGGCCGTTGGCCAGCAACGCGCGGGCGACGTCGTACTCGGCTTCTTCGGCCTTCTGCTCGACTTCGCGTTTGAAGGCGGCATCGTCCCACTCGGGGTGTGGAGAATCGAAGATCACCGCGATCTTCACGCCACCACCTCAACGCGGACGCGACACGTGGAGATCGAGAGCACTCACCCTCTGCATATCCCGCCTGACGGTCGTGAGCCCGATGAGTATGATGGCGCCGCCCAGCACTCCGACAGCGGGCAATAGGAGCATCGCCGTCCGCAGACTGCCGGTCCGGTCGGATAGATACCCGATCAGCGGCGGCGCGAGCGCGTCTCCGGCGAGATGCGAAAAGAGCACAAACGCTCCCAGCACCGTCGCCTGCACGGCGGGCGGGACCACATCGAGAATGACGGCCGCCAGCGGTCCGTTGTACCAGCTGTACAGGAAATACGTCGCGAGGATGAGCGGTGCGAACCAGCGCAGATCCTGCACGAGCAACAGCGCCGCGCAGACCGGGGCGCCGAGGACGAACCCGGCACCGGACGCGAGGACGCGGCCGCCGGTCCAGCGCTGCTGCAACCGGTCGGCCAGTCTCCCGCCCACGAGGGCGCCCAGCACGCCGCCGGCCAGCGCCCAGACGCCGAACTCCGCGCCCACGCGCGCGACCGACAGCCCGTGCATCCGCTGCATGAATGCCGCCGCCCACGCAATGAGGCCGTTCACTGCGAACGTAATCATCGCGCCGCCGAGAAACACCCAGATCAGTGTCGGCGTGCGCAGCACCAGGACGGCCGCGCCCTGAAAGTCGTCGAACGCACCGGCCGCGACGGCGCCCGCTTCAGTCGTGCGCCGGACCGCCAGCGGCACGAGCCGCCACACGGTCCACGCGATGCCGATGCTCACGCCGACGCCGAACACCGCGGTACCGAACTGGGAAGGGATCCCTTCGAACAGTGAAAGAAACCCGGCGAGCAATGCACTGATCCCGGCACACGCGACCAGCGGCATGGCGTAGTACATCACCCCACGCGTCCCCTGATGCCACCATCGCCTGAGCGTCTCGAGAATCGGCGGCGGGGGCCGACGGTCGAGCTCGCGCAGGCGGGAGGCGAGCAACGCCAGAACCAAGCCGGGAAATCCCATCCAGATGAAGGCCCAGCGCCACCCGTACCGCTCCGCGATGACGCCGCCAAACCAGATCCCCAGCACGCCGCCGAGCGCCATCCCGACGGAATAGATACCGATCGCGAAGGCGCGCCGCCGCCCGCGGTAGTACTGGGCGATGACCGCCTGGGCGGCTGGGGCATATCCCGCTTCACCGAATCCCACGAGGGCGCGGCAGGCGAACAGCTGCCAGAACCGCCGCACAAATCCCCCCGCCGCGGTCGACGCGGTCCAGATGGCGACGCCGAGTGTGATGACGCTCCGGCGAGACCGCAGATCCCCGATCACGCCGAGTGGCAGCGCCGCAAGTGACAACACCACGATGTACGCCGAGCCGAGCCAGCCGAGCTGCGCGTCAGACAACTGGAGATCGCGTTTCACTGGCTCGAACACCGCGTAGACGACGTTGCGATCGAGATAATTGAAGAGATTGACTAGGGTCAGCAGACCCAGGACGTAGGCGGCGTACGCCCTGGAGGGAGTTGGGGGAGCAGGAGCCTGCTGCGTCTCAGGTCGCTCGGCCGCCAGTTGCCGCCTCGGCGCGTGCGTCGCGATCGGCTTTCGCTTCGAGATACGACTCGGTCAACTCGCGCATCATGTCCCCGCGCCGGTCGTACAGACGCTTCAGCTTGCGGGGCTTGCGGCGAGCCAGCGCATAGGCAGCCAGTACCGGGAAGGCCACCGTGTTATCGAGATACGCCACAACGGTTCCCGGCAGCTTATCGGGATCGACCTTCCCCCAGCTTACCGCCTCGGACGGCGTCGCGCCGGAGAGCCCGCCCGTGTCGGGACGCGCGTCCGTGAGTTGCAGATAGTAGTCGTGGCCCTTCTCACTGATCCCGAGGACTTCCTGAATCTGGGGCTCGGTCTGGAGCACGAAATTCTTGGGACTGCCGCCGCCGATGATCAGCACGCCGCTCTTGCCGCCGTGCACCTTGGCGGAGAACACGATCGCCGATGTCTCGTTCACATCCGCACTGACGTCAAACCGCAGCTTGCTGCCGGAGAGGGCTTGCTCAGCGACGTTCATACCGATAGAGGAGTCGCCCGGTGACGACGTGTAAATCGGCACTGCCGCAGCATGCGCGGCACCCAGCACGGATTTGCGCGACAACCCGAGCGCCTGCTCACGCTCCAGAACGTAGCCGCCCAGGAGGTAGTGATACTCGGCGGTGCTCATCGGGCGCTGGAATTCTTCGCGCGCGGAGACCTCACGCACAAAGCGATCGGTGGAGAGCAGCACGTCGTATTCGAAAAAGATGTCGTAGATCCGCACGACGCCTTCTTCGCGCAGCACGACATCGTCGGCGAACGGTGTCCCGCGGTGCATCGCCATGCCGAGGCCGAAGTGCGCATCGTGATAGAGATTCGCGCCCGTGGACACGATCCAGTCGACGAATCCGGCTTCGATGAGCGGGATGATCGTGGACATGCCGAGTCCGGCGGGCGTCATCGCGCCGGTGAGACTCATGCCGACGGTGACGTCCTCGTCGAGCATGCGCTCGGCGAAGAGCCGGCACCCCTCCGCCAAGCGGCCGGCGTTGTACGCCAGGAACGCGTTGTCGACGAGATCCGCCACCGTCTCCTTGCCGGTGACCGGCTTCGGATTGATGCGCTGTCCACGCAGAAATTCGTTTTGGGTCATCGCGTCGCCTGCGGGGTGGTCGTCATCGCCCGGAAGGCGCGCGTGCGGCGCTCACGGGCCTCGACAATCCAGCCCAAGGTCTCCTTCGGGTCGTCCGTCACCAGAAACAGATTCAAGTCTTCCGGCGAAATCTTTCCCTCTCCGGCGACCCGTTCTTTGAGCCAGTCGGCGAGCCCAGCCCAGTAATCGCGGCCGAACAGGACGACGGGGAACTGTTTCACCTTGCCCGTCTGCACGAGGGTCAGCGCTTCGAACAGCTCGTCCATCGTGCCGTACCCTCCCGGAAAGGCGATGAAGGCGGTCGAATACTTCACGAACATCGTCTTCCGGACGAAGAAATAGCGAAAGTTGATGGAGCGCTCGACCCACTGGTTCGTCCCCTGCTCGAACGGCAGCTCGATGTTGCAGCCAATCGACAGGCCGCCGCCCTCCTTGCCGCCGCGATTGGCCGCTTCCATGATGCCCGGCCCGCCTCCCGTGATGATCGCGAAGCCTTCCTTGGCGAGCATGCGTGACGTCTCGCGCGCCGCGGCGTAGTAGCGGTCGCCCTCTAGCGTACGCGCCGACCCGAAGATCGTGACCGCATTGCGGACGTCGGACAGCGTGTCGAAGCCCTCGACGAACTCGCCCATGATGCGCAGCACGCGCCACGGATCGGTGCTCGTGAACGACGCCCGCCGCTCGACCGGAACGACCTGCGGCGGGGTGAGAAGTTGTTCGTCTTCAGTGAGCGGGCTGCGAGGCGAGGCGCTCGGTTGCTCGGACATGGTCTTCCTGCACGTTATAGAAGAAAGGCGAGAACCGGACGTGTCCGGGCCGGCTGTCGGCGACGATGCCGCCAGCCGCCAGATGGCGCACGCTCGCCGCCGGATCCGGCATGGGAATCATGACGATGGCGGACCGCCGCTCGGGCTCCGGCGCCACCTTGGGCGTGAATCCGGCGGCGCGCACCGTGGCGATCAGGTCTTCCGTCAGGGCGGCGGTCGTCTCCCGTATGGCCGGCACACCGATCTCGTCGATGTATTCGAGTCCGCCGAGCTGTGCGTAGACGGCGGCCAGGGAAGGGGTGCCGAGCTCGAACCGACGGGCATCGTCGTGGAACGTCAGGGCTCTGGGGTCGAACGCAAACTGCTCCCGCTGGCCGAACCAGCCGGAGATGCCAGGCTCGAGGTGGCGCGCCACCGCTTGCCGCATGTACAGGAAGACGATGCCCGGCCCGCCGAGCAGCCACTTGAGCCCGCCGGCGACGAGCGCGTCCACGCCGGCATGCTGAACGTCGACCGGAATCTGCCCCACGGATTGATAGGCATCGATCAGACACAGCGCGCCGTGCGCGTGCGCCACCTGGGCCACCTGCTTGATGTCCTGGATCGCGCCGGTCGTGAAATAGACGTGCGACGTGACCACCAGCGCAGTCCGGTCGTCGACCGCTCGCGCGATCGCCTCGACCGGCACGCCGATGCGGTCGGGACTCTCCACGACCACCAGCTCGATACCCTTGCGCACCTTCGCGAGCCACTGATACGCGACTGTTGGAAAGTCGAGCGACGTGATGACGACCTTGGGGCGCTTCTTGTAGTCGAGCGACTCGGCGACCGCGCTCAACGCGACCGAGATGCTTGGCGCGAGCGCGATTTCGGCGGGTCCCTCCGCGGCGTTGACGATGCGACCGTAGCGGCGGCGGAGATCCTCCAGCGCCTCCCACCACACGTCATACCAGGCGGAGGCGCCGCGGCTCTGCCAGATATCGAGGAATTCCGCTACCTTGCGGCGAGAGCGCTCGCCCAATGCTCCCAGCGAGCACGTGTTCAGGTACACGCGGTCCCTGAAGATTGGAAACTCGCCACGGTATTTGGCGAGTCCAAGCGCGCGCGGTTGTACGCTGCTTGCGAGCGTCATAGGTCGGGAATATACAGAAGGAATGCAGCGTATCGCGAGTTGGTCCGGACTGTATCTGCGTTTGGCGTTGAAGGCGCTGTTGCGGCCGCGACTCGCCATTGATCTCGTGCGTCTCACGTGGAGTTTTCGCGCTCGCGACTGGTACCGCCGGCCCCCGTTTCTCCCGATCCCCCCGCGCGACTACATGCAATGGCGCATGTTCACCGCGTACGGCGATGAGCACGCGATCCCGCCCGTCGACGACGTCGTGAACTTCGCGCGCTGGCGGCGCGAGACGATGGGCCTGTGATCGAGATCAAACGCCGCTCGGCCGCGCTCGGATTTGCCGCAACAGGGATCGCGCGACTCGATCGTAATCCACACGCGACCGAGCTCGATCGCTGGCTCGCGGACGGGCACGCCGGCGCGATGACGTACTTGCATCGCCAGGCGGAGAAGCGGAAAGATCCGCGCAAGATCATGTCGGGCGCGAAGGCTGCAGTGGTGACTCTCACCAATTACTACCATGGGTCGACCGACCCCGTGGCGACGCGCCGCGGTCGCGTCGCCCAGTACGCCTGGTCGTCGGACTACCACGATGTCCTCGGCGCCCGCCTGGAGCAGCTGGCCACGGCGGTCCGCGAGCTCGTGCCTGGCTCGACGACCCGCTGTTACGTCGACGCCGGCCCGGTGCCCGAACGCGAGCTTGCACAGCTCGCTGGGTTAGGCTGGATCGGCAAGAACATGATGCTCATCCATCCCGAGATCGGCTCGTTCACCTTTATCGGCGTCATTCTGACCGACGCCGCGCTCGAGCCCGATTTGCCGTTCGAAGCGGACCGCTGTGGCACGTGCCGTCGCTGCCTGGATGCGTGTCCAACCCAGGCATTTGCGGGACCCCGCGATCTCGATGCGCGCGCCTGCATTTCGTATCTCACCATCGAACACCGGGGCGAGTTCTCGCCGACCGAGCGCGCGCAGGTCGGTGACTGGTTGTTCGGCTGCGACGTGTGTCAGGACGTCTGTCCCTGGAATGTGAGCTTTGCGCGCGAGACGCTCGATCCGGAGTTTGCGCCGCGACCTGAAGTCGTCCACCCGGATCTCCATGCCCTCGCGCGGATCGAAGCGCGCGAGTTTGAGGAGCGATTCGCGGGCACGCCCTTCACCCGGCCGGGACAGCGCGGTATGCGTCGCAATGCCACCGCCGTGCTGGACGCATGACGACGACCGAAGCGATCGGCGCGCTGCAGCGCAAACTCGCCGAGGGCCTCGCCAAGATCGACCCGCATCACCGCCTGCTGGGCCGCCCCGTGAGCTATCGCGTGATAGACGGGCAGATGCTCGAAATTACCTACCGCGACGTCGCCGGCATCGCGGAGGCGGAAGTACTCGGCGTGAAGCGCATCATGGGCAAGGATTGCTACTGCAGCGTGAGTCCGCAGACCGCGGAGCAAATCACCGTGAGGTTCGTGGTGCCGCTGAAGTAGAGTTGCGTGACCCGGTACGTGGGGTGAGGTTTCTTTTCCCACGTTTCGAGTCGAGAATCCTATGCGCCGCATCACGGTCATCTGTCTCGCAGTGCTCGGCAGCACCCTTTCCGCGCAAACGCCGTACAAGACGCCGCCGCAGGTCATCGTCGACATCCTGGATGCGCCGCCGTTGCCGGTGGCGAGCATCTCCCCCGATCGGCAATGGCTGCTGCTGCTCGAGCAGCGCAGCATGCCAACGATCGCCGAGCTGGCGCAGCCGATTCTGCGGCTCGCCGGGAACCGCATCAACCCGCGCACCTCGGGCCCACAGCTCCCGGGCGGTATCACAGGACTCGTCCTGAAGCGCGTCGCCGACGAGACCGAACGGCGTGTCAACGTCCCGACGCCCGCGGCGCTGTCCTACGTCATCTGGTCGCCCGACAGCCGCAACGTCGCCTTCGTCCAGACGCGCGACTCGGGGCTCGTTCTCTGGGTCGCCGACGCCGCCAGCGGACAGACCCGCGCCCTTACCGGGGCCACGCTCAACGCGACGAACGGCCCACCTTGTCAGTGGATGCCCGCCGGCACGAACCTGTTGTGCGAATTCGTGCCCGACGGCCGCGGCCCCGCACCCGTCGAGCCCGAGACCCCAGTGGGTCCGACGATTCAGGAAACCCGCGGCCGCGCCGCGCCGGCGCCGACCTTCGAAGACCTTCTGAAGAACCACTTCGACGAGCAACTGTTCGACTACTACTTCACTGCGCAGCTCGCACTGGTCGATGTGGTGACCGGCGCCCGCACCGCAGTCGGCAAGCCCGCGATCTTCGAGCGCGTGGACGTCTCGCCCGGCGGCGAGAACGTGCTCGTCATCCGCACGGTGCGTCCTTTTTCCTATCTCGTGCCGAGCGGTGGTTTCCCGCAGGAGATCGATGTCTGGAACCTGAAGGGCGACGTCGTGCGCCATATCGCGACGTTGCCCTCGAGCGAAGGCGTGCCGATCCGCGGCGTCCGCACGGGCCCGCGCGGCGTCAACTGGCGCCCGGGCACGCCCGCGACCCTCGTCTGGGCCGAAGCATTGGACGGCGGCGACCCGCGCAGCAAAGCCGAATTCCAGGACCGCGTCGTCACCGTGAGCGTGCCGTTCTCGGCCGAACCTACTCAACTCGCCCGGCTCGGTAAGCGTTACAGCGGCCTCGTGTGGGACACGCGGGGCGTCGGCCTCCTTGGGGAGTTTGACCGGGAGCGCCGCTGGTCCAGGACGTGGATCATCGACGCTACGAAGCCAGGCACCGCGCCGGTTCTCTTGTTCGACCGCAGCGCCGAAGATCGCTACAGGGACCCGGGGTTCCCGGTCACGCGCATGACGGCCGCCGGTGATTTCGCGATCCAACGGACCGGCGACTGGATCTATCTCTCGGGTACCGGGGCCTCCCCACAAGGGGACCGGCCGTTCCTCGACCGCCTCAACCTCGTCACGAAGAGAACGGAGCGGCTGTGGCGCGCCGATACGGTCCACTACGAATCGGTCGTCGCGCTGCTCGACGACGCCGCGAAGCGCGTCGTTACCCGGCGCGAGTCCCGCTCCGAGCCGCCCAACTACTTCCTGCGCGAAGGGACGAACCTGCGGGCGCTCACCGCCTTCAAGGACCCCGCCCCGCAGCTCAACGGGATCCAGAAGCGCCTCCTCATTTACACGCGTGAAGACGGCGTGCCGCTCTCGGGCACGCTCTATCTGCCCCCGGGCTACACGCCGGGGACTCGTCTCCCAGTTGTGATGTGGGCTTACCCGATCGAATTCGCCTCGGCGAGCGCGGCGGGGCAGGTCTCGGCGGCGCCCAACCGCTTCAACATCATCCGCGGGCCGTCACACCTCTTCTTCCTGACGCAAGGTTACGCCGTGCTCGACGACCCGAAGATGCCGATTATCGGCGGCGACACGGCGAACGATCACTACGTCGAGCAGCTCGTCATGAGCGCGCGCGCCGCGGTGAAGGCGGTCGTGGACGCCGGCGTCGGCGACGCCGACCGCATCGGCATCGGCGGGCATAGCTACGGCGCCTTCATGACGGCCAACCTGCTCGCGCACTCGGATCTCTTCCGCGCCGGCATCGCGCGCTCGGGCGCCTACAACCGAACGCTCACGCCGTTCGGCTTCCAGAACGAGGACCGCACGTTCTGGCAGGCGCGCCCGGTGTACTTGCGGATGTCGCCCTTCGTGTACGCCGACTCGATCAACGAACCGATCTTGATGACGCACGGCGAGGCCGACAACAACTCGGGCACCTTCCCGATCAACTCGGAACGGCTCTTTGCCGCGATCAAGGGGCTGGGAGGGACGGCGCGTCTGGTGATGCTGCCCAACGAGGCGCACGGGTACGTCGCACGGGAATCCGTGCTGCACACGCTCGCCGAGATGATCTACTGGTTCGACCGCTACGTGAAGAACGCGCCGCCGCGGTCGCCGGGAGTATCGTCGGGCGTTCGCTGAGACTTCACTTCGCGGCGACGCGCGACACCACGTCGTAGTAGAAGCGCACGCCAAACCGCAGCGCATCGAGACTGATGCGCTCGTCGTTGCCATGCACACCACGGGAGTCACCCTGTGTAAGCGGGAACGGCCCCAGGCCGTAGCTCGCGATGCCCATGCGCCGGAAGTAATGGCTATCGGTGAATCCCGGCAGCATCAACATGGTGACGAGCGCATGGGGATCGCGCGTGTGCGCGACGGCGGTGATCGCGCGAAACATCTCGGTCTCGGTCGAGCTTTCTGTCGCCGGCCAGTTCGGCCCCTGCGGGCGAATCGTCACGGCGCTATCGCCCACCACACGCGTCAGGTCCGCGAGAAACGCCGCCGGATCCTGGCCCGGCACGAGCCGCACGTCGATCGCCGCCGTCGCGACAGGCGGAATGACGTTGGTCTTGTCACTGCCCTTCAATCCGGTGATCGAAATAGTGTTGCGCAACAAGGCATTGTAGGTCAGGTCGGCCGTGATCACCCGCGCCGCGACCGAATCACGCAGCGCGGTGCGGATGTCGCTGAGCCACCGGCGCACCGTCGTATCCCGCTCTACGCCCGCGAGATCGCGAAATGAGCGCTCCACGGCGGGCGTCACCGTCAGCGGCGTTTCCCAATCGGCGATGCGCCGCAGCGCGCGCACGAGCCGGTGAACAGGATTGTCGGGCGTGGGCCGGGAGCCATGCCCGGCGGTCCCGTGCGCCGTCACATCGAGCCAGAACGGCGATTTTTCCGTAGTGCCGATGCCGTAGAACTCGATGTCCCCGTGACCGTCCGCCCGCGTCAACCCGCCTTCATTCAAGAGAAACTCGGCGTCTTTGACGAGGCCCGGCTGACGGTCGGCGATCCAGGCCGCGCCCACGCCGGCACCGATCTCCTCGTCCGCCGTCGCGAGAAAAATGACGTCACGTTTGAGCGGCACATGCGCGCGTTTCAAGGCCAGCAGCGTCATGAGCTGCGCGATCGCTTCACCCTTCATGTCGAGCGCGCCGCGACCCCAGATGTAACCGTCCTTGATCAGCCCGCTGAACGGATCCACGCTCCAGTACTCGGGAGACGCGAGCACTACGTCCATGTGGTTCAACAGGATGACGGGACGCGCGCTGCCATCACCGGCCAGCCGCGCGTAGAGGTTGGCCTTGCCGGGAGCGGGCTCGAAGATGCGCGCCTCGATGCCGTCGCGCTGCAGCACCTGCGACAGCCAGCGCGCCGCCGCGATCTCGTTGCCCGGTGGGTTGGTCGTGTTGATGCGGAGGTACTGCGAGAGCAACGCGATCGCTTCATCACCGAGCGCTTTCCAATCACCTTCCGTTGGCGCGGCAATGACCACTGCGCGCGCGGGGGTCTCGAGCACCGGCGCCGAGGAGGGACCTGCGAGCGGCGGCATCGCGCGATGCGCGCACGCCGCGGTGCTGACCAGCGACATCACAAGGAGTCGAGAGCGCACGCGTTAGTCTAGCACGAGGGTCTCGCCATGCGCGAGTTGGCGATAGCCGCCCGGCGGCAATCCCGCCGCCTTCCAGGCGGCCCGTGCACGCACCGGCGGTTCGTCCATCGCTTCGTCGGTGAGTTTGAATGTGCCCCAGTGAATCGGCACCATCACGCGCGCCCGTAAGGCGCGAAACGCCTCCACCGCTTCTTCCGGATTCATGTGGAGGTAACGCATGAACCAGCGCGGTTCGTACGCCCCGATGGGCATGAGCGCCACATCGAAGGGACCGTAGCGCTCGCCAATCCTGCGGAACTCGGGGTGAAAGCCCGTATCGCCGGCGAAGAAGACGCGGTGGCCTGCCGCGAGCGCGAATCCGCACCACAGCGTGTCGCCCCGGTCGCCGATGCCGCGACTGCTGAAGTGGAGCGCAGGCGTCGCCGCAATGCGGAGCGAGGCAAACGTGTGTTCCTGCCACCAGTCCAGCTCGATCACCTGACGGGCGCCGCGCCGCCGGACGAAAGGCGCCAGACCAAGGGGCAGAACCCACGCGGCCTGAGGATGCGCGCGTGCCAGGCGCTGGACTGTGCCGGAGTCAAGATGATCGTAGTGATTGTGCGACTGCAGTATGAGATCGAGCGGCGGCAAGTCGTCGAAGGCGATTCCAGGCGCGACCCAGCGCCGCGGCCCCGCGAACTGCGCCGGCGAGGCTCGCTCGCTCCAGATCGGATCCGTCAACACGTTCACGCCGTCAAGTTGGATCAACAGACTCGAGTGTCCGACCCAGGTCACGGTGAGGTTCGAGGCGGCCGCTCGGGGCGATACGAACCTGGGTTGGACTCGAGCAAAGATCGACGCGTCCGGGTCCTTCGGCCGCGGCCGGGTCGTGCGATGCACGAGCATCCACTTCAGCAGGCTGCCGAACCCCGGCACCGCTTCGGCAACCCACGGATTACGAAATCCGCCGCCCGGGCGGTGATGTGATGGAAGTCGGTCGAGACTCACGGCCGGGCAATATAGCCCTGCTATGAGCCTCGGTGTTTTAGCGGTGGGCGCCCGGGAAAGCCGCGAGCGACACGTTGTGAGTGGTCTCGGAGCCCTGGTTCACCGCGACGTTCGAATCGACGGCGGACGCAAAACTGTTTTTCGGCGCGTCGACACTCACCTGGTACGTGCCAGGCATTAGGTACGCCAGGCGATAATGCCCGGCAGCATCGGTCTTGCCTGTTGAGATCACGTACCAGTAAGCCGGGCCGCCCGCCCAGGCGGTGACCGTCGCATCGGCGACAGGTCCGACCGAACCTGTGCTCGCGTCGTGTGTCACAGTGCCGGCAATGCTCCCCGTGGCCGCGCGGTTCACCGCTCGAATTGCGGGGAAGAAATCGAACGCACCGTCGCCCCGGTTGTTGTAGGGAAAGCTTCTGCCCACGTCGAAATCGAGGACGATGACGGCGCCGGTGTCCGGCACATCGATCGGAGCCTCGACGAAAGTCCCGTACGACTCCTGTCCCGAACCATTCCAGCGGAGCGCTGCCTGCGATCCGTTCTTCCAGCGGATGCCGGCCGACGAGTCGACGTTGACGGTGACGAGCACCGCTTTGTATTGATCGGCAGTTACCTCACCGATGCCGAGCGAATCGGTCGCGCCCTGTTGCAGTGTCAGCAGGTCGATCTGGCGGTGCGGCGCCGCGACGGTCACCCAATGCATACTGTCCGCCGAGGTGCCCGTATCGGGATGCGTCGAGAGCGCGATACTGATGATGTAGACCTGCACACTCTGAACTGAGTCGAATGGGAACGGGGCGTCGGTGAGCAGGACCTTCGCCATGGGTTTGGTTCTCGTTGGACTGAGCGGTCCGCGGTCGTCCTTGTAACAGCCCACGGCGATGCTCGCGACGGCGAGCAGGGCAAGCGGCAGTCTCGACATCGTCAAGTTTCCTCCTCACGGTACAGCATAGTGCTGCGGTCACATGAAATACCCTGCTCCTGAGACGAGACGTCACAGCTCCTGACGCCTTATTGCGACGCTTTACTGCGACGCTCGGATTCGACGAAGTTCCGTGACGCCTTTGCTTTTGACGGTGTCCATGTGACGTATTTAGGTAGAGTATGGGTATAGAGAGAGTGGAATCAAGCGACGCAGAGCTGGTGCGCCGGATCCGGACCGGCGACATCGGCGCCTACGGCGCGCTGGTTTCGCGCTATCGCGATCGCCTCGGGCGTTACGCGCTCCACATGCTCGGCGATCGCGAGGACGCGGAGGAAGCGCTGCAAGACAGCTTCGTGCGCGCGTACCGCTCACTCGCGCGTTGCGACGATCCCGCACGGTTCGGCGCCTGGCTCTACGGCATCCTGGTCAACCGCTGTCGGACGAGCGGCGCCCGCGCGGCGCGGCGGCGCCGCATGTTCGTGCGTGACGCGGACGCCTTGCACGGCGCGGCGCACGCCGACCAGAGCGACCGCCTGGAATGGACGGATGCGGTGGATCGCGCCCTCGCACGCCTCGCGCCCGAGTCCCGCGAGGCGTTCTTGTTGAAGCACGTCGAGGATTTGGAGTACGAAGAGATCGCGGAGCTGACCGGCGCCGGTGTATCGGCGCTCAAGATGCGGGTGAAACGCGCTCGCGAGCAGCTCCAGCGTTACCTGAGAGAGGCCGAGCATGTTTGAGCACGAAGACGATGTCGTGCAACGCGTAATCGAGCAGTTGCGGCGTCCGGTGGCGATCGATCCGGCCCTGGACGCGCGCGTCATGGAGGTGATTGCAGCGCCGCGACCCCCAACGCGGGCCATCTGGCCGTGGCTCGCCGCAGCGGCGGTGCTGGTGTCGTTGATCATGTGGCGGCCGTGGTCCCGGAGCTTCAGGGTCGAGGCCGCGGCCTTTCAGTTTGTTCTGGTCGCACCGCATGCGAATTCCGTATCCCTCGTCGGCGACTTCAACGACTGGGATCCAAAGCGCTCGCCGATGCGCACCGCGAATGGCATCTGGGCCACAGTCGTCCAACTCGCGCCGGGACGCTATCGCTACGCATTTCTCGTGAATGGGGTCGAATGGCGCGCCGATCCCGGCGCGCCAGCCGTCCCGGACGACGAGTTCGGCACGCCGAGTTCCGTGGTTACGGTAGGAGGAAGAGGATCATGATGCTCGCCCTGCTGCTCGTCGCCGCACAAGTTGGGGCCCCCGCCCCCGCTCTAATCCAGGATCCGCGCCTCGACCGTCTCGATCCGGACACGCGCGTGCAGGTCTCAACTGTTTTGGACTCCGCGCGTCGTGTGGGACTTCCCACAGAGCCGCTCATTCAGCGCGCGCTGGAAGGTGCGACGAAGGCCGCACCCGGTTCTCGGATCGTGGCCGCCGTGCGCCGATTGTCGGCGGATCTCAGGGTGGCGCGCATCGCGCTGGGCGGCGAGGCATCAGCGCCTGAGCTCGAGGCGGGTGTCGCCGCGTTACGCGCGGGTGCGAGGCCGCAAGTCCTCGCCAATCTTCGCAGCGCGCGGCGAGGGCTGCTGACGGTGGCCCTATCCGTGCTCGCCGACCTGGTCGCGAGCGGCGTCCCGGCCGACAGCGCCGCCGTCGCGGTGCTCGCGCTCGCCCCTCAGGCTCGCGATGCCGATCTGGTGGAATTCCGCCGCGCGGTGGAGCGCGACATCGCGCTCGGCGCGCCGCCCGGCGCGGCCACGTCGGTGCGTGTGAACGCGGGCGCCAATGTCCAATCCGCCGGTTCGAACCCCGGCGCACAACCCCGGCCCCGCCGCCCGTAGTCGCATCACATCTGTGCGGACGCTCGCCCTCATCGCCTTGGCGTGCGGAGCGGAGGCCGGCGTCCATCAGGGAGTCGCGCAGATCGCCGCGAACGTCGAAGCCGGAATCTCCGATGTTCGCTACGATGGATTCTTGGCGTCCGCGGCGGCGTCCATTTCGCCGACGATACGGTGGGAACACCCACGCGGCCGTAGCCTGGTGAGCGCTCGCGGCACGTATCTCCGATTCGAGAGCGGCCGCCACAGTCTCGATGGCTCCGCCCACGGCTCCTGGTTCGCCCCGCTCGCCCGCCACTGGCGCGGCGAATTGGGTCTTTCGGCCGGGTCGAGTCAGTACGCGAATATCGCGAGCTTCAGTCACAGCGAAGCAGAAGCGCGTCTTCACCTCATGGCCGACGACCATGGTGGCTGGATCGGTGCCACCGTAGGTCGCTCCTTCTTCCGAAGCGCTCCGCGGCGCGTGCTGGTCCTGGCGACGGGTCTCTGGGTGTTGCGGAACAACAAGACGATGTTCGTTTCGCTCGACCGCTCATTCGTGGGCGACACCGTGTACACGGACGTGCGGTCTTCGGGCCGCTGGCAAAGAGGCGCGATCGTGCTGGAGGGAGTTGTCGGCGTGCGTATCTGGAGCCACGGTGGCGGGCGCGGCGTGTTCGGAGAGGGCAGCGCGACCATGACCATCAGCCCCGAAGCCGCCTTTGTCCTGTCTGCCGGCCGCTATCCCACGGATGTGGTGAGCGGCAGCATCGCCGGCCGATATCTCACCGCTGCGATGCGCATCGGCACGATCCGCGTCCGGAAATCCGCTGCGCCCATCTTGTCGATCGAAGCGCCCCCCCCGGTACCCAGCGGGTCAGATGGACCGGAAACGCGACTGACGATTCAGACTCGGCCCGACGATGTGCTCCTGACGGTTTTTGCACCGCACGCAGGTCTGGTCGAGATCAGCGGCGACTTCACCGACTGGCAGCCTGTGTCGTTGACTAGGAATGCTGTCGATCACGAATCCTGGGTCGGAACATTCCGGATCTCGAGCGGCATGCACCGCATCAACGTCCGTCGTGACGGAGGCCCATGGCTCGTTCCGGAGGGCACGCGACGCAGCCCCGACGACTACGATGGCGAGGTCGGTATCTTCATCGTACCCTAACGGGCGCCGCCCGCCAGCCGGCTCGCCTCGGGCCGCCGGCGCAGCAGCAGCATGGCCCAGACCCCGATGGCCGGCCCGATTGCCAGGACACTCATGCTCCAACGCCACCCCCCCCCGATCGCTCCGGCGACGTTCGGTAGCAGGTAGATCGTCGCACAGGTGAGAAGGAATCCCAGACTGGTTTGCAGCGTCAATGCCGTACCGACGTAGTCGCGCGGCGCCAGCTCGCTGACCGCCGCGGAGAACTGCGCGGAGTCGGCCACGACAGTGATCCCCCAAAGCAGGAGTAATGGAAGAAGGGCAGCCAGCGGCGCTCCGAAGAAGAATCCCACCAGGATTGCGCAGCTGCCCGATACCACCATTGCCGCGCTCGTCAGGAGCGTCCGACCCCAGCGATCGGCGTACTTCCCTCCGAGCCAGCAGCCCACGGCACCGCTGCCCACGACGGCGAACGTCACTAGCGCAGCGAGACCGGTGACATCGGCCCGCGCTCCGCGGCGCGCGTGTTCGCTCGCCGCCACGAACGCCGCGATCCACGTCCACATCGCGTACAGCTCCCACATGTGACCCAGATAGCCGACGTTTGCGAGCAGGGTAGCGGGGTCTTTCAAGATTCGAGGAGCGGCGGCGAGCGAAAACGGCGGCGACGGGGCAGCGAAGGGCCCGTCGCTCGGCACACGAAGTACCAGGACTCCTCCAGCGATCGCACTCACGGCGGCAACCGCGAGCACGACGCGCCAGGCGGCCGGGGCGACCGCCCAACGGACGAGATGCGGACTTGCCGAGCCCAGGGTGAGCGCGCCGACGAGAATCCCGATGGCCAGTCCCCTTCCTTCTTTAAACCAGCCCGCTGCGATCTTCATTCCCGGCGGATAGACACCTGCCAGCGCAGCGCCTGTGAGCAGTCGACACGCGATACCCACCCGTATGCCGCCCGCCGCCGCCACTCCCAGTGTGGCGGCTGCCGCCAATACCGCCGAACCCGCAACCAGGTGCCGGGCTGAAACCCGGTCAGCCAGTGTTAGGATCGCACTCACCAGAGCGCCGGCGACAAATCCCAGCTGCACGGAAATGGTGAGCCACGCGGTTCCGGCAGTCGAGAGCTGCCAAGCGCGTGCGAGTGCGGGGGCGATGGCGGACGCGCTGAACCAGGGGGCCATTGCCAACAGCTCGGCGAGGGCCAGGACAGCCAATACCCGCTTCGGATTCACAAACCGGTAGGATGATCCAGAAAGACCCAGGGCAAATCGAACTTCTTGGAGACGTGCTCGGCGAGCGCCTTGACCCCCACCGTCTCGGTGGCGTAATGGCCCGCGTAGAAAACGTTGAGTCCCAGCTCTTCAGCATCGAAGAATGTCCAGTGCTCGCCTTCCCCGGTCACGAACGTGTCGAGTCCGGCTGCAGCCGCATGCGGGATGAGCGAACCTCCCGATCCGGTGACGATGCCCACTCGCTGCACTCGTTCAGGTCCGAACGCGAACAGTTTGGGCGCCGTCCCGAGCGTTCTGGTCAATGCCCATGTCAGCTCGTCGCGAGTCCCTCGGTACTCGCCCCACACACCGGCCGGGGCGCCGTGATAAGATCCGAAATCACCCCGCAGCTTGATGTCGAGCAGCTGGGCCAGTACGTGGTTATTGCCAACGTCAGCATGACGATCGAGTGGCAGGTGGGCGGCGTAGAGCGCGATGTTGGACTTGATCAAACCGGCAACGCGACGGTAGGCGGGGCCGACGAGTGGCCGCAGACCGCCCCAAAAGATGCCGTGATGGACCAACAGGCAGTCGGCGCGTTGCTCGGTCGCGTGCCGCACCGTGGCCTCGCAGAGGTCGACGGCCGCGGCAAGCCGCGTGACCTCGCCCGAGTTGCTGACCTGGAGGCCATTCAGCGCCTCGGGAGCGTCAGCACTTTCCTCGGCAATGTGGAGATACTCATCGAGAAAACGGACGAGAGTGTCTAGGCGCACTTAAGACACCGTAGGCACACTATCGTAGCAGTTACCGAACTTTCCACACGCGGGAGTCCAGTAAGTGATAACAACATAACATGTTAGAGAATCCACATCCGACAACCGTGGCCGTGTGGATATCTATGCCCGTGCTAACGCTTGACCGCTGCGCGTGACCTGCGGAGGCTGGCCGGCGTCCTCTCCCATCCTCAGTACGCCGTTGATCTCTCCACCTTCCTGAATGAGCAGCTTCTTGGTGTGCACGTCGCCATGAACGACGCTGGTGGCTTGCAGCTCCACGCGCTCTTCCGCGTAGATGGCTCCGCGCACTTCACCGCCGATGATGGCCTCACGGCTTATGACGTCGCCCTCTACTTCCCCGCCCCGTGCCACGAGAACCTGTTTCGCGGCGCGCACTGTGCCGTTTACGGAGCCCTCGATCTTCACGACTCCGTCCGCCGCGATATCGCCGACGACTCGCATGCCGGCGCCGATGATCGAAAGGCCGGGAACGCCTTCGCGTGCGCCCCCCCCACCCGATCCTGGAGTCTTTTCCGAGAACACGGACATCAGCGCGTCCCCCCCTCTTTCACGAGGTCAAGCGGATCGACGGACTTGCCGTCGTGACGAATTTCGAAATGTAGATGCGGTGCTGTGGACCGCCCGGAGTTACCGGACAGACCGATCACTTGTCCGGCCTGAACATCGTCGCCTTCCGCCGCCAGCAGCCGTGACGTGTGACCATACATCGTCTCATACCCGGATGGATGTCGCAAGAGGACGAACAGCCCGTAGTCGGGATCATAGCCGGCCTGCGTGACCGTGCCGCCACCGGAGGCGCGGATCGGGGTGCCGACCGGGACGGCAATGTCGATGCCCGGATGCGATTCGTCCACCACGCCCGGGCGCACCTGCCCGCGCGTCACAAACCCCGGTACGTCGAGTGGCCAGTGAGAGGGAATCGACGCTCCTGTCTCGTAGCGCTTTGTCGCGCCGGGCAAGGAAGCGCGGATCGGGACCGCGCGCATGGCGGTCGTGAGATCGGCTGTCCGAGCGACGCTGCCGCCCTTGCCCGTGGGGGCGGCAGGCGCTTTTACCCCGAGCATCTGACGCAGCTCTTGATAGTTCGCTTCGGCGCGATTCAACGCGGAGGCGAGCTGCTGCACACGACTGTTCTCGACGCGAAGTCGCGAGACCTCGCGCTCGAGTCCTGGCACGCGGGCGTAGCCACGGAAGATCGGTCCCGCGAATGCGAAAAACAGAACGACGGATACGGCAATGGCGCCAGCGCCCCACTTCCCCGCCTCTAAAGCCCAGCGTGGGAACCGGTACTGTTTGGACTCAAGATCGCCGTCGGCGTGGACGACGATCGTCACGCTGCGGCTGCCCCGTTTGCCTCTCTTCATCCGTCGAATGGCGCCCCGAGGATGAGTTCGAGCAGCCGAGCGAGATCGTCGTTCGAATAGAACGACAGATGAATTTGCCCTTTGCCTTTGGCGCGCAAGGTCACGCGCACGTCGGTACCGAGGCGGCGGCGGAGCGCGTCCTCGACGCGACGCACTTCGGGAGCGACGCCAAGCCCGCGCTTCATCCGCGGCCGGCGCTCGGGTGCACGACCGCCGCGCACGCGATCTTCGACTTCGCGCACCGAGAGGCCCTGCGCGACGGCTTCGCGCGCGAGATTCGTGACGATGCGTAGATCCTCCAATGCGAGGAGCGCGCGCGCGTGCCCCACCGACAGCTGGCCCTCGTGCAGCATCTGCAAGACGACTTCCGGCAGTTTGAGCAAGCGCAGAGCATTGGCGACCGTCGAGCGGTCGCGACCGACCGCGTCCGCAACATCCTGCTGCGCGAGCTTGAACTCCGCGATCAGCCGCTCGTACCCGCGCGCCTCGTCTACGGGCGACAGATCGTCGCGCTGCAGATTCTCGATCAGGGCCAGGGTGAGCAGCGTGCGATCATCCGCGTCGCGCTGCACCGCGGGAATACGTTCCCAGCCGAGTTGCTGGCACGCACGCAGCCGCCGCTCGCCGGCGATCAGTTCGTAGCCGCCCCCCCCATTTGCGCGCCGTACCACGACCGGCTGCAGCAGGCCGGCTTGTTTGATGGAGGATACCAGTTCTTCGAGGGCGGTCGGATCAACGGTCTTTCGCGGTTGGAACGGGTTCGGCTTGATATCCTGAATGGGCAGCTCAACGAGGCTGCCTTCGCGCTCGGCTTCTTGGCGCGTCGGCCCTAAGAGAGCCTCGAGACCCCGACCGAGACGGCGTCTTCCTGCGGCGGTTTCCGTCATGCGGGCACCTCCGGAGACGGCAGCGATTCAATGGCAGGCAGGCTTGGCGACGGGGGAGCGCCCTGCTCGACCCGGCGAATCAACTCCTGGGCGACAGCCAGGTAGCTCTTGGCACCGATCGACTGCACGTCGTACAGGATGATCGGTTTTCCGAAGCTGGGCGCTTCCGCCAGACGCACGTTGCGTGGGATCGTGACGCTGAACATCCGGCCGCCGAAGTACTCCTTCGCTTCTTCGGCGACCTGCTTGCAGAGATTCAGTCGCGCGTCGTACATCGTCAGCAGCACGCCTTCGATGGCGAGCGCGGGATTGAAATTGCGCTGCACCAGCTTGACGGTGTTCAGGAGCTGCGAGAGCCCTTCGAGCGCGTAGTACTCGCACTGGATCGGAATGATGACGCTGTCGGCCGCCGTCAGCATGTTCAGCGTGAGCAGGCCGAGTGACGGCGGGCAATCGATGATGACGTAGCCGTACTCGTCGCGCAGGTCGCGCAGCGCCTCTCGCATGCGATTCTCGCGTCCATTCTGATTGACCAGTTCGAGCTCGGCACCCACGAGGTCCTGGGTCGCGGGAACGACGTCGAGATACGGGAAATGGACATGCGGAAACCGCGATTGAACGAGTGGCGAACCGTCGATGAGCGCTTCGTAGAGCGAATGTCGAATGCGATCGCGTTCGATTCCCACGCCGCTCGTCGAATTTCCCTGCGGATCCGCGTCGATGAGCAGTGTCTTCCGCTCGGCGGTCGCGAGCGACGCCGCGAGATTGACCGCGGTCGTGGTTTTGCCGACGCCGCCTTTTTGATTTGCGATCGCGATTGCGCGTGACATTGTAACTCGTTGATGGTTAATAACTTATGTAGCTAGGAAATGGATGCGAGTCCAATATATGTTCGTTTCACGTGAAACGAAAGAGCATACGTTTCACGTGAAACTGCAACAATCGGTCTAGGCGACTCTCCGACGCCAGCGGGTCGCTTCGAGCACGAGACTGTGAAGGTCGCTCGGCGTGACGCCAGGAATACGCGCGGCCTGCGCAAGCGAGGTGGGACGGACGCGATCGAGCTTCTGTCGCGCTTCCGTGGCGAGCGTCCGCAGCTCGAGGTAGGGCAGGTCAGGCGGCAGGACGAACGACGCCAGCTCGGCAAGGCGTACCGCAGCCTCGCGCTCTCGCGCCAGATAGCCGTCGTACTTGATCTCGACTTCAGCGGCCAGCACCGCGTCCGCAGGTGAATCCGTGATCCCCGTCGCCGCAAGCAATCGCCCGAGCGAGACTCCGGGTCGCTTCGCGACGACGGCGATGCGCTCGCTCTCCGTCAACTTCGTTCCAGTATCCTCGAGCGGACCCTCTGCCTGCGCCGGTGTGATCGTGGTCTGTCGCGCGAGATTGAGGATCCTCTCCTCCTCGCCGAGGCGCCGTTCGGCCGCCCGCGACTCCGCATCCGTGAGGAGACCGAGTCGCTCGGCGAGCGGAAGCAGGCGCCGCAGCGCGTTGTCCTGACGGAGCAACAGCCGAAACTCGGACCGGGACGTGAATAGACGGTACGGCTCGTCCACTCCGCGCGTGACAAGGTCGTCGACGAGAACTCCGATGTACGCGTCATTGCGACCGAGGACGACGGGCTCTTCGCCGCGGATGCGGCGGACCGCGTTGATGCCAGCCACGACGCCTTGGCCCGCCGCTTCTTCATATCCTGTCGTCCCGTTGATCTGACCGGCAAAGAACAGATGCTCGACGCTCTTCACCTCGAGCCAGGGCGTAAGCTGCGTCGGCGGATAATAGTCATACTCGATCGCATAGCCGGGGCGTGTCATGCGCGCGCGCTCGAGCCCCGGGACCGCGTGCAAGAACTCGAGCTGCACGGCGACGGGGAGGGAAGTGGACAGCCCGTTCACGTACAGCTCGCTCGTGTCGAGGCCCTCGGGCTCGAGGAAGATCTGGTGGCGCTTCGCCGCGGGGAACTTCACGATCTTGTCTTCGACGGATGGGCAATAGCGCGGCCCGCGACCACTGATGACGCCGCCGTACAGCGCCGACTCCTTCAGGTGGCGCTGGATGATGTCCTTCACTGCTTCGCCGGCCCACGTGATCCAGCATGGGACCTGACCCGGGCGGTCGACGCGCTCGTGGAAGGAGAAGCGGAACTCCTCCGTGTCGCCGTCCTGGCGCTCGACCTTGCTCCAATTCACGGACCGACCATCGACGCGGGGTGGCGTACCGGTCTTGAAGCGCGATACTGTAAGTCCTGTATTAGCAATAACTTGCGCCATCTCAACGGATGGCGCGTCGCCGGCGCGTCCGGCGGGAATCTGAGTATCGGTGCCGAGGTGAATCCGGCCACGCAGGAATGTCCCGGCCGTGATGATGACGGCGCGCGCGGTAAACCGCCGCCCATCGCCAGTCTCGACCCCAGTAATCCGCGTGCCCCCCTCATCGAAGAGCAGATTTGTGACCATCCCCTGCGACAGCTCGAGGGCGGGGGATTGCTCGAGCAGGAAGCGAACGGCGCGCTTGTAGAGGGTGCGGTCCGCCTGGGCGCGAGGGGCCCAGACGGCGGGACCCTTCGAGCGATTCAGCATCCGGAATTGGATGGTGGCACGATCGGCGGCGCGACCCATGATGCCGCCGAGGGCGTCGACCTCACGGACGACGGTGCCCTTTGCAATGCCGCCGATCGCGGGGTTGCAGGACATCTGCCCGATCGTTTCGAGGTTGGAAGTAAGCAGCAGAGTCCGGGCGCCGAGGCGCGCGGACATGGCGGCCGCTTCAGTACCGGCGTGCCCACCGCCGACGACGATGATGTCAAAGTCACCAGACATGGGGTCAAACTACTAAGCTAGGACATGCAAAGGCTAGACGCGGCAGACGCACCGCGGGCAACAGTCAACGGGTTTTGGGACGATCGGCTGCTTGGAGGGATACTATAGGACGCTCTACGAAGCCTTTGCATGTCCTAAGCAGTTCTTACCCACCGCATGAGTTCCTTCACGTTCGGACGCTTACCTGTCATCAGGATTCCCACGCGATAAATGCGGGCGGCAACCCATGTCACCCCTACGATCGCAAGGGCGAGGATACCGAGCGACGTCGCCAGTTCCCACATCGGCATGCTTCCCGCTGTCCACCGCACGGGTGTCGCGATCGGCGTGGTGAATGGCACGAGCGAGAGCGTCTTCGCGAATGTCGAGCTGGGATCGTTCGTGAGCGCGAGAATGGACAGGTAGGAAATCATCAGCACGTAGGTGACTGGCTGCTGCGCCTGGCGCGCCTCCTGCTCGTTGCTCGACATCGCGCCCACCGCCGCGAACATCGCGGAATAGAGAAGAAAGCCGCCGAGGAAGAAGGCGATGAACACCGCAAGGGTCGCGGCCGGGATGTGCGGCAACGTCAGCTGCACCGAGGCGGGATCGGCCCCCAGCGCCCGGGCAATCGGGCCGCGCAGCGAGAGCAGCACACGCGCAGAGACACCCCAGATGACGAACTGAAAAAAGGAAACGGAGCCAGCGCCAAGGATCTTCCCCAGCATCAGCTGGAACGGGCGCACGGACGACACGAGCACCTCGATAACGCGCGTCGTCTTCTCCTCCAAAACCGAGCTCATGACGTTCACGCCGTAGAGCAGGATGGCCATGAATAGCAGGATCGCCATGAGATAGGCAGTGAGGAACGACTGCGCAGCGCTTTCGGACGTGGTGCGGCCGTGAGAGATCTTCTTTTGATCCAAGGCGATCCGAATCTGGGCCCAATCGACGAGCCCAGGATTCACCCCTTTTTGCTCCAAGCGCTCCTTGACGACGAGGCGACCCAGCGTTCGCTGCAGATTCTCGATCGTCTGCATCCCGAGATTCGACGCCTGGTACTCCGCGCGACCCGTCTCGATGAGATCGTTGGTGACGATCAAAAAGCCGTTGAGGCGCTTCGACTCGACCTCATCTTTCAGGGAATCGACGACGCCCGCTCGCGCGGGTACGAGTGTCGCACGGAACGACCCACTCGCCGACAACGCGGCGATCACGCGGTCTCCCAAACCTCCGGTGGTCGAATCCACGACGGCGATAGTGCGAACGCCGCCGCCCAGCGACTGGACGATCTGGAAGACGATGATGCCCGCAAAGAGCACCGGTCCGAGGATCGCTGAGACCCAGAACCACCGGGTCCGCACGCGCTCGACGAACTCGCGACGAATGATCGCCCAGACTTTATGCATTCGGCCCACCGTTTTTGGCGTGCGGTGCGGTCGCTGCGGCAGTCGCAGCTTCGGGTCCAACCAAATCCACGAAGATCTTGTGAAGCGAGGGACTCGCCAGCTCGAAGCGCGCGAGCCGCGCGCCGGAATTGACCAGGGCTTTCAGGATCTCCTGGGCATCGGCTCCGGGCGCCAGCTCCAGCTCCGCCTCCTGGCCGAAGTCCTGGATCTTCGCGACGAGCCGCCGGTCCGAGAAGATCTGTTGCGCATTCCCCTGGCCGCCGTCGAATGCAACGATCACGTTCTTACCGCCGTGCGTCTGCTTGACCTCCGCCAACGTTCCGTCAACGAGCTTCTTCCCGCGGGCTATGATGCAAAGCCGGTCACACAGCTTCTCGGCGTGTTCCATGATATGTGTGGAGAACAGCACGGTCTTGCCGCGGCGCCGGTAGTCGACGACCGTGTCGCGCAAGACCTGCGAGTTCACCGGATCGAGCCCGGAGAACGGCTCGTCGAAAATGACGAGATCGGGATCGTGCAACACGGTGGAGATGAATTGCACCTTCTGCTGCATCCCCTTGGACAGGTCGGAGACTTTCCGCAATCGCCAGTCGGCGAGCCCGAGCCGCTCCAGCCACTCGAGCGCCTTGACGCGGGCGGCGCGCCGCGACACGCCTTTGGCTTCCGCCAGAAAGACCAGCACGTCGAGGACCCGCATCCGGGGGTACAGCCCGCGCTCCTCGGGCAGGTAGCCGATGCGGGCGGAATGCGTACGGCCCCCGCCGACCTGATCGAACAGCCGGATCGAACCCGAATCGGGCTCGTAGATGTCCATGATCATGCGCAGCGTGGTCGTCTTGCCGGCGCCGTTGGGGCCGAGCAGTCCGTAGATGATGCCCGGCGCCACACTCAGGGAGAGTCCATCGACGGCGGTATGACCGGAAAATCGCTTGGTGACGCGATCGACAATGACTGGTTCTGACATGCCCCGAAGCTATCGGGGTATGCTGATTGGGGAAGGGGAAACTCCGAAGAGATCGCCGGCCTTGCGAACGGCAATCACCAGCGCGTCGATATCGTCGACGTCATTGTAGATGTAAAAAGAAGCGCGCGCGGTAGCGGCGACGCCCAGCCGCCGCATCAGCGGCTGGGTACAGTGATGGCCGGCGCGAATACAAACGCCGTCGCGGTCCAGAATCGTGGCGAGGTCGTGAGGGTGAATGTCGCCGTAGGTGAACGGCACGACACCCGCGCGGTGGTCGCGCGGTCCATACACCGTGACGCCTTCGATTTGCGACAGCCGCTCGATCGTTAGGCGGGCAAGCTCCTGTTCGTGAGCGGCGATCTTCTCCATACCGAGCTGTTCGAGATACGCGATCGCGGCGCCCAGCCCGACAGCAGCCTCCACGTTCGGGGTCCCCCCTTCGAACTTGTGCGGGATCTTGTTCCACGTGGATCGGTCATCCCACACACGCTCGATCATTTCGCCGCCCCCGTGGTAGGGCGGCATTGCGTCGAGCAGCGCCGGCTTGGCGACCAAAGCCCCGCTGCCCATCGGAGCCAGCATCTTATGACCCGAGAGCGCGTAGAAGTCGCAGTCGATGGTCTGGACGTCGACCCGCAGGTGCGGACTGGACTGCGCCCCATCCACCACGGTCACCGCCCCGGCCGCATGGGCCAGCTTGGAGAGTTGCGCGGCGGGGTTCACCGTCCCCAGCGAGTTTGAGACATAGGGGAATGCGACGATCTTGGGCTTCGCCTCCAAGGCCCGCCCAAAGTCGGACAGGTCGATGCGCCCGTCCTCCGTGATCTCGACCATTCGGATCGTGGCGCCCTTTTCCTGACAGAGGATCTGCCACGGCACGATGTTCGAGTGGTGATCCATCGCCGTCACGACGACCGTATCGCCGCGCTTCACGTTGGTCCGCCCCCAGGAAGCCGCCACGAGGTTGATGGACTCGGTGGTGCCCCTGGTAAACACGACGCCTTCGCGCGCCCAGGCATTCACGAAGCGGGCAACGGCTGTGCGGGCGGCTTCGTAGGCTTCCGTGGCCTCGACCGCTAGGGCATAGGCGCCCCGGTGCACGTTGGCGTTGTGGAAGCTGTAATAGTGAACGATCGCGTCGATGACTTTGCGGGGTTTTTGACTGGTCGCCGCGTTATCGAGATACACGAGCCGCCGCCCGTTCTCCTTCTGCAGAAGAATCGGGAAGTCGGGTCGGATTCTGGCGGTATCGAGCATCAAAAGTCCCGGGCCGACTCCGTAGTCACCGGCTCGGCACTGTTCTGCAGCGCCGCGTGCAACGCGTGCCAGGCAAGGTTGGCGCATTTGATCCGGCTGGGGAACGCGCGTACGCCCGAGAACACCGCCAGCTTGCCGGGCGCATTGGTACCGCCCGAGAGCATATCGCGAAACAGCTGAACCATCGTTTCTGCGTCGGCCGCAGTTTTGCCCTTCACGGCATCCGTCATCAGAGACGCCGACGCTTTGGAGATCGCGCAGCCGGAGCCCTGCGGCATCTGAAAGCCGATGTCGGTAATCGTGTCGCCCTCGAGCAGCACATACAACTGAATGCGATCGCCGCAGAGCGGATTGTTGCCTTCCGCTTTCCGGTTCGCCGATTCGATGCGCTTAAAGTTCCGCGGATTGCGGTTGTGATCGAGGATGACCTGCTGATACAGCTCGCTGAGGTCACTCATGGCTGCGCGCCACGCGATCCCGCACGATGCGATCGAGCTGGGCCCGGAGCGGAGCAACCTCCATGCGGCCGAGGATCTCGGCGGCGAAGCCGTAGGTCAGGAGCCGGCGCGCTTCGTCTTCGCCAACGCCGCGGCTCCGCAGGTAGAACAGCGCGCGGGGATCGAGCGGTCCCACCGTTGAACCGTGCGTGCACTTCACATCGTCGGCGTAGATCTCGAGCTGCGGTTGGCTGTCGGCGTGCGCGTCGGTCGACAGCAGCAGGTTGTTGTTGGTTTGCTTCGAATCGGTCTTCTGCGCACCGGGCCGGACGATGATGCGCCCGGTGAAGACGCCGCGCGAGCGGCCGTCGAGCACGCCGTTGAAGTACTCGTGACTCTCGCAGTGGTCGGCGGCATGATCGATCGTCGTGTGATGATCGGCGTGCTGCTCGCCGGCGAGCAGGTACAGCCCGTTCAGAATCAACGTGCCGCCTGGACCCCCCATGACGGCGCCAATGTCGTGGCGGGCGAGCGCCGACCCGAACGCGACAAAATGAAGATTGAGGGTGCTGTCACGTCCCTGATGCGACTGGGTCGCAGCGACGTGAAAGGCGCGATTGCTCTCTCGCTGGACGCGATGGTAGTCGACGCGAGCACCATCACCGACGACGATCTCAGTCACCGCGTTCGTCCAGTACACATCCTCTTTTAGCGCCGCGTACGTCTCGACGATCGATGCGCGCGCCTCACGCTCGACCACGACGAGGTTGCGCGGATGGACGACAACGTGCTGGTCACCCGTCGTCAGGAACAGCAGTTGAATCGGCTCCGCGACGCTAAGCTTCGCCGGCACATGCAGGAACGCTCCGTCCGCAACGAACGCCGTGTTCAGTGCGCAGAACGGTCGCCCCTCAGTCGTCGCGTACTTGCACAGATGCTGGCTGATGAAATCCGATTGATCCCGGAGAACCTGTGCCAAACCGTCCAGGCGAACACCGTCGGCCAGCGGCGTCGAAAGCGAGCGTTGGAAAAAACCGTTGACAAAGACGAGACGATGGCCCGTCTCACCAAGCAAGAACGGCCGAATGTCCGCCAGCGTCGGCACGCGAGACGGCGGCCGCGCCAACTCAAACTGCGTTTCGGCGATCGGCGCGACGCTCGTGAAGCGCCACGCTTCCTGCTTCATGTTGGGGAAGCCCAGATCGACGAAGCGGCGGATCCCGCCCTCGCGCAGAGCTTTCAGCCAGGCCGGGACGCCGGAAGCCCCATTCGCCGCCCATGCCTGGTAGGAGCCGACCAGTCGCTCGACAGAGCCTGTTTTCACTGCCATCGTCACGACACCATTACGCCAGCACGCAGCCAGTCGTAGCCTTTTGCCTCAAGCTCCAATGCCAATTCGGGACCGCCGGTTTTCACGATGCGTCCGTCCGCGAGAACGTGGACGACATCAGGCTTGATGTAGTTCAACAGGCGCTGGTAGTGCGTCACGATCAGGAAGGCGCGATCGGGGTTGCGCAGCTTATTCACGGTCTCGGCGACGGTTTTCAGCGCATCGATGTCGAGGCCCGAGTCCGTCTCATCGAGGATCGCGAGCCGGGGCTCGAGGACCGCGAGCTGCAGGATCTCGTTGCGCTTCTTTTCACCGCCAGAGAAACCTTCGTTGACTGGACGGTTCATCATCGAGTCGTCCCAGCCTATCGCCTTGAGCTTCTGTTCGAGAAACTGCAGGAAGTCGATCGGATCGAGCTCCGGTTCCCCCCGCTCCCTGCGCAGCGCGTTCAGCGCCGACCGCAGGAAATAGGAATTCGTGATGCCGCGAATCTCGACCGGATACTGGAACGCGAGGAAGACACCTGCCCGCGCACGCTCCTCCGGTTTCATGTCGAGTAAATCCTTGCCGTCGTACTTCGCCGTGCCCCCGAGCACCGCGTACGCCGGATGGCCGGCGAGGGCCTGCGCGAGCGTGCTCTTGCCCGAGCCGTTCGGCCCCATGATCGCGTGCACTTCGCCGTCGCGAATCATGAGATCGACGCCCTTGAGGATCTCGTTACCTGCTACTGCGACTCGCAGGCCTTGGACTTCGAGAAGCCCCTTCTTGGCCATTACCCGACGCTTCCTTCCAAGCTGATGCCGAGCAGGCGCGTGGCCTCCACGGCGAATTCCATGGGCAGCTCTTTGAAGACTTCCTTGCAGAAGCCATTCACGATCATCGACACGGCATCCTCAGACGAGAGGCCGCGCTGGCGCAGATAAAAGATCTGGTCCTCGCCGATCTTCGAGGTCGACGCCTCGTGCTCCATGATCGCGGTACTGTTGCGCACATCGATGTAGGGGAAGGTGTGCGCTCCGCACTTATCACCAATCAGCATCGAATCGCACTGCGAATAGTTCCGGGCGCCTTCCGCGCCTTTCATGATCTTCACCAGTCCGCGGTAAGTGTTCTGCCCGCGTCCCGCCGAGATGCCCTTGGACACGATCGTCGAGCGCGTGTTCTTGCCGAGGTGAATCATCTTGGTCCCCGTGTCGGCCTGTTGCCGATGACTCGTCACCGCCACAGAGTAGAACTCACCGATCGAGTTGTCGCCCTGCAGGATGCAGCCGGGATACTTCCAGGTGATCGCCGAGCCTGTTTCGACCTGCGTCCACGAGATCTTGGAATTGCGGCCCGCGCATTTGCCGCGCTTGGTTACGAAGTTGTAGATGCCGCCCCGTCCCTCTTCATCCCCAGGGTACCAGTTCTGAATCGTCGAGTACTTGATCTGCGCGTTGTCCAGCGCGACCAGCTCGACCACCGCGGCGTGCAGCTGGTTCTCATCACGCATCGGCGCTGAGCAGCCCTCGAGGTAGCTCACATAGCTGCCCTCGTCCGCGATGATGAGCGTGCGCTCGAACTGGCCGGTGGAGGACGCGTTGATACGGAAGTAGGTCGATAGCTCCAGTGGACACCGCACGCCCTTCGGCACGTACACGAACGAGCCGTCCGTAAACACGGCTGAGTTGAGCGCCGCGAAGAAGTTGTCGTTATACGGGACGACCGTGCCGAGATACTTCTGGACGAGTTCAGCGTGCTCGCGGATCGCCTGCGAGATCGGACAGAAGATCACACCGTATTTTGCAAGCTCCGCCTGAAACGTCGTGGCGACCGAGACGCTGTCGAAGACCGCGTCCACGGCGACACCCGTCAACCGCTTCTGCTCTTCGATCGGGATGCCGAGCTTCTCGAACGTCTGGACGAGCTTCGGATCGACCTGCTCGAGCGAATCGAGCTTCGGCCGCTGCTTGGGCGCGGCATAGTAGCTGATGGCCTGGTAGTCGATCGGGCCGTACTTCACGTTGGGCCAGTGCGGCTCGCTCATCTTCAGCCAGTTGCGATAGGCTTTCAGGCGCCACTCCAGCATCCACTCCGGTTCGCCTTTCTTGGCGGAAATCAGCCGGATCACGTCCTCATTCAAGCCGGCCGGCACGACCTCCGATTCGATGTCGGTGACGAAGCCGTACTTGTACGGTTGCTGGACATGAGCTTCAATACTGGTCATTGCGGCTCCGGAAGTCATTAGCGGACATAAACTTGGCAGTCAAATCGACTGTCCAATCGGGAATCCTAATGGTTTTGTCGGGATTGTCAACCAACCAACGAAAGACACGCCTTTCCTAATAAATGTCTCGATTCCATTCCCTCACGAGCCTTTCGTAGTCGTCAGGCGTGTTGATCTGGTCGACGACCGCGGGATCGTCCACCGCGACGCTCACAACATCCTTTTCATGCCTGTGCAGAACCGCGCGCGCACCCTCACCTGTCGCTTCGGGACTCTCCAGCAACTCCGCGAACAACGCCGATCGCCATACCACTGGATGACCTCGCCGCTCCGCGAATGTGGGCACGATGACGTTTGCCGCCGTTCGGCGGTGCGTTTCGAGGATTCGCTCGACGGTGGTGACGCGCACGTGCGGCAGATCGACCGGCCAGACGAGCACGGCGCTGGGCTGCAGAGGTTGGAGTGCACGCAGCGCCGCTCGCAATGAGGCGATGGGGCCGGTCTCGGGCTCGGGATTCTCCACGATCATGCAGTCGTGATCTGCCAGGACAGGCTGGATGCGAGGAGCGTCCGGCCCAAGGACTACGACACGCGTCTTTACCTCGAGCGCCTCGAACGCTTCCATGATCCGCACAACGAACGGGAGGCCGAGGAAATCCAAGAGGGCCTTGGGGGACCCCATTCGGGCCGACCGACCGGCCGCCAGGACAACGCCGGCTAAAGACATAGGGGCTAAGAGACTAAGGGCCTAAGTGGCTCTACGGCTAGAGGGTAGTTGCATGACGGGCCGAAAGGGGCAATTTTGGCGCCGCCCATGGCAGCCCGACGCATTCGCCAACTCGGCGACCCTATCCTGCGGGTTCGCTGCACCCCGGTCGAAGACCCCAAGTCACCGGCGGTGCGACTGCTTTCCGACGACCTGCGGGACACCCTGCGCCAGGCGCGAAAGAAGTACAATTTCGGCCGGGCGGTGGCTGCACCGCAGATCGGTGCTCCCGTACGCGTGGTGCTGGTGGAGGTTGCGAAGTTCCGCGCGACGATGATCAATCCTGAAATCACCGACGTGGGAGCCGATGACTTTCAAGTCTGGGACGACTGCTTCTCGTTTCCGAATCTGTTGGTCCGCGTTACGCGCGCCTACCGGGCCACGCTCCGCTACACCGATTTGAAGGGAAACGTGAATACGATGGATCTGGAAGGGCCGATGGCGGAGCTGCTCCAGCACGAGCTGGACCATCTCAATGGCATCCTCGCCCTAGACCAGCCGAGCGGGCTTGATCCATTCGCGTTTCGGGCTGAATGGGAGAAGCACCACAAGCCGACCGAACGGTACGGACCCCCCCGGCTGCGAGAAGTCTAGCCCAGGTTACATTCAAACATCGACAGGGGTGCCCCGGCGCGGTGCCGCGGGCTGAGATCACACCCTCAGAACCTGATCCGGTTCGTACCGGCGAAGGGAGTTCAGTATGACCTGCCGTACCCAGATGTTCTTCGCCCGCCAGGGCACGATCACTCCCGAGATGCATCGTGTGGCCGAGCGGGAAGCGCTACCGCCCGAGACCGTTCGCGACGAAGTCGCGACCGGCCGGCTGATCATTCCCGCGAACGTCAATCACCTCGCGCAGCATCTCGATCCTATGGCGATCGGCAAGGTCGCCAGCGTCAAGATCAACGCCAACATCGGCAATTCCGCGGTCGAATCGGACTTGGGCGGCGAGCTCGAGAAGCTGCACCACGCCGTGCACTACGGCGCCGATACGGTGATGGACCTCTCGACCGGCGGCAATATCGATGCGATTCGTGAAGCAATCATCGCTGCGTCACCAGTGCCGATCGGCACCGTGCCGATCTATCAGGCGATAGAAGTCGCCGGCGACGTCACGAAGCTCACGGCGGACGACATCCTCGACAACATCGAGCACCAGGCCCAGCAAGGCGTGGACTACGTCACCGTGCACGCCGGGATTCTGCGCGAGCACGTCGGCTTCGCCCTCGGCCGGGTGACGGGGATTGTGAGTCGCGGCGGATCGTTGATGGCGTACTGGATGACGCAGCACGGCAAGCAGAATCCGCTGTACGAGCACTACGACCGGCTGCTGGACATCGCGCGCCAGTACGACGTCACGCTGTCGCTCGGCGACGGACTGCGTCCCGGCTCGATCGCCGATGCCACCGACAAGGCGCAGCTCGCGGAACTCACCGTGCTCGGCGAGTTGACCGAGCGCGCATGGAAGAAGGACGTCCAGGTGATGATCGAAGGGCCGGGACACATCCCCATGCATCAGATCGAAGTGAACGTGCGGCTCGAGAAAGAGCTGTGCCACGAAGCGCCGTTCTACACGCTCGGACCGCTCGTGACCGACGTCGCGCCGGGATACGACCACATCACATCGGCGATCGGCGCCGCGATGATCGGGTGGTTCGGCGCTGACATGCTGTGCTACGTCACGCGCAAAGAGCACCTCGGTCTGCCCAACGCCGAGGAGGTTCGCGAGGGCGTGATCGCGTACAAGATCGCGGCGCACGCCGCGAACATCGCGCGCCGCCGTCCCGGCGCGACCGAGCGCGACGACGCGTTGTCACGCGCGCGCTACGCGTTCGATTGGAACGAGCAGTTCCGGCTGGCGCTCGATCCGGCGCGGGCGCGCGAGCTGCACGACGAGGCTTTGCCGGCAGAGTACTTCAAGAGCGCCGAGTTTTGCGCGATGTGCGGGCCGAAGTTCTGCTCGATGCACATCACGCGGGAGATCGAGCGGTCGCTGGGGTTGCGTGAGCCGCAGCAGAAGGCGACGCGGGAGACGGTAGGGGCGGACTGAGTCAGTCGAGTCGCCGCTCTGCGGCTCGCGCGTGACCTTCGAGCCCCTCCACGCGACCGAACCACGCCGCGTCCTCGAGCAGGGGACGCGCGGCGGAGGGGTCGTCGATCCGTAACCACGTGCGGACCCGCAGAAACGTGTAAACCGACAGCCCGCCCGTTGACCGCGCGCTGCCTCCCGTCGGCAGGACGTGATTGGGCCCGGCGCCGTAATCGCCGAGCACTTCCGCCGACCCATCGCCAATAAAGAGCCCGCCGTAATGCGCGAGTCGTGGCGCGACCGCAACGGCATCCTCGACGAAGAGCTCCACGTGTTCGGGAGCAAGTGCGTCGCACGCCGCAATGCCTTCGACCACGTTCGCCACGACCACGACGCCGCCGTTAGCGAGCGCCTCACGGGCGACCGCAGCCGTGGGGAGCGCGGCAAGCTGACGCGCGAGCTCCGCCTCGACTCGATCCGGAAGCGCAGAATCGAGCGACACAAGAATGGGTACCGCGTCGGGATCATGCTCCGCCTGCGCTAGCAGATCGGCGGCGATCGCAGCCGGGGAGGCCGTCGCGTCAGCAAAAACCACCAGCTCTGACGGGCCCGCGAGCATGTCGATCGCGACACGCCCGCCAACGAGCTGCTTGGCCGCGGCGACGTAGCGGTTGCCGGGTCCGACGATCACGTCGCACGGCGGGAGCGGGCCGGCGCCGAACGCCAGCGCCGCAATCGCCTGGGCTCCCCCCGCGGCCAGCACGCCGTCGGCGCCTGCGATCGCGGCAGCGGCAAGCGTCAGCGGTCCGGGCTTGGGACTCGCGATCCAGATCTCGCGGACACCAGCGGTCTTCGCGGTCACGGCCGTCATGAGGACCGACGAGGGCAGAGGATGGCGCCCGCCGGGCGCATAACACCCCGCGCGCTCGACCGGTGCGACCCAGTGACCGACCGCTCCACCGGGAACAGTGACCGTGACTGCCCCGAGCGCCCGCTGCTGCACTTCCGCGAACGTTCGGATCCGCCCGGCGACGCGTTCGAGGCGCGCGCGGTCATTAACCGGCACGTCGGCGAGTGCGCGATCGAGCCTGGCCCGGTCGAGGAACAACGGTCCGCCGGGTTGTACGTCGCCAAAACGCTCCGCGTACGTACGGAGGGCGGCCTCACCTCCGACGCGGAGAGCTTCCACAATCGGCGCGGCGATCGCCAGGGCCTCGGCAGGCACACCGCCAGCTCGCCGACTCACCAGCTCCGCTACTGAACGGCGAGGCAACACACGCGCGCTCATCGCTTGCGAGCCATGGGGCGCCGGTTGACCGCACGATGCCGGCGTGCAAGCTCGGCACGGACGTCGGCCAACGTTCCGCCCCCGCGCGCCAACGCCACGAGCGCCATGTAGAACACGTCCGCCGTTTCCCGCACGACATCCTCGGACGACTGCGCCTGCGCCAGCTCCTCCGCTTCTTCGCGCAGCTTCGCCGCCAGCAGCGCGGAGTCGGCCAGCAATTGCGAGGTTCCCGATCCATTTACGGGCCGGGCCATGCGGTCGGCGAGCGTGCGCTCGAGATCGGCCAGATCGAACTCGGAGTTCCAGCACGACGGGCGATTCAGATGACAGAACCCGGCGCCCGCCTGACGCACCGTAAAGCGCAGCGCGTCACGATCGCAGTCCAGGTCCACGCGGAGGAGCTGCTGCGTGTTTCCCGACGTCGCACCCTTTTCCCAGATCGATTGGCGCGAGCGCGACCAATAGATCCCGCGCCGCTCGGCGACGCCACGCGCCAGCGATTCGCGCGTGCTCCAAACAAGACCGAGCGTGCGGCCCGCCTCGTCGCAGACCACGGTAGGCCACACCTCGCCCGGCAACGACTTCGTAAGCGGCGCTGCGATAGCGTCGCCCAACGCCAGCCTGCCTGTGTACAGCGCCATGCCGACCTGTGCATCGGCTCCCAGGCAATCGAGCTCGGCAACTTCGGTCGCGGTCGTGATTCCACCGGCGGCAGTCACCCGTGCTCCGGCCGCGGCTCGGACGACAGCGTCGACAGCGGTGCGGTCGAACCCGCCCATCTCCCCCTCTTTTTCCACCTGCGTGAAGAGGAAGCCGCCAACAAGCGGCGCGAGCTCGCGAACACGCTCCAGGACCGTGACACCAGTGTTCGTTCGCCACCCGTCCACGACGACCTCGCCGCATCGGGCATCCAGGGCGGCGATGACCCGCTCACGTGGCAACGCGCTGCAGAAATCAGGCGTCGCAGCTGTGCCGATCACCACCTGTGTCGCGCCCGCATCGAGCCAGCGACGGGCGCTGTCGAGATCGCGGATCCCTCCGCCGACGCGACACGGCGCCCGGCGCACGAGATCTCCGATCAGCTCGGCATTCGAACCCCGACCGAGCGCGGCATCCAGATCCACGACGGCCACGTCCCCTGCGATGGAGAATTCCTCCAATCGCGCGATGGGATCGCCGCCGTCGAGCACGAAGTCCTTGCCGCGGCGCAGCTGCACCGCGCGTCCCGCCATGATGTCGATACTCGGTACGATCATCGCCGCACTCCGATTCCCCGCATCGCAAGATCAGTTTTGATGCCATCGACCGTGTCGTCGCCGTCGTGAAAAACCGAAGCCGCGAGCACTGCGTCCGCGCCGGCTGCGAATGCGGCGGCGACGTGCGCCCTCGTGCCAACACCGCCTGAGGCGATAACCGGAACGCGCACCGCGTTCGCGACGGCGCGCAGCAGCTCGACATCGTGTCCCGCCCGCGTGCCGTCGCGATCCCAGCTCGTGAGCAGGATCTCGCCCGCGCCGAGCCGTTCGCCCTCCTGCGCCCAGGCCACCGCGTTGGGCAGCGCCGGCTCGCGACCGCCCAGGACCAGGACCTCCCAGCACTCTCCGGTACTCCGAGCATCGATCGCCAGGACGACACACTGGCACCCGAACGCGCGCGCCAAGTCGGTGAGCAGGGTAGGCCCCCGGACCGCGGCCGTGTTAACGCTCACCTTGTCGGCACCGGCCGAGAGCAGTTGCCGGGCGTCGTCAACGCTGCGCACTCCGCCCCCCACCGTCAGCGGAATGCGGATCGCCGCGCGCACGCGCCGCACCGTCTCGACCTGCGTGCCGCGCCCGGTAGGGGAAGCCGCAACGTCGAGGATCACGATCTCGTCAGCGCCTTGCGCCTCGTAGCGCGCCGCCTGCTCGGCAGGATCGCCGGCGTCGCGCAAATTCTGAAACCGGACACCCTTCACCACACGGCCATCTTGCACGTCGAGACACGGAATAAGGCGGCGGAGCAAACCTGAGGCTTCGTTTGTGCCGGTGACGGTCCGGGCCGTTCCGCCTGTGAGCCAGCAGTCGAGCAGCGCCGCACCGTACGCGCTCGACAGCTCTGGGTGAAACTGGCAAGCGAGTATCGAATCGCGTTCGAGTGCGGCGATGAACGGAACGCCGTGGGTCGTCCATGCCGGCGTCCATCCGGCAGGGCGGTCCCGCAAAGCATAAGAATTCGCGAACGCTGCGACGCCGTTCGTGACGAGGCGCGCACCGGGGTTGGGTGTTACACGGTTCCAGCCGAGGTGCGGGATCCGCACGTGTGATGGCAACCGGCGACACGTTCCCGAGACAACCCCCAGTCCCGCCACTCCCGGCGTCTCTTCACTCGCCTCGCACAGCATCTGCATGCCGAGGCAGATGCCGAGCATCGGCGTTCCGCGGGATGCGGCATCCAGAATCGCGGCGTCGAGACCGCCGTTTCGGATCGCCGCCATGCCGGCACCAAACGCGCCCACGCCAGGCAGCACCAGACGTGCCGCTTGACGCACGACAGCGGGATCGCCGCTCACGACCGTCGTGGCGCCGAGACGCTGAAATCCGCCGGCAATCGACGCCAGATTCGCGACACCGGAGTCGACGATCAGCACGTCACTCATGTACCGCGCCCCGCAGCGTCCCTTTGGTAGACGGGACGTCATCGAATCCCGACCGCGCGACCGCCTGCCGCAACGCGAGCGCGGTCGCCTTGACCGCCGCCTCGGCCCGGTGATGATCGTTCTCGCCTTTCAACACATCCACGTGGAGCGTCAGCTGGCTCGCGGTGGCGAGCGAGCGCAGCAGATGCGGGATGTTCTCGCATGCGAGGCCACCCATCGCCTCGCGGCGCAGACCGAGTGACACGTCGGCGAATGGCCGGCCGGAGAGATCGACCACTGCGCGCGCTAACGCTTCGTCGAGCGGCACGAGGGCCCACCCGAAGCGGTTGACACCGCGGCGCTCGGTCAGGGCACGGTCGATCGCTTCGCCCAAGGCGAGCGCGCAGTCCTCGGCGGTGTGATGATCATCGACCTGCAGGTCACCTTCGCAGATAAGCGCGAGGTCGAAACGCGCGTGGCGCGCCAGCGCGTCGAGGAGATGATCGAGGAAGCCGATCCCGGTCTTGATCGTCGCCTTGCCCGTGCCGTCGAGATCGAGTGTCAAGCGAATCGACGTCTCGCGCGTCGTACGCGTCACCGTGGCTGTGCGAGCACTCATGGCAGCAACTCGTCGAGGTCGGTGACGTGAGCGATCACGCTGGCCGCGCCGGCGTCGGTCAGTGCGGTGGAGGTCGCAGCCAGATCATCCCCCGGTGCGACGACACCGAGCGGGACGACGGACGCTCCAGCGGCGGCGCGAATGTCGTCGGGGGTATTCCCCACCATCCATGCCCGCTGTACACCTAGCCGCGCGAGGGCGAGACGAACCGGCGCGGGATCTGGTTTGCGCGGCGCATCCTCCATGCACACCACGGCGCCGAACAGTTCTGCGAACCCGGCGCGCTCGAGGAACCAACGAGCTTCGTCGAGCGGCCGGCCCGTCACGACGGCGAGTGGCAACCGTTTCGCAAGGCGCTCGAGCACCACACGCCGCACGATCGAGCGCTCCCGCTCGCGCAGCCCGGGCGACCCGGCCGCTCCGCGGTACAGTGATTGGTAACGGGTGGTGATCGTTTCGAGACCTGGCTCCTTACCGCCTGCCGCGATCAGCCGCTGCGTCACCACCCAGTCGTTCGCGGCATTGCCCGCGCGCAGCGCAGTCTCGATGTCCTGCATCGTGACGGTCACGCCGAAAGCGGCGGCGGTCGCGATCATCGCCGCACGTTGCGACTCCCGCACGTCAGCGAGCACGCCGTCGAGATCGAAGATCATCGCCTGCGGGGCTAGGACTGTGTCGAGCGCCGTCGTGAGGCGCTCGAATCCTGTCAGCTCACCGGGCAGGGTGATGCGCAACGCCGTGTCGAGACCTGGCCGGTCCCGGAATTCGCGCACCAACACGCCGAGCGCCGCGAGCGCGGCTGCGCAAAACCGCGCGCCCCCCCGGTGGCCGTCGCCGCATTCGACGAACACGAAGTTTGCCTGCGAGTCCCGCGGCGAGAGTCCCAGCGACTTGAGCTGCCGCGTGAGCGCCGCGCGCTCTTCACGCACGCGCGCGACGTGCGCCGCGAGCAATGCCGTGCCGCGCTCGAGCTGGCGCACGGCGAGCGCGATGGATGGCGCAGCAACGGGATAGGGGCCACCAGCGGCGCGCAGCACCGCGATGATGTCCGGGCTGCCGATTGCGTAGCCGACGCGACACCCGGCGAGCCCCCACGCTTTCGACAGGGTGCGGACCACGACGACGTTCGGCACGTCGAGCACCGCCGCTGTGAGATCGTCATCCGCGTACTCCACGTACGCGTGATCGAGCAGCACGAGCGCGTCGGGCGCGTGCTCGGCGATTCGTCTCACGTCCGCCAGCGTCGCCACACCACCGGTGGGATTATTGGGCGACACGATCGCGATGACGGCGGTGCGCGCGTCGACACGCTCCAAGAACTCATCCGTCGGAAACGCGGCATCCGGCCAGGGGACGCGCACGAGCTCGCCATCCGCAAGCGCGGCGTAGCGATCGAGCATCTCGAAACTTGGCTCCGGAAGCAGCAGGGTTCGGCCACGCGTCAGGAATGCGCGGAAAATGCGATCGATCGCTTCGTCGGCTCCCGCGGTCACGAGTACGCGGCCGGCTGCGACCCTCCATTGCGCCGCGAGCAGCGCGGTCAATTCGGAAACATCCGGATAGCGACGCAGCAGCTCCGGATCGGCCTCGGCCAATTCCGCAAGCGCGGCGGGTGACGGCAGGAGGCCCTCGTTGCGGTCGAGGCACAGAACCCCGACGTCACCTCGGGCCGGTTCATGGTAAGCCGACGCCGGATCGATCCGAGTCTTGAGCGCGGTCGTCATGGCACGATCTGCGACAGGGTGGAGACAACGACGTCGGTGCCGCCGGCTGCTTTTACGGCGGGGATCACTTGCGGGAGCAGCTCTCGCGGTACGGCAGCCTTCACGGCGTACCCACCATTGCCGAAAAGGGGCGCGACCGTCGCCTGGCGCATGGACGGCAGCACGGCCACGACCGCGTCGAGACATGCCGCGGACGCGTTGACCTCCAGCATGACGCGACGCCGCGCTTCGAGCACCGAGTTGATAAGCAAGACGAGATCATCGATGGAGCGACGGCGGACCGGATCGTCGAACGCCGCGCGGTTGGCATACAGACGGGTGGACGAGCGCATGAGCACGTCTACAATCGCGAGACCGTTGGCCTCGAGCGTCGCGCCGGTCGCGGTGTTGTCGACGATTACGTCTGCGTCTTCGGGCGGGAACACTTCAGTCGCGCCATAGGAGCGGACGAGCTCCCCACACAGCCCGCGCGCGGCGATCCAGCGCCGTGTGAGCCGCTCGTATTCGGACGCGATAACGAGCCGTCGGGAGGGAAGGCGGCCGCGTTCGAGCAATGCGACCGGAGCGGCCGCGACCAGCTGGACCGGGTCGAGCCCCGTGTCGAGCAGCTCGACGACGTCCGCTTCGAGCTCTGCAACCCAGTCCGCCCCGGCGAAGCCGACATCGCGGCTGCCGAGGGCCAGCATCTCCACGACGTTCTGGGGCTTCAGCAGCTTCGCTTCGGCGCCCGGCAGTGACACGTCGGGACGGTAGCCCCGCGCGCTGGGGCGCACGCGAATCCCCGCGTCCGCAAGCAGAGCCAGCACACCGGTCTCCATCCTGCCCTTGGGAAGGCCAAGTCGAAACGGTACAGCAGTCATCTCTTCGGCTCCGTGTTGGCCGAGCCGGACTCCCCGTGGGTGTGCGACGCCGCCCTAAAAGCACGACGCCGGCCCTGGGGGGCCGGCGTCGGTGATGATTCAAACCCTAATGCGCCTCCGGCTATCCCCCGTGGACCGAGTGACCATGGTGATGCCGGTGCTGCGCGGACATTAGCATGACCTGTGATCTAGTGGGGCGGCCGAGGCGTGTCAATGCCGGCGCGCGATCACCACGCGATTCCGTAGTCCTCGCCATGATTCGACGACCCGCCCCAGAACGAGCCGTGTTTCCAGTCAAAGAACACTGCGTTGATCGGCCCGGACGTCCGATCATCGAAGTCGAGCCTGTAGCCCATCGCGCGCAGCTCATGTCTGGTCCACGCCGGTGTGTCGTCACGCAGAGTCAGGCGGCCCGGCTCCGTTTTGTGCTCGCCGAACGAATTGCGCATCTGGTAGCTGGTGATGTTCGCCGCTTCGACCGCCTGCTGCACGTCCATGCCGAACTCGACCACGTTGAGGAAGAATTGCAGCAGGTTCTGGTCCTGGGTGTCGCCCCCCTGCACCGCGAACGCGAGAAACGGCTTCCCGTCCTTCAGGGCCAGACTGGGCGTGAGCGTCACGCGTGGCCGCTTCCCCGGCACAATCACGTTGAATGGATTGTCGCTCGAGTCGACGACGAACTGCTGCGCGCGCTGGCTCACCCCGATCCCGGTGTGACCGGCGATGACCGCGGGAATCCAGCCGCCCGACGGCGTCACCGAGACCACCCAGCCGGATGAATCGGCCGCTTCGATCGATGTGGTGCCGCGCCGGAACGCTTCGTCAAACGCGGCCAGCGCCGCGGCGTCGCCGGTGCCGGTCTCGGTCGTCGTCACGGGACGCGGCGACCATTGCTGCAGGAGCGGCAAATAGGGATTCGTGCCGCCCTGGAAAGGATACGGATCCCCCGGCTTGATGTCGGGATCGTTGTGATCAGGATTGATGAGCTTCGCGCGCTGGCGCGCGTACTCCTTTGACAACAGTCCGCGAATCGGCTCTTCGGGAGGAAATGCGGGATCGCCGTAATAGAAATCGCGATCCGCAAACGCGAGGCTCATTGTCTGATAGAGCGTGTGGATGTAGCGCGTGCTGTTGTAGCCCATCGCCTTGAGGTCAAAGGTCTCGAGAATGTTCAGCGCCTGGAGCATGGCGGGACCTTGTGACCAGGGCTGCAGCTTGTAGACGTCGACCCCCCGATACGTCGTCATGACCGGCTCTTCGATCTTCACCCGCCAGTCGGCGAGATCGGTCAGCGTGACGAGCCCACCTTCCTCCCGCAGACCACGGACGAACTCCTGCGCAATGTCGCCACGGTAGAAGCGGTCGTAGGCAGCCATGATCGCATCGTGCCGGTTCTTCCCGCGGCGTAGCGCCTGCTGCTCCGCCTCCACGAGTTTGCGGAGCGTCGCGGCGAGGTCCGGCTGGCGGAAGATTTCACCCGCTTCGGGCGCTTCCCGTGCCTCGCCCGCGTGTGGCAACATCACCGCGCGCGCGTATTGCCATTGTTTGAGCCAGCGCTTGTTCCGCTCGATCGAATTCGCCGTCTCCTCCTCGATGGGATAGCCATCCGCCATGTGGATTGCCGGCTCGAGCACCTCACGCAAGCTGAGCGTGCCATACTCGGCGAGCATGACCATGAGTCCGCCCGGAGTGCCCGGGGTGATCGCCGCGAGCGGGCCATACTCCGGCGGGAAGCGCATCCCTTTGGACCGATAGAAGTCGGCGGTCGCTCCGGTGGGCGCGACGCCGAGCGCGTTGACGGCGATGACTTTCTTGGTGCGGGGATTGTAGATCAGCGCCTGCGTTTCACCGCCCCAGGAGAGCACGTCCCACATCGTGGTGACGGCCGCCAGCATGGCGCACGCGGCATCGACGGCATTGCCGCCCTTTTGGAAGATCATGGCACCGGCTTCGGCGCCGAGTGGCTTGCCGGTGATCGCGACCCAGTGCCGGCCGTGCAGTGCCGGTTTTTGAGTACGCTGTGCCGCAAGCATTGTCGGGAAGAGCAGCGACGCGATCAACAGGCAGCGATGGACGGCCATCGGGACTCCGGGAGGAGATCGTTAGGAAGGTATGTTACCCCGATGCCCGTGGCCATCGTTCCCCGCACCCGTTGGGGGCGGATCCGGATGATCGCAATCGTCAGTTTCTTGCCGCTGCTGTTCCTCGTCATCTGGCTGTTCACGGTCCGGATGCCGGGGCCGGCTTTCGCCGGGCCACTGCCACCGCTCACTCCAAACCAGGAAGAGATGCGGACGCAGCTCCGGCGCCATGTGGCGACGCTCGCGCACGATATCGGCGTCCGGAGCGACAAGGCGTATGCGAATGTGCAGCGCGCCGAGCGCTACATCCGTACCGAGCTCCTGCGGATCGGCTATCACGTTGAGTCCCAAGAGTTCTTTGCCGGCGGCCGCCTGTATCACAATCTCGAGGCGATGCTTCCCGGCATGACGGGCTACGCGCACCAAGTGGTCGTGCTCGGAGCGCATTACGACACGGCCGAGGACGCCCCGGGCGCCGATGACAACGCGAGCGGTGTCGCGGGCGTGCTCGAATTGGCGCGGGTCTTTGCCGGTAATTCCCAGCGGCGCACGGTGCGCTTCGTCTTCTTCCCCAATGAAGAGCCGCCCTCGTTTCCGACGGCCGACATGGGCAGCCGGCACTACGCGAGCGCGGCGCGGGCGCGAAACGATCAGATCGTCGCGATGCTGTCGATCGAGTCGATTGGCTACTACGACACAGAGAAGGGCAGCCAGCGATATCCGTTCCCGCTCAACCTGGCCTATCCAGATGTCGGCGATTTTATCGGGTTCGTCTCAAATCTCCGGTCGCGCGCGCTGCTGCATCGCGCCATCTCGGCGTTCCGTGCGCACGCCACCCTCCCTACGCAGGGTGCGGCGGCGCCGGCGTGGGTGCCGGGCGTCTGGTGGTCGGATCATTGGTCGTTCTGGAGGGAAGGCTACCGGGCGATCATGATCACCGACACCGCGCCCTACCGGAATCCGTTCTACCACACGCCGCAGGACACGCCTGACAAGCTCGACTACGATCGCATGGCGCGCGTGGTGCATGGGCTGGCACACGTGGTGCGCGCGGTGGCGAACTGAAGGCCAGCTACCGGTCGACGCGCGCGAAGGCGCGCACCGGAAAGCTCCCCATGCCTTTGACCCGTGGCGGCACCGCAAAGAAGCGGAAGCCCGCGTCCGGAAGCGCCGCCAGGTTCGTCATGTGCTCGACGATCGCCACGCCCCCTCCCAACAGGATCGTGTGGGCGGGTCGACTCCCGTCCTTGTCGTCGTCGATATTGAGCGAATCGATCCCCACGAGCGCCACTCTCGCTTTTGCGAGATACTCGGCCGCATCGCGGGTCACGAATGGGTGTTGGCCAGCGGAGTAAGTATCGGTGCGCCAGTGCGCGTCCCAGCCCGTGTGGACAAGGACGGCTTTGCCTTTCACATCCAACTTGCTGAAGCGTGAAGCATCGATGGCGCGCCCTCGCCCATCCGTTGCACGGACAACGACACCGGGTAGATCAGCTACCGTCTCGAGTGCGTATCCGGCGACGTCACGGCCGTCCTCGTACCGATGGAACGGCGCATCGATGTACGTGCCGGTATTGGCGAGCAGCTCGATCTTGCCGATCTGGAAGGTCGTGCCCGCACCGTACCGCGCCTTTGAGGCATCGCGAGTGAGCCAGTCGCTGATCGCTGGCGCGGGGAGGCCGCGATACGTGACCATTCCATCCTCGATCTCGTGGCTGAGATCGATTAGGCGGGCCATATCCGCGCGAGCGCCTTGAGCAGCTGCCCCTCTGAGGTCGCCCCATCGGGAGCTTCGGAAAGCACGGTGGCCAAGCGACGCCGCAGGAGTGGATCGCGCGTCGCCAGCGCCGCGAACTGCACCGTGAGCGGAATGAACCATTGGGCTTGCCGCGCGCCGGAGCCGGCGCGCGCAACGGCAGCGTACTGCTCGAACAGCGCCAGCAGAAAGGCGCCTTTGGACGGGAAGTGCCGGTAGATGGCGCCCTTCGTGAAGCCGGCCGCGAGCGCGACTTCGTCCAGCGTGGCAATGTCGAAGCCTCGCTCGGCGAACAGCTCCAAGCCCGCAGCCACGAGAAGCGCGCGCGTTTCGGCCTTACGTCGCTGGTGGACGATTCCCACGAGTATCTAGGATACTCGGAGGCACCAGCGTCGCAAGGGTTTTGGCGTTGGCAATATGCGTGTTGCGATACCGTTGGGTATCAAGGATACTTGACAGTCCCTTGACTGAGCTAACTCTCAGTCTAGGTTTGCCATTCGCCGCCACGCCGCACCGCCTTCGATTACGCGCTCAGGAGAAGGAATGCCGTACATCATCGCCGAGCCGTGCATCAACGTGAAGGACCGCTCCTGCGTGGACGTGTGTCCGGTGGATTGCATTTACGAAGGTCCCGACATGCTCTACATCCACCCCGACGAGTGCATTGACTGCGGCGCTTGCGAGCCGGAGTGCCCAGTCACGGCCATCTTCCCCGAAGAGGACACTCCGCCGCAGTGGAAAGACTACATCGCCAAGAATCGCGATGTCTTCCAGAGCGAAAACCCGCCCGGCAAGCCGCAGCGCAAAGGCTCATAGGAAAGCCCTCAGCGCCGTGTTGAACGCCTGCGGTTGCTCGAGCGGCGACAGGTGACCTGACTCAGGAATAAGCACGAACTGCGCGCCCGGGATCGCGCGTGCCATCTCTCGCATGCCGGCCGCGGGCGCGATCTGATCGTCATCACTGGCGATCACCAAGACCGGGACGCTGATGTTGCGCAAAAACGGCGTCGAGTCGGGGCGATCGCGTAGCGCCCGTAACGCCCCGACGATGCCCGCCAGCGGTTGCCGCAGGATCATCTCTCTCACTTCATTCGCCACGTCCGGCCGGCGCTGAAAGGTCGCACGCGCCACGACCTTAGGAACGAGCTCCGCGGAGAGGGCGCGCACGCCGGCAGCCTGTGCCTGCGCTGCCATCGCATCTCGTCCGCGTTTGGCTTCGGCCGTATCGGCGGCCGCCTTGGTGTTGGAGAGAATCGCGCCGCGAACGCGCTGAGGGAAACGCCGCAGCAGCTCGAATACGATGTAGCCACCCATCGATAAGCCACACACAACTGCCTGCTCGGCTCCGGCGTCATCGAGCTGACGGATCAGATCGTCCGCGTACACGGCCATCGAGAATTCGTTGGCCGGCGCCGAAACGTTCTTCCCGGCGCCGCGCAAATCGGGCGCGAGGCATTGCCAACCCGGCAACGCCTCGAGTTGATGACGCCACATCAGATGATCGAATGGAAATCCGTGGATCAGGAGGACGGGAACGTTTGCCAGAAAACCCCTCGCTTGACCTTACCGGTCGATTGTCGCAAGAAAAAGCTGAATGCCTTTGCGCCGTACGTTGGATCCAGCTGCAGCCCATGCTCGGCGGCCAACGTCCTGGCACGTTCGCCGTCGGGAGTGGGATACCCATAACCCGGTCCCATCGCGTTTACGATCCGAACGCGGAGGGACGATCGCGGTACGTCGAATCCGACACCGGCACGCCGCAGCAACGCTGCCGCGTGTCGGGCGAGCCGCATCGTGCGCCATGAGTTGGCGACGATACGTGGCGCGACGCGCATGGCGACCACTTGCGTCGGCCATCCCAGCCACGCGACACCCAGTGCGATCCCGGCGGCTGTTCCACCGGTGCCGAGCGGCACGATGATAGCATCCGGCGGTGCGTCGACTTGGAGCTCGAGCTCCAGCGTCGCAAGAAAGTGTCCGATCACGGCGCGCGGCTCCGCACCACCGCCTGGGATCCAATGCGGCGTGCGAGGACCAAGACGTCGGGCGGCGCGCCAGGCGCGCAGCACGGCCCACGGTAGTGTCAGCGGGTTGTGGGCGCGGACCACGACATCCGCGGTCGCGACGGTCGCAACCGCAATGCGGCGACTGGCATCTGTTGCAGGCTGGTCGAAGAGCGCGACCGCAGTGCGATGGCCCTGTGCCCGTGCGAAGCGCGCGGTCGTCAGACAGTGACTCGAGCCCGTTCCACCGATGGTGACGAACACCGATCGCGCGGGCACGCCTGCAAACAGAAACTCGAGACCACGCACTTTATTTCCACCCGCATGATCTTCCCGCTTGAGCCACAACGCGTCGAGCCCCACGGCATGCGCGAGACCCGGCTGCGCCTCGAGCGGTGTCGGCCAGTCGCCGAGACTGCACGGGGCGAACGCGGCGCGTATCTTTGTCGCCATCACTACGGAGCGATCCATGCGAGTAGCCACCGATTACATACGTCATGCAGCACGAGCCGCACGCAAATGCGCGGGCGATCCGCTCGGCGGAGCCCCTCAGACTCCAGATCCAGAATTCTACAGGACGCTAGCCAAGGCGCTGGAGGAAATCGCCGCTGGCATGGAGGCGCTCGAGAAAGAGGAGTGAGCGCTCCGATCTATATCGACACGGCGCCCGCGTTGGCGGCGTTCGTCACCGCCGCGCGACGGGAGCAACGCATCGGCGTCGATACCGAAGCGGCCAGCTTCCATCGCTACCGCGACCGCATCTACCTCCTGCAAATCTCGAGTGCAACCCAGACGGCGGTCATCGATCCCGTGGCCATCGCGGCGCCCGGCCTCGAGCCGTTCGGCGGCCTGCTGGCTGATCCGCAAGTCGAAAAGACCTTCCACGACGCCGATTACGATTTGCGCGTGCTCGACCGCGACTATGGCTTTCGGGCCGTCCGGCTCTTCGACACGCGGATCGCGGCGCAGCTCGCCGGCGAGCCCGCCATCGGACTGGCGGCACTGCTCGAGAAGTACGTGGGCGTCAAGCTGGACAAGGAACATCAGAAGGCGGACTGGTCACTGCGCCCGCTGACGCCGTCGATGCTCGCGTATGCCGCCGCCGACACCCGGTTCCTGCTCGCGTTGCGCGACGCGCTCGAGCAGCAACTCAGGACGTTGGGCCGCCTGTCCTGGGCGATGGAAGAGTTCAAACAGCTCGAGTCCTTGCGCTGGACGGCGCGGGGGGGGGGGCCCGCGAGCGGAGGAGAAGAGGAGGCGTACCTCAGGCTCAAGGGCGCGAAGGGACTGTCGGCACGGAGCCTGGCGGCGCTACGACTGCTGCATCGCTGGCGCGATACTGTCGCTGAACGGGAAGACAAAGCCCCGTTCCGGATCATCGGCAACGATGCCCTGCTGGCCGTCAGCCGCGCGCTCCCGGCGACGCGCGCCGATCTGGGCCACATCCGCGAGTTGCCCAGCTCCCTCGCGCGGCGTCACGGAGACGCGTTGCTCCACGCGGTGCAACAGGCCAAGTCGCTCCCCGAAACCGCGCTCCCGCGGCTCGAGCGACGTCCCCCTCCGCGCGTGCCGAAGGACCCCGGCTTCGATGCGCGGCTGGAGCGGGTCAAGGCGGTACGTAATCGCATCGCCACCGAGCTGGGACTCGACCCTGGCGTACTGAGCGGACGGACGACCTTGGAGGCGGTGGCGCGAGCGCGCCCCGCGAACCGGGTGGCGCTCGAACAAATCGGCGAGATACGGCGCTGGCAGATCGACGTGCTGGGCGACGCGCTCCTCGAAGCCGTCCGCTAGAACCCCATCATCGCCCGGATCTTCGGATCGATGCGATCCGGCGTCCAGTACGGTTCCCACACGATATCGATGTCGACATCCTTCACACCTTCGATGGCGCGGACGACCTTGTAAATGTCGTTCGTGATCATCGGGCCGGCGGGACACCCGGGCGACGTCAGCGTCATGGTAATACGCACCAACCCGTCGTCCACCTCAACATCATAGACGAGACCGAGATCGATGATGTTCATATCGAGCTCGGGGTCTTTCACCTGACGCAGGGCCTGGCGGATGGTATCGCTGCTCAGTACAGCAGTGGTCACGGCACTATCTCCTTACTGGCGAACCTAGCGACCCGCGACACCGCGCACCAGACAGTGCCGGCGGATCGCGATCCAGGCGTAGATCCGACGGGCGAGTGGCAACACACCCGGGAACCGGAAGACCGGCGCGAGCCAGCGCGTGCCCGGGAACAGCCGCAGCAGCTCGGGCGTCGCGTCCGCACCCGCGTAGACGCTGCCGTCCGGAAGGATCAAATGCATCGCGGCCGCCAGCGCCGGGAGCGCGATCCCGAAGCGCGCGACCGCAGGCCGGTCCTGGAACGGTACGAAGCGGAGCACGTGTTCCCGATCCCAGCGGCGCAGCAGCATCACTGCTTTCTGGCACACGCCGCATTCGCCGTCGTAAATCAGCGTCGGCGCTCTGCGCTCAGTGACCACCGTCGACGGCGCGCGCCGCGGCGTCCGCCACACGACCGCGAACCTCTTTGAGCTTCGTGAATGAGTGGCGCACCTTGGGATCGAACGCGCGATTGGTCAGCAACACGACGAACAGATCGCGATCGGGGTCGATCCACAGCGACGTGCCGGTCCACCCAGTGTGCCCGTAGCTGCGCGGACCAAACAACGTGCCGGCACTGGAGACATCCTCACCAGTCGGCAGCGCCTCCCATCCCAGCGTGCGCGCACTCGCACCACGCCGTGCCGGCACCGCGATCTGCGTGAACTGGTGCACGGTTTCCTTCTTCACAATTCGCGGATGATCCGGCAGCGCGCCCTCGTTCAGCATGAATTGCGCGAATCGCGCGAGCCCGCGGGCGGTGGCGAACAGCCCGGCATTCCCGGTCATGCCGCCGAGTTTGTAGGCGCTCGGGTCGTTGACAACTCCCGCAATCGGATGACCATGCCAGAGCCCGGTCGGCGCAGCGCGCCGCTCGAGTCGCTTGGCAGGCCGAAAGATCATGTCCTGCGCGAGGCCAAGCGGAGCGAAGACTTCGCGGTTCGCAAACACGTCGAGCGGAGCTCCGCTGACGCGCCGCACGATCTCCCCCAACAGGATCGCGTTCAGGTCGGAGTAAATCATCTGCGTTCCCGGTCGCGCGATCGGCGCGGTGGTCAGCACCATCATCATCGCCGCAGCGCTGTCCGCCGCCTCGCGCAGCGGCAACGTGGCGCGCAGACCCGATGTGTGCGTCAACAGATGCCGCACAGTTATCCCAGCGGTCCCGGGACTGTTGAACTCCGGGACGTAATGAACAACCTGTGAATCGAGGGTCACCCGCCCCTGCTCGACGAGCAGCATCAGCGCCGGCGTCGTGGCCACGACCTTGGTCAGCGAGGCGAGATCCCAGAATGTACTGTCGACACTCACGGCCGGACTCGCGGCGTGCCATGTGAGCCGGCCGTAGCCCTTCGCGAACAGGACCGTGTCGTGTCGCCCGACGACGAGCACGGCGCCGGGATAGACACCTTGGTGGATCCCGGCCGTCACCAGTGGGTCGAATGCGGCGGAATCAAACCCGCTCGCTTGGGGCCGAGCTTCTAATCCAGTCAATACAGAAAACAAAAGCAGCAGAGCTAGGACCAAATGCCTGGAATCCGCCGGCTGCAGGAGGGACAGCGCCCGTCGGCTCCGATGCGCTGCTGTTTGATGACGTACCCGTACCGTTCGATCAGCATGTCGCCGCAATCGGGGCAATACGTGTTCTCCCAGCGCCCTACACGACCCGGCAAATTTCCCGCATACACGAATCGCAACCCGGCCCGCGCGCCGATCTCACACGCGCGGAGCAGCGTCGCTGCAGGCGTATTGTCGGGGTCGGTCATCTTATAGTCCTTGTGGAACGCCGTGACGTGCCAGGGAATCTCCGGCGACACAGACGCGATGAGCTCGGCGGCCGCCGTGAGCTGGGCTTCATCATCGTTGAAGCCGGGGACGATCAACGTCACGATCTCGAGCCAGAACCCGCGCTGGTGCACGAGTCGGATGGCATCCACCACGTGCTGCAGCACGCCGCCCAGCTCGCGATAGCGTTTGTCGCTCATCGCCTTGAGGTCGATCTTGTAGCAATCGGTCCAGGGCCGGATGTAATCGAGGACCTCGGGCGTCGCATTGCCGTTGGAGATGAACGCCGTCTTCAGACCGGCCGGCCGCGCCACCTTGAACACATCGACCGCCCATTCCGCTGTGATGAGCGGCTCGTTGTAGGACGATCCGACCATGCGGGCGCCCTGCCGGTGCGCCAGCGCGACGAGCGCGTCCGGCGTGACGTCGGTCGGCATCACTCCGGCGGTCTCGTCGCGCAGCGCCTGCGACGTCAGCCAGTTCTGGCAGTAGCCGCAGTGGAAATCGCAGCCGAGCATGCCGAACGTCAGGGTGTCGCTGCCGGGAAGACAGTGGAAGAACGGTTTCTTCTCGGTCGGGTCGCACTGCAGCGCCGCGACATATCCGGCCGGCGTGTACAGCGTCCCTTCCTTATTGAAGCGGACTTTACAGATGCCGCGCCGGTCCGGCTTTACGAGGCAGCGATGGCCGCACGCAAAGCACCGGACCGCCCCACCCTCCAGTTTTTCGATCAGCTCCGCTTCCCGCACCCGCGTGTCCAGGGCCTGCCCCAACGAGGCCGGTGGAGGAGCGTGACTCAGGAACGACGTGATCTGGCGGGGGCTCAGCGCAGGCTCCCTGGCGTCAGCTGATAGAGGAAAAGCACCGTGCGGACATCGCGGTCCGACAGCTCGTGGACCTTGGTGGTCGAGAACATGATGTCTGTCGAGTCCTTCGAGTGATCGAGGCCCAGCACGTGGCCGATTTCGTGGGTTGCGACGACGCGGATGTCCTCTAACTCCATCGGCCGGCCCTTAGGATCGAACGTGGCGAGCGTGACCGTCGCGCTCTGAATGTGCCCGTCCTCGTCCCAGGTGACGTCAGTCTGTCCCGTGCGCTCGATTTCGAACTGGATGCGCCACTTGACGGTGACTTCCGCGTTCGTGGAGTCGCCGTCGAACTCGAACCGGACCGGAACGCCCGCGCTGGTCCAGACTCCAAACCCCCGCTTGATCGCATCGATGAACGCCGGCTGGAAATTCGCGGCATGCGTCGGGGCGAACCACACGCGAATCGGCGCGGTCTGCCGATTCTCCCACCGCCGCAGCATCGAATCGCCGCTCACCTCCAGCATTTCCCCGATGTAGGTGGTCGTGCCGCTCGACCGGATGCGGCGCCGCGTTTCCGAGCGCGCGAGCAGCTCGATATAGGAGGGCTCGCGGCCGTTCGGCCCGGCGGGCACCGCGGTCCCCTGCGAGGTGGTCGTGGGCGTCGAAGTTGGGGCCGTGGCCTGGGCGGGCGGGGGCGGCGGAATCGGTGGCGGCTCGGCGATCCGCAGCGGCCCCTCGGGCGCGGATTCCACGGGCCGGGGCGTAGGTCGAAACGCGTCCCAGAAGATGAATAGGACGATGAGCACCGCGGCGGCGGCGATCATTCCCGTGAGCCTGCGTTCCACCATGCGCGCAATATGCGAAGATTCGCGGTCGCGCCGCTAGCTTTGCACTTCGCACGTCCCTATGATTGTGGCCCGCATGTGCTTGGATCATAGGTGATCGCATTACCCGCGCGGCAGCTCGTGCGCTGGCGCGTCTGGGTTATCGCCGCGTGGGCGGTCCTCGCGCTCCTGTTCGTGCCCAAGGCCACCCACGTACAGCGGGTGTTGGCGGTGCGGGGCACGAGCGTCGAGCAAACCGAATCCGCTCGCGCCGCGCAGCTCATCCGTGAGGTGTTTCCCAACCCAATCGCCGACTACGTCGCGATCGTGGTGCACGGGCCGGTGCGATACTCCAATCCCCGGTTTGTCGCCGTCCTTGATTCGATCTCCGCCGCGCTTGCCCGACAGCCGTACATCAGCCAGGTGATTTCCGTCCGCACGATCGGCGAATCCACGTTCGTGAGCCCCGACCGCCACACCACGTTTCTCATCGCGGCCTTGACACCGGCGAGCACCAACGACGTGAGCCGCACCGTGGTGCCCGATCTCCGCGAGACGGTCAGCGCTACGTTGCAGCGGCTGCCGCACGTGGACGGGTTCGACGTCAAGATCACGGGCAGTCCGGCCCTCGATTACGACGTGCGCACGATCAGCGCGGAGGATACACGGGCCGCCGAGGAGCACGCGCTGCCGTTGACGCTCGCGGTGCTGGTGCTGGCGTTCGGCGCGCTCGTCGCGGCGACGCTCCCGATCATCGTTGGCATCCTCGCCATCACGATCGCGCTCGGCATCGTGGCGGTCGCGGCGCAGTTCCAGACGATGTCCGTCTTTGTGCTGAACATCACCACGATGGTGGGGCTGGGGGTCGGCATCGATTACTCGCTGCTCATCGTCACGCGGTTCCGGGAGGAGTTGAATCGCGGGTTGTCCCCGATCGATGCCGCGGTGCGCACGATCCAGACGGCGGGCTCGGCTGTCGTGACCTCGGGACTCACGGTCGTGGTCGGATTCGCCGCCCTGATCCTCACGCCGCTCACCGAGACGCGCTCGGTGGGCGTGGGCGGACTGATCGTCGTCGCGGTGGCGGTGTTGCTCGCGACGACGTTTTTGCCTGCGGCCCTCGCGATACTGGGGCGGGACATCGACCGGCCGAAGTGGCTCGCGCGCGCGCTCGCTTGGATTCACACGCCGCAAGGCTGGGAGCGGTGGGCGCGCTCACTCGGTCACCACCCCTGGCGCGCAATCCTCGGCGGCGGCCTCGTGGCGGCCCTCCTGACCTTTCCGCTCACGCAGATCAGGATCGGACTCCCGGTACGCAACTGGTTCCCGCCGGACGCGGAATCGGGACAGGGGCTCGCCGAGCTGCGCGAGATGGGCGCGAGCGGCGTCATCCAGCCGCTACGAGTCGTCGTGCAACTGCCGCCGCGCGAGTCGGCGCTCTCCGGCCGCCGGTTGCCGGGGCTCAAGGCGCTGAGTGATTCGATCTCGCGCGATCCGCGCGTCCGCGAAGTCCGCGGCGTAGCGACGCTGCGGCCAGGTCTTTCCACGCTGCAGCTCGCGATGTTCTACAGCGACGCCGACCCGATCCGCAACCGGTATCCGGAGTTTTTCAACGCCTATCTCAGCACGGACCGCCGCACGACGCTCATGGACGTCATCGCAGCCGACTCGGTCTCCTTGACCGGCATGATGGATCTCGCGCGCCATGTGCGGCGCACGATCGCGCGCAGCACGCGGCTGCGTGGCGCGGAGGTCGTGGTCGGCGGGTTTGCAGCTTCCAGCGTCGATCTGCAGGAGAACCTGCTCGCCCGCTTTCCGGGCATCGTGGCGATGATCCTCGGCGTCACGGCAATCATGCTGTTGATCGCGTTTCGGTCGGTCCTCGTACCGCTCAAAGCGGTGGTGCTCAATTGTGTTTCGGTGGGCGCCGCGTTCGGCCTGACGGTCCTCGTCTTCCAGCATGGGTACGGCGCCAGCCTGTTCGGCCTCGATGGGCCGACGGAAGCGATCTTCGTCGTGGTGCCGGTCCTGGTATTCGCGACGGTCTTCGGGTTGTCGATGGATTACGAGGTATTTCTGTTGACTCGCGTGAAGGAGGTCTTCGACAAGACCGGGCGCAACGATCACGCGACCATGGAAGGCCTCTCGACGACGGCGTCCACGATCACGTTCGCCGCCCTGATCATGATCATCGTGTTCGGCAATTTCGCGTTCACACGCGTGCTCGCCGTGCAGTTCATCGGATTCGGGCTGGCCCTTGCCGTGCTCCTCGACGCGACCTTGATCCGCATGGTGCTGGTGCCGGCGATCATGCACATCGCAGGACGGTGGAATTGGTGGCCCGGCGTACGGGCACCCCGGCGGGAGGGCAGCGACGTGGAAGAGGTTACTTAGGATCCAGCAGCTGGAGCTTGTCTCCCCAGACATCCCAGTGCCAGGCGGGCACGCGGATCCCGGTGTCGGGATCTTTGAGCGGTTTGTATTGCAACCAGCGCGCCTGAAATCCCAGCTCGCGGCCCAGCGCCAGCAGCCGTTCCTTATCCGAGCTCACCAGGTGAACCATCGGCTCATCGTCGATTTTGTGCCGGTGAAGCCAAACGCCGCCGCTCAGGGCGAAGTGCATCCCCTCGCGGCGGCGTTGGAACTCACGGTATGGAGGCTCTACGTGCAGGTGATCCGACCCTCCGCCGTCGCTGGCGCTACGGGCGTGGCGTTTCCTTGATACAGGACGCATTGCCGCGTCGTCTGCGTGTGGACCGCCCTCGCGGACCAACCGCCGGGCGTCGCCTGCAGCACGGTCAGCGTCACGCCGGTCGATGAGCGAAAATTATTGAGCGCCGGCAGGCTGGTCGTATAGAACGAGCTGTCGTAGAAAAAGCCCTCTTCCGCCGTCGCCAGGTTCTTGAGGTCCGACTTCATCTGGGCGACGTACGCCTTCTGCTTCGTGTTGGCGAACTTCGGAATCGCGAATGAGGCCAGGATCCCGATGATCACCACCACGATCAACAGCTCGATCAGGGTGAAACCGCGTGCCTTCACTGCGTTACCCTCCGGGCGCGAAGGGGCGCCGATCCCGACAACCCGGAATCGACGCCCCTATTGTGGGCACTCCCCCCCGTTCCTGCAAGAGGCGTGCTTAACCCTTCGCGTCAATCCAATTCTTTCCAGCACCAGTACTTACGACGAGTGGCACGCGTAAACTGGCTACCCCTTCCATCTCGCGTTTTACAAGGGCTCCGGCAACCGACCGTTCGCCCTCCGGGATCTCAAAGACAAGCTCGTCATGCACTTGCAGGACCATCTTGGAGCGCAGTTCCGCCTGCGGAAGCGCCGCGTGGATGCGGATCATCGCGATCTTGATCAGATCGGCGGCGGAGCCCTGCAGCGGCGAATTGGTCGCGGTCCGTTCGCCGAAGGCGCGGATGCTGAAGTTTCGGTCGCGGAGCTCGGGGATGTAGCGTCGCCGGCCAAACAGGGTCTCGACAAACCCGCGCTGGCGCGCTTCATCGATAGTCCGATCGAGCCATGCACGCACGCCAGCGAAGCGCTCGAAGTAGTGCTTGATGAAGGCCTTGGCTTCGTCGAGCGTGATCCCCAGTTGGCGCGACAGCGCCAACGCTCCCTGGCCGTAGATCGTGGCGAAGTTGATCGTCTTCGCGCGCGCGCGCATCTCGCCGGTCACGCTTGTTTCGGGCACGCCGAAGATCACGGCGGCGGTCTGCCGATGAATATCCCCACCGCGCTGGAACGCCGCCACGAACGCGGGATCTTCCGAGAAATGCGCGAGCAGTCGCAATTCGACCTGGGAATAATCGGCGGTGAGCAACAGGTGGCCGGGCGGCGCGACGAACGCACGGCGAATCTCGCCGCCGCGGCGGGTGCGCACGGGAATGTTCTGCAAGTTGGGATCTGACGACGAAAGGCGGCCGGTCGCCGCCCCGGTCTGATTGAAGCTCGTATGGACCCGACCGTCAGGACCGATGTAGCCGGGCAACGCATCCACATACGTGGATCTCAGCTTCGTCAGCTCGCGATACTCGATGAGCAGCCGTGGCACCTCATGGCCGAGGGCGGCTAACTGCTCGAGTACCTCGACGTCGGTGGATGCTCCCGTCTTCGTACGCTTCTGCACCGGCAGCTTCAGCCGCTCGAACAGCACCGTCCGGATCTGGGGCGTCGAGTTGATGTTGAACTCGCCGCCCGCGGCGCGGTAGATGTCGAGCTCGAGCTGCGTCAACTCCTTGCCGAAGCCGCGCGACATCTCGCCCAACAGCGCGCGATCCACGACAATACCCGTGGCCTCCATATCGACGAGGACGGGAATGAGCGGAATCTCGATTTCATCGAGCAGACGCTTGAGGTGATGCCCTTCGATATCGGAGCGAAATGCCTCTTCGAGTCGCAGCACCATCTCAGCGTGCGCGGCCGAGACCCGCGCCATTTCCACCGGTGGGACCTGGGAGTACGTTCGCTCCGTCCCCCCCTTCCCTTTTCCCAACAGCGACGCCGACGTGGGCAGCTCGACGGACAGATGCTCCCGCGCGAGATCGTTAATGGCGTGCGAACGATTCCCGGGATCCAGGACGAAGCTCGCCACCATCGAGTCGTAGGCCACGCCCGCGAGCGCGATGCCGGCCCGCGCGAGCGCCACCCAGGCCGCCTTGATGTCGTGTCCCGCCTTGCGTACGGCCGGATCAGCGAGCAACGCGCGGAGCGGGGCGAGCGCCTCGCTCGCGAGCGGCGGCAGGTTGCGCGGCGGTGTGGTGTCGAATTCTCCGTCGCGGGCCCGATGCCCGAACGGGAGATACCACGAGCGGCCCGGCGCGACGGCGAACGAGATGCCGGCGAGCGCCGGCTCGGTCTGGAGAGCGACCAGCGGCGCGGTGCGCAACTCCTGGATCATCGCGGGTAAGCCTGCCGGATCGTCCACGATTGTGGGATCCGCGAGGACCGGCACTCGCCCTGTCGGAGCGGGCGCCGCCGGCGCGCCGGGTTCGCGCGCCGCAGGCGGTGCGACGCCTACGGACGCCAGGTCTCCGAGTTTGGGGATCAGCGTGCGGAATTCGAGCTCGGTGAAGAGTGTCGCCAGTGTCTCGGTATCCGGCGTGCGCACGCGGAGCTGCTCGAGATCGAGCTCGACCGGCACGTCGCGACGCAGCGTCACGAGCTGGCGCGAGAGCCGCGCGTTGTCGGCTTGCTGCAGTAACGCTTCGCGCGGTCGCTTCCCCGTGATGTCCGCCGCGCGGGCGAGGATCGTGTCGAGATCGCCGTAGGACTCGAGCAGCTGCACGGCGGTCTTGTCGCCGATCCCCTTGACGCCCGGAATGTTGTCGGAGCTGTCGCCGACCAGGGCGAGGTAGTCCACGACCCGCTCCGGGGGGACACCCAGGCGCTCGCTGGCATTCGCCTGATCGACCCACTGTTCTTCGACCGCGGCTTGGCCGCCGCGTCCCGGATTCAGGAGCGCGATACCCGGACCAATCAGCTGATAAAAGTCCTTGTCGCCCGAGACGATCACGGCCTGGAGGTCGCGCTTGGCCGCGCGATCGGCGAGCGTCGCGACGACGTCATCGGCCTCATAGCCGTTGATCGCGATGACGGGAATATGGAACGCATCGAGAATTTGGCAGACGCGTTCCAGCGAGCGATCGAAATCCTGTTGCAGCTCTTCGCCGAGCTTTTCGCGCGTCGCCTTGTACTCTGGGTACTGCTCCTGCCGGAATGACACGCCGCGATCGTGCACCCACCCAATGTATTCGGGGTGGTAGTTCTCGTAGAGCCGCAACAGGAAATTCGTGATGCCCCAGACCGCGGATGTGTTCTCACCGCTCTTGGTGGTGAGGGGCCGCGCGATCATCGCGAAGAACGCGCGGTAAATGAGCGCGTAGCCGTCGACCAGAAAGACGTTTGTTTTGCCGGCGGAGGTTGCGGGGATCGGCGGTGCTGGGCGCGGCGGCATAGACTCGAAAACTAGCAGCGCAAACAACAACCCCGCCCGTGACGTCCGGGCGGGGCGGTGGTCGGTGAAGGCGTGGCGTTAAACGCGCACGACGTTCGTGGCGTGGAGCCCCTTGTCCCCCTGCTTCACCTCGAACTCCACAACCTGACCCTCGGCGAGTGTCTTGAAGCCGTCCATTTGAATCGCCGAAAAATGCACGAACACGTCTTCGCCACCTTCCTGCTCAATGAAGCCGTACCCCTTGGCGTCATTGAACCACTTCACCTTTCCCTTGATCACGATCCGCCTCCTGCAGAGTCTGTTCCCCAGCGCAACGTGGACGCTAGAAAAGACCCGCGGCCCGGAAAGCTGTCAAGCGGGTTTTCTACGGTGCGTACAGGGCTCGGTACAACTCGCGATTCCGCAAGAGGCTGCGGACGTAGCCGCGCGTTTCCGGATACGGAATCAGCTCGATAAAGCGGTCCGCATCGGCCGCCCCGGCCCGTTCGAGCCAACGGCGCACCGGAATCGGTCCGGCGTTGTAGGCCGCGACCGCTGCATCCACGCGACCGAAGCGCCTGAGCAGCTCGGCGAGATGCGCTGCGCCCAGATGCAGGTTGAGATCGGGGACCGTGATCCAGCCCGGGTAGAACGTGACGTCCAGGCCGCGCGCCATCAGTGAGGCCGTGCTCGGCAACAGCTGGGCGAGCCCGCGCGCGCCGGCCGGCGACAGCGCCTCGACATCGAACACGCTCTCCTGCCGGACGAGGGCCGCTAGCAGGAGCGCGTCGACGCCGAACTCCTCCGCCTCGGCTTCCACCGCGGCGCGGTTCGGCCAGGGGAAGATCGCGCGCAGCACACGGACATCGCCCGGCGCGAGCAGCGCCGCTTGCCATCCCAGCCGGACACCTGCCGAGCCGTAGCCACGCAATCCCAGGCCCCCGCTCCAGGCAAGCAACGCCTCGAGATCGGTGGGCGGATGCGCGAGCACAACGCGGACTTCGGCTTGCGCTTCGCTGTCGAGCCCGGCCAGGAGCAACGTGTCAATGCGCGCCAATCCGGAGAGCACCGCCGGTGGCGGTGTGGTCGACGTAGCCGTTGGAGACACGAATGCGAGCGGCGCCAGGCCCGTCTCGCGGCGCGCGCGCATGCCGTAGTAGCCCAGCGAGTCCTCGCGCGCGAGCGCGAGCCAAATCGCGCGTGCCTTCGTCGTGTCACCGCGTGCCTCGGCCATCTTGCCGAGCCAGAAGCGCGCCGCGGTGCGTTGCGGTCCGGACGCATCGATTTCCGATTGATACAGCGCGGCGGCGCTGTCGGGGTTGCCCGTACTCTCGGCGTGGGCCGCCAGCCGGAAGCGAGCCAGGGAGGCGCGTGGGTCGACGGGATAGCGGCTGATTAGCGCCCCATACCAGCGCCCCGCCTGCGGCCAGTTGTCGCGACTCTCGTCCAGGTCGCCCAGGATGTAGAGCGCACCCGGCGCGGCGGTATCGGCGGGGTAGCGCTCCGCGAATCCCGACAGCGCGGCGACCGCGGTGGAATCGTCCAGGCGAACGAGCACACGGCCGCGACGGTAGAGCGCGAGCGGGCGACTCGCGGAGTCACGAGCAGCGGCGGCATAGGCACGCACGGCGTCGCGCAGGCGACCCGAGCCCAGGAGCAGCTCGCCATACAGAAGAAGGGTCGTCGCACTTGAGTCGCCGGACCGCAGCGCGTGCTCGACGTGGATGCGTGCATCGCGCGTCGTGGTGCGCCGATTCAGGGCGCGCGCCAGGGCGACATGCTCCGCGGCGGCACGCGGAGGCAGCGGGCCGAGGGCCAGGGTCACGCCAGCGGCGGCATCATCACTCAGTGGATCGCGCGTTAGCAGCGCGTAGAGCAGCGTCCGGGCGCGCGTCGAATCGCCCGTTGCCAGAGCGAGCCGCGCCGCGTCGAGCGTCCCGCCCCTCCCTGCCCTCGCGAAGGCATCGAGCGCGCGCGTCGTGTCGCCGGCGAGCAACAGCGCGCGCGCGCGCGCCACTGGCACCTCGCGCGCGACCGGCGGGGGCAGGTCGGCGAGCAACTGAGCCACAGCTGCCGTGTCGCGCGTGACCCGAGCCTGACGCATCCGCAGCCACGGATCGATGCTCGCGAGATTCCCTCCCGCGCGCGCGGCGGCGAAGGCGACCGCCGCGCTGTCAGGCTGACCGGCAGCGTCGAATGCGAGGGCGGCGCGCACCGCGAGAAGCGGCACGCGCGCGGTGGGTGCACGCGCGCGCGCCAGCTGAAAGTGCGTGGCGGCATCGCCGTATCGCCCGGTGCCGAACTCGGCCTGTGCCAGCACGGCGAGCGCCTCACCGTCGAGATAGGCGAGCAGCCACGGCTGGCCGACGAGCAACTGCCGTGCGTGCTCGTAACGGCGTGCGTGCACTTCCGCCTTGGCGCCTTCGACGATCAAGAACGCGTTGGGATTGGGGTCGCGACGCGCGGCGGCGAGTAGGCTCTCGGCCGCGTGCCAGGGACGGCCCGACAAGCGGAGCGAATCGGCGCGAAACGTGGCGGTGTGTTCCGGCGGGGTGACCGCCTGGGCCCCAGCCGCCCGCGCCGGCGGCAGCAGCAGGTCCCCGGCCAGCGCCGCGATCCACAGGGCGCCGCGTCGTTTCACCTGCTCGCCTGCCTCGCGCGCGCCAGGACCCGCTGATATTCCGCGCGGGATCCGGGCGTCAGACGAAACCGGCTGAAGCCGGTCTGATCCTGGAAGTACAGCACGAGACGATGCGCCGCGTAGGTCCACCGCAGCAGCCGCGTGCCGTTCCGGTCGATGCCGTTCGAGAGATCAGTCATCTCATCGGGCTCGCCCAGCGTGATCAACACTTCGCCCCGCTCGGTCAGCCATCCAGGCTCGCCCTCGTCGGGAAATCGAATGTTCGCCTGCTGCACGCGCCGGAAATAATCGTCGATCGCCTCGTTCTCCGGCGTGAGGGGGATCGGATCGGTCGCCTTCCAAAACTGCCGCCACACGTCGGGACGACGGTCTGCCGGCGAGCGGCGCAACGAGTCGACCCAGTCCTGGCGGTCGAAATAGCGGAGCAAACTCATCATTTCATCGAAGTTTGTGATCACCCATTGACTGGAGAAGCTTACCAAGAAACGGGTGCGAGCCGTATCCCCGCCGGCCCCGCCGCCCCCGTTTGGTGGCACGATTTCCAGCTCGGCTTGCCCCACCGGGAGATTGGCGGGGACGATGACAACGGTGGCCGACGCGACGCCCGTGTCACCACGCAGGCGAACGGAGTCGCGCCACAATTCGTGATGGGCCGCATCCACCACCCGTGCCAGCACGGTCGCAGGCGGAGCGCCGTAGCGCTCGACATAAAAGCGCATCGAATCGGGACCGAACGGCAACGTGGCGCGCGGGTTGGCGACCACTTTCGGAAAGTCGGCACGTCGTGACCGGCCATCGGCCGAATAGACGGCGATCGGTTTCGCCGTTGCAGGCCCGGCAAAGCGCGGCGCGGTATCGGCGCGCTCCGCGCGGGCGTAGGCGGGACCGTTGCGATCGCGCACCATCGCCATCACGTAATACGAGCCCGGCGGCACGGTGAGGAACTGCTGGAAAATCACGCTCTCGTCGCTGCGGAGCGTCTCCTGGAAGCTGCGGACGCGGACCTGTTCGTCGCTGCCGATCTGCCGCACCGTCACGCGACTGCTGCTATCGGTCCGGAACGATGCCTCGACGTGGTACTCGGCGATGAACTCCGCGCCGCGGCGTTGAAAGGTGAGCGTCTGATTGGTGAGCGAGACCGAAAACAGCGCAAGCGTGGAGTCGGGCGACGGTCCGGCGAGATAGCGCACCGATCCGATGAACGGCAAACCGCCGCCACCCACGAGCGCGCCCATCGACCGGTAGACGGATGACGCGTCGAACAGGCGCGGCAGGGACGGCCCTCGTTGCGGCGCTGCGCCCGACGTGCCGGGGGCGGGCGGCTGCAGCGGGCCGCAGCCGCCGGACAGAACGGCCATCGCCAGCAGTGCGTCCACGCGTCGCATCACTTGCAGAGCCTCAAATCCGGACGTTAGTTTCGCGCACAACCCCCATGGCTCTCGAAAACCTGGCCGGCAGGTCAATCGCCGGCTACCGCCTCCTCGAGCGCGTCGGCGAAGGAGGGACGGCGGAGGTGTACCGCGCCGAGCATCCCGCGCGCGGCGCTTGTGCGTTCAAGGTATTGCGCGAGCGTCTGCGGGGCGACCCCACCGTGGTCAAACGCTTCCTGCGGGAAGCAGGATACGGATCGCGCGTCCTACATCCCGGTGTGGTGCGCACCTACGACTTCGGTGAATCCGACGGTCTGTACTACCTGGCGCTCGAGTGGGCCAGCGGCGAGCCCCTGGCGGACTTCTTACACCGCGAGGGCCCGCTCGCCCCCGCGGATGCCATCCCGCTCGTGCGCCAGCTGGCCGATGCGCTCAGCGCCGCACACGCGGCCGGTATCATCCATCGCGATCTGAAACCCGAGAACATCATGTACGACGCGCGCGCGCACAGCGTCAAGCTGCTGGATTTCGGCATCGCGCGGGACGCCGAGCTGCCACCGGAGGAGCGGCTGACGCGAACCGGCTTCTTTGTGGGCACGCTGCAGTACGTCGCGCCCGAGGCCCTGTCCGGCGAGCTCGTCGACGGGCGCGCGGACATCTACAGTCTCGCGAAAATCACGTACTACATGCTGACCGGACGACATCCGCACGACGGGCGCAGCCCGCGCGAGCTGTTCCAGCAGCTCTTGAGCGGCAAGCCGACGCCGCTCTCGGACGCGAGCGGCCACAAATTCCCGCCGGCCCTCGAGGCGGCGGTCATGAAAGGGCTCGCGCGACAGCCGGGCGATCGCCAGCCCACGGTCACGGCGTTCGCGGAGGATCTGGAGGCGGCACTGGCAGGAGCCAAGGACGGTCCCAAGTCGCGCGGGCTGCTGGGAGCGCTGAAAAACATTGTCGGCAAGCGGAATAGTGAATAGTAGTAGCGATTACTACTACCTCAAAAACACGCTCAAGGATCTCCTCCTCGCGCGCTCCGTGCGGCGCGGCGACTTCGTCCTCGCCTCCGGCCGCCGCTCCTCCTTCTATATCGATGCACGGCTCACCACGATGTCCGGCGAGGGGCTCGCCGTCGTCGGTGGGTTGGGGCTCGACCGCCTGGCCGCGCGCGGCTGGAGCCCGCGTGCCGTCGGCGGCTTGACCCTGGGCGCTGATCCCATTGCCTACGCGCTGGCGCTCACCGCGCGGCGGCGCGGGCAGATGCTCGACGCCTTCACGGTGCGTAAGCAGCCGAAAGACCATGGCACCGGACAGCGCATCGAAGGTTGCTTCGCGTCCGGCTACCCCGTTGTCATCGTCGAGGATGTGGTGACGACCGGGCGCTCGGCGCGCGAGGCGATCAGCGCCGTCGAAAGCGAGGGTGGCCATGTGCTCGGCGTGCTGGCCGTGATGGATCGCGAGGAAGGCGGCCGTGAGGCGATCGAGCGCGCGGGCTATCTCGTGGAGGCGTTCGTGACGGCGTCCGATCTCGGCCTCGGGACAGGCACGTGAGCGAGCCGATCCATCGTCTCTCCTTCGCGGCGCGCGCGCGTGGCTGGCACGACGATGCGACCGCGCTCGAGCAGCGCCTCAAGGACCTCGAGACCTTCGAGCGCAGCCATCGCCGGCGCTGGGCGATGGCGGCAGCCCTGTTCGTGCTCGGTGTCCTCGGCAAGCTCGGCGGGGTCACCGACGCGCGCTTAGGCACCATCGTGTTGCTCGCCGGCGGCGCCGCGGTGATCAATGCGATCGTCGGCTTGATCAACGAGCGCGGCTGGTACCGTTGGTGGTTCATCTATATGCTGCCGCTGATCGATGTCTTGCTCGTCAATGTGCTCGTCATCTGGTTCGGGCACGGCGGCGTGGTCGCAGCGCTGTTCATCGCGGTGCTGCCCTACGCGTTCGATCAGGGACAGGCCGTCGGTGATTTCCTCGTGCTGGTCGCGTCGATCGCCTACCTGCTCGCGAGCTGGGCGCACGGCAGCCTGTATCCCGGCGGGACCGGCCTCGATACGGTCGCGTATCTCGAGACGGGTGTCTTCATCGTCGTCGCGATGGCACTGAAGCGGATCCCCGCGACGCTCATCCAGCGCATTCGCCGCGCGCGCAGCGCGATGGGCGAAGCGGAGCAGGGGTATCTGGCCGTTCGGGCGTCGGCCACGGAAGCAGACGAGCTCGGGTTTCTGGAAAAGAGCTTCAACCGGATGCTCGAGGAGATCGGCACGACGATCTCCTCCGTGCAGCGCGAGGCCGACGAAGTCGCGGCATTCGCCGAAGAGCTCGCGGCGGCGGCAGAGCAGCTCCATGCCACCACCGAGTCGCTGACGCAAACGTCGCAGCGTCTCGCCACGGATCTAGGGGCTCAGCGCGGCCTCGCGGACGGGGCGCGGGGCGAAAGCGCCAAGGCGGCAGATCAGGCCGAATCCCTCCGCGTGCGCGCCGAGTTGATGCAGGTCGACGCGTCGCGACTCGTCGGCACGGCGGAGCGGGGGCGCGAGCGCGTCGCCCGCGCGAGCGCGACGCTGCGAGCCGTCGGCGAAGAAGTGCGCGCCACGGCGTCCACCGTGGCGGGACTGTCGGGAATGTCGGAACGCATCGGGGTGTTCGCCCAAACCATCGCGCGCATCGCGCGGCAGACGCACCTGCTCGCGCTCAACGCGGCAATCGAGGCGGCGCGCGCGGAGGAGCATGGTGAAGGTTTCGCCGTCGTGGCGGACGAGGTGCGAACCCTGGCGGCAGAAGCAGGGAAGTCCGCGCGCGAAGTCGCCGAGCTCGTGAGCGAGCTGCGCACGGGCATCGAGGCCGCGGCGCGAGCGATGCAGTCGGGCGAAGCCAAGGTGCGCGACATCGGCGCGGTCGCGGCGGAGGCCGATGGCGCGCTCCAGGAGCTGCATCAGGGCGTACAGCTGATGGGCGACCTGGTGAACGCGACGGCCGAGGTATCCCGCAGCCAGGCACAACGCCTCGCTGAGCTGGCACAGTCGTTACAGCAAGTCGCCAGCATCTCGACAGCTTCGTCGGAGAGTGCTAACACCACCGCAGCTGCCACGGAAACGCAGATCACTTCCATGGGCGAACTGACGGCAACATCACAGCAGCTCGCCCAACTCGCCGAGCGACTGCGCGGAGGGATTGCGCGCTTCTCGGTGCTGCGGCGCGATCAGTCCACGGCAGAGCACCAGATCGTCAGGCCCGCCGCCGATTGACGTTCACACCCTAAAGGCTGAAGCCGACCGGGAGACCGCTGCGGCGCTCGGGCCTTGGTCCCACGACCCCGCGTTGAAGGGGTGAAACGCGCGCAGGGCCTCCCGGTAGGGGATGATCAGCAGATCGATATACCGCGCCAGGGCGACCTCAAAAGGAAAGCGCCGTCGAAACTCACCGGCCGTCACGCCGAGGACTGCGCGCAAGTGCCGGCCGAAGCTCTGCGGCGACGAATAGTCCATGCGGTACGCCACATCCGAGACCGACAAGCCGGGGTTTTGAAACAGGAATGACGCGTGGAGCAGCCGCATGCCGGCGAGATAGCTTTTCGGCGACGGTATGCCGGCGCGATGAAACCGGGACATCAACGTGCTGGGTCGGACGCGGAGGTGGCGGGCCAGGCCGCGCACCGTGCTGAGCGCCGGTGCGAGCCGCGCGACGGCCTCGAAGAACAGCCGCGTCTCTTCCGGTGGAGGTGGCTCGGGGGGCTCGCCGAGCGCCGGAACGAGTCGCGCGAGAATCCGCGCCGCGACCGGCGACGCCGGGTGTCCCACGAGGTCGCGCAGACGGCGCCAGCCGTCGGGCTCGGTGCAATCCACGGCGCTGCGCACGCCGGTCGCGCCGAGGCGCAGCAGCGTTTCGGTGGCCTCGCGGTCGTGCCGCGACACGAGCGCCACCGCGGGGATGGCGGGGAACTCGCGCACAAACCGCGCAACCCCGGGCAGCGCTTCCCCGTGACAGCGATGGACGGAGATGACCATCGCATCGACGCGCCGGCGCCGCGCGACGTAGATCGCTTCGCGCAGCGAGTCGGCGTGCAGCGTATCGAAGCAGCCGTCCCCCGCCGCATCGATGCGCGGGCGCTCTGGGGGAGGAAGAACCGTGCATACGGTCACCATGCGGCCTCATGGTAACCGGATCGTTTCAACCGCTATTCATCATCCCTGCATCACGAGGAGCAGAGGCGGTGTCCGAAAAAACTCCCAGCTCACCGAATTGCTGCGGGACGGACGGCTTGTGAACTGGGAAGCTGAGTGCGAAGCTAGGCGCGCGCATGACAGGATGCACATGACGTCCAGGCGCTGGCTGATCGGGTTGTCGTCGCTGGTGGCGATGCTGATGATCGCCGGTGCCGTGAGCTTCCTGCGCTACGCCCGTCTGCATGCCCTCCAGCCGACGCTCGTGGCAGTCGCCCCGTTCGACATCTTCGTCCCCGGTCTCGAGCCGTGGCGCGTCCGCCTCGCGCAGGCATTGACCGCGCGGCTCGACAGCACGCCACCGCTCACGGCGGTGTCTCAGGATGTCGTGCGCGAGCGCTGGCGCGGGCAAAAGCAACCGGAGATCGCGGCCCTCGACCTGGCGCGCCGCGCCAGTGCCGGGGTGGGGGTCTATGGGCGCCTGGACCCATTCGCGGGCGGGGGCGATTCGGTGCTCGTCCAGATGATGGTGATCGATGCGGGCACCGGGCGTGTGCGAACCGTCATAAACGCCCCGTGGCCTCGCGAGCGGCTTTCGGACCTCGCCCAGGTGCTCGCTCAGCGGGTTCGTCAGAACTATCGTTAACCGAGTGACTGACGCACTTGCAGAACTGAACGCTGCGCTCCCGCCACACTACATCATCGATCGGGAGCTGGGCCGTGGCGGCATGGCCCTCGTGTATCTCGCACGTGACACGCGCCACGAGCGCTTCGTCGCGCTCAAGACATTGCGGCCCGAAATTGCAGTCGCGTTGGGCCGCGAGCGGTTCCTGCGCGAGATCAAAATCGCCGCGCGCCTGCAGCATCCGAACATTCTACCGGTCTACGACTCGGGCGACGCGGGTGGGACCCTGTATTACGTCATGCCGTTTGTCGAGGGGGAATCCCTACGCGACCGGCTGGACCGCGAGCCGCAGTTGCCGGTGGACGATGCGCTACAGATCGCGCACGAGGTCGCCGAAGCGCTCGCGTACGCGCACGATCACGACGTAGTGCATCGCGACATCAAGCCTGAGAACATCATGTTGTCCGGCGGGCACGCGATCGTCGCCGACTTTGGCATCGCGCGCGCCGTCAGCGCGGCCGGCGGCGACAAGCTGACGCAGACGGGGCTCGCGATCGGCACGCCGGCGTACATGCCCCCGGAGCAGGCGTCGGGATCGGGGCAGGTCGATCGCCGCAGCGACATCTACAGTCTCGCGTGTGTGCTCTACGAGACGCTCGCCGGCCAACCGCCGTTCACCGGCCCCACCGCGCAGGCGATCATGGCGCGCCACTCGCTCGATGCGGTGCCGCGATTGAAAATCGTGCGCGATGCGATTCCGGATGAGCTCGAAGTCGTCATCGAGCGCGCGCTCGAAAAGGTGCCAGCCGACCGGTACCAGACCTCGGGCGAATTCGCGAAGGCGCTGACGGCGGCGAGTACCGGTCGCGTGTCGCGCGTGACCGCGGCGCGACGGCACACGCGCGCGCGCATGATCTGGCGACGGCCCGCAACCGCAGCCATCGGCGTCGGGACGATCGTGCTGATCGCCGGCGCCTGGTTGCTGTTCGGTCGTCACCGCACTGCCGGTGCCGGTGCCGGAGGCCTCGCGCAGAATCGTGTCGCCGTGCTCTACATCAACGACGCCAGTCGGGACAGCTCGCTGCGGTATCTCGCCGATGGTTTGACTGAGGCACTGATCGATCGGCTGAGCGCCATTCGAGCGCTGGATGTCGTGTCGCGCAATGGCGTCGCGCCGTTTCGCGGGCGTGACGTGCCGCGCGATTCGATCGCGCGTGCCCTCGCGGCCGGCACGCTGGTCGAGGGCGAAGTGGAGCCGGTGGGACCGCGCGCGCGCGTGACCATCCGCCTGGTCGATGGCCCGAGCGGCGTGGAGGTGCGGCATCAGAGTTTCGAGTTGCCGATGGGCGCGCCACTCGTCATCCGCGATTCGCTCGTCAGCCAGGCGGCGGTCTTTCTCCGCGAGCGGCTCGGCGACGAAGTGCGCTTGCGTGAGCAGCGCACCAGCACGTCGAGCGTCGACGCGTGGACGCTCGTGCAGCGCGCCGAGCGCCTGCGCAAGGACGCCGACGCCCGTCCCAGCGAGGCCCTCGGCCTCCTGGCGCGCGCCGATTCAGTCCTCGCGCAAGCCGAGCGCGCCGATCCGAAGTGGGTCGATCCGATCATTCTGCGCGGCCAGTTGCTCGACCGGCGCGCCCGCCTTACACGTTCGCTGCCGTCGCTCGAGGAGGGCCTCGGTCATGCCGATCGGGCGATCGCGCTCGCCCCGGGCGATCCCCGCGCCATCGAACTTCGAGGCACGCTGCGGTACCGGAAGTGGTTCCTGTTCCGTCCGGCGGATCCGCGTGAGGCGGCTGCACTGCTCGACGACGCGCGCAAGGACCTCGAGCGCGCGACGACGGTCGATCCCAACCTCGCGAGTGCCTTCGCCACACTGAGCCATCTCTACTATCAGACGAAAGACCTGCAGGCGGCTGCACTCGCAGCCCGGCGCGCGTACGAGGAGGACGCCTATCTCACCAACGCAGCCGACATTATCTCGCGGCTGTTCTTCACATCCTACGATCTCGATCAGCAGCGCCAGGCCCAACGCTGGTGTCAGGAAGGCATCCGGCGTTTTCCCCGGGATTGGCGCTTCTCACAGTGTCAGTTGTATATGATGACACGGCTCGAATCGCCGGACGTGCCCCGCGCCTGGACCGTGTTGGCCGCGATCGACTCGCTGTCTCCCCCGGCGCAGCGCACGCTGTTGCATCTCGAGAGTAAGATGCTCGTGGCGGCGATCATCGCGCGGGCGGGATTGCGCGACAGCACGCATCATGTGATCGCCAGCTCGCAGGGAACTCCCGAGATTGATCCGGAGCACGACCTGGTGGCGCTCGAGGCGTTCGTGCGGACGCTGCTGGGCGAGCAGGACGAGGCTATCCGATTGCTACAGCGCTACGTAGCCGCCAACCCCGAGCATTCGTTCCGCACCGGCGGCGACATTTCCTGGTGGTGGTGGGATCTCCAAAAGCTTCCCGGCTTCCAGGCCTTGGCTCGTCCACATTCGTGATGTAGCTCACAAAACCCGTGACATAGCTCACTTCTTGACGGGTCGCTGGATTGAGCGTCTCTTTAGGTCGCGAGAAAGTATTTCTGTGTCACGTTGCCCGCCCGACCGTCCCAGACTGCGCCCAGCTGGGGGTTGTCCGCGAGCCCCAACTGGGAGTTGCCCTATGAAGCGAATCGCCTTCCTGTCTCTCGTTCTTGCCGGAATCGTCGGCTGTCACGCAGATCGGGCGTTACCGCCGGGACCGTCGGCGGAAATCCAGGACGCGATTCAGAACGGAGGTAACGCGTTCTTCTTTTGGCTCCCACCTACAGTAAACCAGCACGCTCCCTCAGACCAAGTTTTCTCGAGGAAACTCCGCCCAGTCGTCACGATCGTAGATCAGGGACCTGCTGGCGTCAACTGTCATGTCGGCAACACCGTGCGCACGTTCGCCGGGTCCGACATCACCGTGAGCAACGCGACCTACTTTGTGAACTGGCACACCAACCAGGATGACCTCCATGCGGAGTGCACGTATCGCATCACGGTAAACGTCGGGCCGAGACTGAATTCGCCAGAGCTTGGTTTTGCGGACGTCGATGTGGTGAGCAGCGGCAACCAACTGAAGAACGTCGATACCGACGAATTCATCCCCCTGCTCGATGATCGGACGTTGCCGATCACGTTTTTCATCGGCGTGGGAGCGACCTGCAACCCATCGGGAGGCTCGGACTGCGGTGAGGGAGTGGCAAGGCCGGGTGAGAACACGCTTATTGTCAGCAACAGCGGCAACGCTGGTGTGTTCCTTCGCGCGGGTGCGGTCAATGATGAGACCACCATCACCATCCAGTCAGTCGATCAGCGATTTCGTGAGGGCGAAGAATGCATTCCGCGGTTGGCCGACCAATTCCCCGGCACGCCGGAGACACTTGATAACGGCTGCTACGACTTCCGCGCCGACCCGCCGCTCTCTGTCGTCAACGATAATGACGGCACTTTTAATGAAGGGTTCAACGCGACCGTCGGGATCTGCCCGCCGATCGCCGCGATGAACCTGGATCATGAGACGCTCGATCTGATTCAGATCTTCCGGATCGATGATCTTGGCGAGGGTAATGGCGTCGGGCTGCCCAACGTCTCGGCCCCGTTCCTGCGTTGCGACCCCCACTTTTCACCATCATTCGGATCGCGCCCCTCTCTCTTCGGGGACTTGGCACGCGCGTTCGCGGCTATCGTCAGTCCGCGTCCGCTCTACGCGGGCACCCATCGCATGATGTTTGATCTGGGCGCCGGCGGCAGCACCCCTGGCTTCAGCCGTTTCGCGTGGGCTCTGCCGCCGCCACCCATCCCGTAGGACAATTCCTAGCGCCGCGCGGATGATGAAAAGGGGCGGCTCGCCAGAGCCGCCCCTTCATTTTGCGCTGTTGCACACGCGCCTCACACCTTCGACGTAGATCACCAGGCCGAGCAGAATTGATTCCCTCGCCGGATGGTATTCAGCCAAACCCCTTTTAATTCCTAGTTCGAGCCCTTATCTCACCTTGGGGATGACTGCGTGCGCGGTTCCATGAAGTACCTGCCGTTCGTGGCGATCGTCGCGATTGGCGCGGTCGCCTGTCATGGCGACCGGAGCTATTCGGCCGGCCCCTCCGCGCTCTTCCTCGACGCCAATCACGGCACCGGCAGCACGTTCTTCGTGTGGCTCCCCCCGGTGCTCAACCAGCAGGCGCCCGCGGGCCAAGTATTCTCCCGGCAGCTCAGTCCGATCATTACGATCACCAATCTCTGTAGCGGCGAAATTATCCGCACGCTGGCGGGATCGGACGTCCAAGTCGAAGACGCCGATTTCCAAACCAACTGGCACACGGCCGACGATAACCTCGATGCGACCTGTACGTATCGGATCACCACGACGGCGGGGGCCCGCCAGCTCGGGGTGGCTGATGTGGACGTCGTGGACAGCGGCAGCGAACTGCAGAACGTGAACACGGGCGAGTTCATCCCGTTGCTCGCCGATCGCACCCTCCCGATCAAATTCTTCATCGGCGTCGGCTCGCAATGTGAGCGCGTGGACTCAGACTGTGGCGAAGGGACCGTGCAGCCGGGACAAAGCACCACGATCGTGACAACGCAGGGGCAGGCGGCGGTGTTCGTCCCGGCCGGCGCCGTGGACCAACCGGTCACGCTCATCATCGAGTCCGCGGACGATCGCCCCTGCATTCCGGGGTTACCCGAGCCCGTGTTCCCCGGTGACATCGGCGCCGTCGGCAATTCGTGCTACGATTTCCACACGGAGCCGCCGCTCACTGCGGTCAACACGAGCGGCAAGTTCAACACGAACGTCACCGTCGGTATCTGCCCGGTAATCGGCACGCTCGATCATGCGACGTCGGACTTGCTCCAAATCTTCCAGCTGCACGTCGGGGCCGATCCGGCGATCCGCGCATTGAACAACGTCCCCGCGCCGTTCCTGCACTGCGATCCCGGCTACATCGTGCTCGGGTCTCGCGGATCCCGTCGCTCCTTCCTCGGAGACCTTGTGGCGAGACTCCGCTCGCTGGTCACGCCGCGCCCGCTGTTCGCGAGCACGCGGGTGGTCTTTGATATGGGCGCCGGTGGGAGTACGGATATGTTCAGCCGGTTCACCTGGGCACTGCCCAGTGACCTCGACCTGAATTTCGATCAGACCCCGGATCTCGGATCGATCTTACCCGGCGCCGCCGTGAACTCGGTGTATTCCCGGCTCGGTGTAACGTTCAGCCGTAGCAATCCCCTCGGCCTATGCCCCGGTAGCGCCGTGTATGCGAATGACTACGGCCTGCTCGGTTTCCACTCGGGGCAGAACAACATCAGCGTCTGTCCTCCGGGGATCGCTTCGGATTTCAGTGAGTTTGGGTATGGCACCATCAAAGCAACCTTCGTCGTACCCGCAGCCCAGGCGTGCATCGACGCGACACCGACCGGATTTCACGACCTCCTGCCCGGTGGCGCGGCGTTCATCGAAGCACTCGACGCCAACGGCAACGTCCTGAGCCGGACGGAATCCACGACGCAGCAGACATCCCAGCGACTCTGCGTCACGGGCACCGGCATCGCGGCTGTGCGATTCGCGGGCACGGGCTCTGGGTTTGCCATGTTTGACAATCTCCACTGGACACGAGTACTTCCCCCCCAATAAAACCGTCGCACCCTTCCTTTTTGCCTTGCGGGGCCGCCTATTGAGCCGCGATGGCTCGGGAACTGATCGGGCGGGTCCGCCAGGCGCTGGGCGACCGCTATAACGTCATCACCGCGGTGGGGCGCGGCGGCAATGCCACGCTCTACGGCGCCTTCGATAGAGACGGTCGCAGGGTCGCGATCAAGGTGCTGCATCCCGAGCTCGCGGTCTCCGTCGCCGCCGACCGGTTTCTGCGTGAGATCCGCTACGCCTCCACGCTCGACCACCCGCACATCGCGCCGCTACTCGATTCCGGCGAAACCGATTACCTGCTCTGGTTCGTGATGCCGTTCGTTGCCGGCGAGACGCTGCGGCAATTGCTGCGCCGCGAGCGCATGCTCCCAATCGATCGCGCCGTCCGCGCCGCCACCGAGGTCCTCGACGCGCTGGGACACGCCCACGAGAAGGGTCTCGCGCATCGCGATATCAAGCCGGACAACATCGTGCTGTCGGCCGAGGGAGGCGGCGCGATCCTGGTCGATTTTGGGATCGCGCGGGCGATCGCCCACTCCGGCGAGGACCGTGTGACCCGCAGCGGCTTCGTCGTTGGCACGGAGGAGTACATGAGCCCCGAGCAGGCCGGCGGCTCGCCCGATATCGACGGCCGGACCGATATCTATTCTCTTGGCGTCGTGCTGTTCGAAGCGCTAGCGGGCCGGCCCCCGTTTGCCGCCGCGAGCGCGGCCGCGGTGCTCGACATGCAGCAGCATGCGCCTCCGCCCGACCTGCGCAAGTTGCGGCGTGATGTGCCGCGCGCGCTCAGCGATGCGGTGATGAAGGCGCTCTCCAAGGCGCGCGAGGCGCGCTGGCAAACAGCCGCCGACATGCGGCACGCCCTGCTTCCCTATGCATTGGTGACCTGAATGCGATGGCTGCTCGCGCTGCTCCTTGTCCCCTCCTTCCTCCCGGCGCAAGGTCGTCCCCGCGCCCGCGACTTGGGCGTGCCGTTCGACGGGACACCCGGCCCGCTCAACGCCATCACCGACGTGGCCGGTGTGACGGTTGGGCACAGCACAATCATCAGAGGGCAGGGGAAGCTGGTCGTCGGCCAGGGGCCGGTCCGCACCGGGGTCACCGCGATCTTCCCACGCGGCCCGACGAACGGTGACCCCGTCTTCGGCGGCTGGTTCACGCTCAATGGCAATGGCGAGATGACGGGCACCACCTGGCTCGAGGAATCGGGATTCCTCGCGGGGCCGGTGATGATCACGAACACGCATAGTGTCGGCGTCGTGCGCGACGCCGTCATCGAATGGCTAGTGCACAAAGGCTTCGAATTCGCCTGGTCGCTCCCCGTCGTCGCCGAGACGTGGGACGGCGCGCTCAACGACATCAACGGTTTTCACGTCGCCAAGCGGGATGCGTTCGCCGCGCTCGACAGCGCGCATGGCGGTCCGGTCACCGAGGGCAGCGTGGGCGGCGGCACCGGAATGATCTGCAACCAGTTCAAGGGCGGGATCGGGACCGCATCACGGCGGCTCCCGGCGGACCGAGGCGGGTACACCGTGGGTGTGCTCGTCCAATGCAACTACGGCTCGCGCGCGCGCCTGTCGATCGCGGGGGTGCCGATCGGACAAGAAATTCCCGATCTGCTGCCCTGCTACGACTCGATTCCGAGCACGGCGCGAGCCGGAAGTCGCCGCTGCGCCCCCCCAGCGCCCGATGCCGAAAGGGGATCGATCATCATCGTGATCGCCACCGACGCGCCGTTGCTGCCGCATCAACTCAAGCGCATCGCCAAGCGTGCCGCGCTCGGCGTCGGCCGGTTGGGCGGGACCGGTGGCAATCCCTCCGGCGATATCTTCGTCGCTTTTTCGACCGCCAACCCGGGCGCGGCAAAGCCTGATGCGAATGTCAGCTTGACAATGCTGCCAAACGAACGGATCGACCCGCTCTTCCAGGCCACCATTCAGGCGACGGAAGAAGCGATCGTCAACGCGATGGTAGCAGCCGAAACGATGACCGGAATCAATGGCTTGCGGGTCTACGCCTTGCCCCACGAGCGCCTCCGCGCCGCGCTCCGGAAGTACAACCGGCTGATTGAGTCGTCGCGGTGAGGATTCCCGGTCTCCTCCTGCTGGCATTGATCGCGGGCTGCCAATCGGAGGCACGCCGGCTTCTCTTGGTCGATCTGACACTCGCTGACCCGCTGACGCTGGACGCGACGGCGGCGCCCTGGCATGCCGCCGGCTATCACGTGGAGTACCGCCGCTTCTATCCCCATCTCACGCGTTCAGATCTGGGTCGCTATCGCACGCTCCTGCTGCTCGGCGGGCGGGAGCCCGGCGGCCGGTCCGACGCGCTGACCATCGGCGACCTCGCGATTCTCACCGAATGGATCCACCGAGACGGCGTCGTCGTCCTCGGCTACACCGACGGTGAAGAGGATCGCCGGGTCATGAACCAGTGGCTGGCGGCGCAGGGCGCCGGCGTCGTGATCGGCGAGGATCCGCGCGCGCTGGAGATCTCGGCGACGCCCCTCCCGCATTCGGCGCTCGACAACGCAGGCTTCGCGCCATTCCCGGCCGGCCGCAATCGCCCGCTCGCGGTCCGCGATCGCAGCCAGACGCTGGCGCGCGCGCCCAACGCCGCGGTGGTAGCGGCAAGCCGCGCACGAGACGGACTCATTGTTGTCGCGAGCCGCAACTTGCTGGCCGCCGCCGACACCAATGCCGCGACGCGCGCCTTCCTCGTGGCGCTTGCCCGCTGGACGCGGCGACCGGCAGAATGGGCGAGCGTCGGCGCGGCGACACATGCCACCCCGCTGCAGCTCGACGAGGCTCCACAGCGTGTCACGGAGCACCCCCCGATGCTGGCCCCCCCCGCGGGAGCTGAGGCGATCGCTCTGCCGGAACCGGTCAATTCCAAAGGGGAAGCGGGCGAAGCCATTTCGGTCCCCAGCTGGGTCCACCGGCAGGGGCAGCGCGGACTGTGGAGCCGATTTACGCTCTGGTCGCTCGATTCGCTGTTGCGATTCGTCGACGTCGCGGCGCTGAATGCGCTCGCGACGCCGATCCCACAAGCCGCTGTCACCGATACGATCAGCACTCGCAACCTTTGGAAGATTACGGGCGAACGGCTGCAGGCCACGAGTATCCGCTGGTTTCCGGCCGCTGCACTCTCGGCGATTTCCTCGGACGGAGCGAACGAAGTCGACCGGCATGGCGAGCTGACACGAATTCCCTGTGGGCTCGACTCGCTGTACTGGCGCAATGGCTTACGCCCCACGTATCGCGTGCTCGCACGGCTGGGGGCGGGCGCGATCAAAGCCGAGGTGATCACCGGCGTCGCATTGGACCTCGACAGCGCGATGATGTCCTTTGGCGGCAGCGGCTTTTGCGATGCCGATTATCGCGTTGGTTTGGCGACGCTGGGTCTGGATCGTGCCGAGGTGGACCGCCTCGCCGCGCTGCCACCGGCGGTTCGCTACGACACGCTGCTCGAGCGCGGCTGGTTGAGCCGCTATGTCCAGGGGCTCGAGGACGCGGTCGCCGAGCGCGCGTTGGCGCTGCGCGGTGAGCTGCGGCGCCTGCGTCCTGACCTGCGATTTGCCTTTCACGCCCGCGCAGTGCCCGCCGACTGGTTCTCGCTCGGCTTGCTGCGCGGGTTCTCGAGCCCCGACGCGCCCGTTCTGCTCTGGCTGCGTGAGGACACGCGGCCGGCGTTGATGCGGCGCTATCGCGCGCGCCAAGTCTTCGCGCTCTCCGCCATCGGCCTCGAGCCCGCGCGCGCGACATTCGCGCCAGCCGAATTGTCGCGCCTGCGATTCGCCGCGTTCACCGAGCATGCAGGGTTTTGGCTCGACGGCGCCGCGACCGACAGTTTGGGTCGCGTGATCAGGCGCTTTGCGAAGTAAGCCTTGCCCGCCGGCCCCAGTGGCCGGTAACTTCCCAGCCTGGAAGTGGTGGGTCCGATGGTCGCGGGTGGCCGGCTGCAGGGGCCATTCGAGGAAAGTCCGAGCTCCACAGGGCAGACCGCCAGGTAACGCCTGGGCGCCGAGAGGCGACGGAACAGGGCCACAGAGAACAGACCGCCCTTGTATCCAAAGGGTAAGGGTGAAACGGTGGGGTAAGAGCCCACCGCGCGTCTGGCAACAGGCGCGGCACGGCAACCCCCGGTCGGAGCAAGGCCAAATAAGCAGCGAGACCCGGCCCGGGTCGTTCGAGCTGCGGGTAGGCCGCACGAGATGGCTGGCGACAGCTATCCCAGAGAGATGACCATCTGCTCGTACCAACGAGTAAACAGAACTCGGCTTATGGTCTCACCACTTCCTCCTCTGTGAGCGCCACGCCCCACAAGCCCCCTTCGTCCACGCCGTATCCTCCCCATTGGGAGAATGTCGCGGATTTGCGCGTCTTTCGAACGACCGCTGAAGAATGGGAGAAGCTCATCGGCTGGCGCACCGACATGCGTCGGCGCGGGTGGAAACTCCTCAAGGTCATGAGCGAGGAGACTGAGGTCGTGGCCATTTTCGGGCGTACCAAGACGAAGGAATAGCGGATGCGTCGCGTCCTGTTCGTGGCAGCTGCACTCAGTGCGCTTAGCTGCGGCCCAAAACACTCTCCGGCCAATCCGACACCGGCCAATCCCGCGCCAGCTCCACCTCCACCGCTCCCGGTCCCGCTCCCCCCGCCCCCCCCGGGTCGCGCGGATGGCGCAGTCCGGCTGGGGCCGAGCGCACTGCGGTACGTGATGCACCAGGTCATCCACATCGACCAGGAATTTCAGGGTATGCGCCAGCCGCTGGATTTCGGACTGCGCGCGTTCTTCGCCGTCACGATCACCGGGCCGGCCGATACCGGTGGGTACCCGACGACGATCACGATCGATTCTATCGTCGTGGACTCGGGCACCACGGCGCCAATGGGCATCAACCTCGGCGCCGCCAAGGCACTCTCGTTTGCCGGCCGGCTGACGCCCAAGGGCGAGTTCCGCAACCAGAGGACATCCGACAGCACGGCTGCCCAATCCCTGGCGCCGGTGGTCGGCTCGTTCAAGAACTTCTTCCCGCGGTTCCCCCCCAGTGGTCTCACCCTCGGCGCGACTTGGACCGACACGGTAACCGAGAACGATCGGGCCGCGGGTAGCGTGACCGTCACGAGCATCAACCGATCACATGCGGTCGCGTGGGAGGATCGGGCGGCCACGCGGGCGCTACGCGTGGACGTCACGTCTGACTTCACGATCCGGGGGACCGGGCAACAGGCCGGCCAGCCGTTCGAGGTCGCGGGCAGCGGCGTCCGGAGCGGCACCGATTTTGTCGCCGTGGACGGCCGCTATCTGGGCGGCGAATCGCGCGATTCGACAGCGATGACGATCACGCTGCCGATTCAGGCGATGACGATTCCACGGACGCAGGTGTCGAAAACGACGGTGACGGTCCTGCCCTGAGGCACGCGCGCGCGTTCTTCCTCGTGCTGGCCTTCGGAGCGTCTGGCCGTTCGGCCGTCGCACAGCAAGTCGCTCCCAACCGCGCCAACGCGTATCTCTTTCCTACGAATGTTCAGGATGCCCGCGCCATTTGGGTCAATCCCGCGAGGCTGGCCATGCAGCGCGACGCCTCGATCTATGCAGAACTCGCCGTCGGCGATCCGGGAGCGAAAGGACGACTGCAACAGATCAATGCCGGGTTCAACTCGCGCGGCCTGTCGTTCGGGTATCAGCGTGACATCTTCGACAATGGCCTGCGGGGGAACACCTACCGGCTGGGTCTGGCGGGAGGGTCCGGCGGCCTCGCGGCCGGCTTCGACATCGCGCGCTACGAGGGCGGGGGCACCCACGCGACGGGCTGGGATCTCGGCACCTCATACATCGCGCTTCCGAGCCTCACCGTCGCCTTGGTGGCGACGAATCTCGGCCAGCCGATCGTGCGCGGTTTGCGCCAGCGGTTGACGTTCGTTCCCGGCTTCACCTGGCAGCCGCCGCCACTCCCCACGGTAGGACTCTCGGCGGACGCGCGGATCACCCCCGACTCCGTGGCGTCGTACGCGTTCGGCGCGAGCTGGCGCGCCGCAACAGCGTCGCGCTGGCCCATCGAGATCATCGCGCGACTCGACACGGACGGCGGACTCCGACGCGGCGCCTTTGCGTTCGGATTCTCGATAGGCGGGCTGGATCGGGGTGGACTCATCGCCACCACACCGGGTGACGTCTCCCGGATCGGCGCGTTGAGCCTGTACGGGTTGTCCACGCGCGAACCCGCACCGGGTCGTCGTCCCTAGGGGCGCCGGCGCGTCCCAGTCCGCTTGCGGGCGCGGGCCCGCGGCAATGGCTTGGAAGGAGCGGTAGGACGGGGCCGAGGGCGAGCGCGGGGCGCAGCGATCGCGTCTTCGGTCCGATTGAGTTGCGGGCGCAGCTGCATCATGTCGCGGAACGAGAGGCTTCGATAAACGGTATCCGCGATTCGCGCCGCATAAATCACCAGCCGAAACGACAATCCGCCGTGAATCTCGAGATTTATGTCCCGCCGGACGCTGTCGCGTGCGTAGGACCGCACTTGATGCGGCGTCACGACGACAATGCGGTGGCGCGTGAGGAGCAACAACGTCGAGTCTTCTTGGCCGGCGGGCTCGTAGGCGTACCGCGCGACGTCGCCCGCGACGAGCGCGCCCCGAGCGCGCAGCATCCGCGCCAGGCTGTCCGGAAGGGGTGCATGCGCCGCGATGCGGGGCGGTTTGCTGAACACATAGTACGCCACGGCGGCTGCGCCCCCTGCGAATGCAATGGACAAGAGGCATCCTGCCACGCTCAGACCGACCAGCGACCGGTAAAACATCGACCGCAATCGGCGCCGCAGCGGTATATGCACGCGATCGCGCGCTGCGGTCGGCAGTGCGCCAACCAGCGCACGGCTGACCTCGCTCGCCATCTGAAAGCGCTTGCTGCGATTCTTTTGCAGCATCTTGTCCAGCACCACGGCCATTTCTTCCGGCACGTCGGGGCGGTGGCGGCGGATCGGGTCCGGCTCCTCGGTGAGCTGCTGGGCGAGAATCCCGGCCGAAGAGGGACCCTCGAACGGCGGCGATCCGGCAAGCATCTGGTAGAGGACGATGCCGAGGGAGTAGATGTCCGATCGGCCGTCGAGGCTGTCGTCCGACGCCTGCTCGGGGCTCATGTATTCGGGCGTCCCGACGATCATCCCCTCGCTGGTGAGCCGGGGAGACCCGGGCGTGGCCGCCTGGGCCGCTTGTGCGGCTTTGGCGATCCCGAAGTCGGTCACCAGCGCATGGCCGCTCTTGTCGAGCAAGATGTTGTCGGGCTTGATGTCGCGGTGCACGACCTCGTGGCTGTGCGCGTAGGCGAGCGCATCAGCCACCTGGCGCGCGATGCGCGCGGCATCGCCCACAGAAAGCTTCTTCTGGGTATCGAGCAATTGGCGCAACGACGGCCCGTCGATGCACCGCATGATGAGGTAGAAGATTTCTGCCTGCCGGCCGACCTTGTAGATCGGCACGATGTGCGGATGCTCGAGGCGCGCGACGGTCTGCGCTTCGCGCAAGAAGCGCTCCGCGACCACTGACGACGGCGCGAGCTCCACATCCAGCACCTTCACCGCGACATCGCGATTCAACACGTTGTCGCGCGCGCGGAACACCGCGGCGAAGCCCCCCTCACCCAGCAGGGGGCCAACGGTAAATTCCTGTCCGAGCGCTTGTTGCAGGCGCTTCTGGAGGGCTGCGAGGTCCATGGCGGTGCAAAAAGCTAGAATTGCGGGACGCGTTGTGCTAGTGAGCAGCGCGCTCTTTTTCGCGTGGTTACTCATGGTCTGGCCGCCACCGATCTGGTGGCGCGATCACGAACCGCGCTGCACGGCGATGATGCGGCTGCGCGACAATTGCGCGATGAGCCGGCGGACGAACGGGCGGCCGAGCCTTCGTGCGACCACGCATCTGCTCGAGCGCATGGTCATCATCGCCGAGGACTCGCGGTTCAAAACGCATCACGGGGTTGATTTCGTGGAGCTGCGCGATGCCTGGGCGGCGGGCGGACACCGTGGCGCGAGCACCATTACGCAACAGCTTGCCAAGAATCTCTACCTCTCACCGTCGCGCTCGTTGTTGCGAAAACTCAAGGAAGCGGTGACAGCGGTCCGGCTCGAGGTCGCGTTGAGCAAAGACCGGATCATGACGCTGTATCTCGACGTGGCCGAGTTGGGGCCGGGCGTGTGGGGAGTGAGCGCCGCGAGTGAAGCCTACTTCGGCGTGACGCCGGATCAGCTCACCGACGCGCAGGCCGCGGCCCTCGCCGCGACCCTGCCGCAGCCGCGCACATCCAACCCCGCGTTCCGGCCGGCGCGCATGCTCGCCCGGCGCGACCTGATTCTCGCGCGCTATTACGGGGGGAACACGCCAGTCCCGCCGGCGTTGGAGGACTCGATCCCTGAGATTCCCGCAATCGAGCCACCGGTCCTCCCGCCAATCTTAGATACGGTGGTCGTCGACACGTTGGTGGTTCCCGATACAACACGGGACCACCCAGATTCGGGTGGTCCCGTTCACCGTTGACTCGAACCCGCGGTGCGTCGTGCGTCGAGTCGTGATTGTCCGCGCTTAGTCTACCAACCGTAGTGGCATCACCAGCGCCATGTAGGACGCGGGATCATTCCAGCCCACCGGTTCGATCGTCGCGGCGCGCTCGGGAGCCTTGAACGTGAAACGCACTTCGTCCGTCGGCATGTACTTGAGAATCTCGAGCAGATACATCGCATTGAATCCGATCTCGAGCGGCTCGCCTTCGTAGGTGACCGCGAGCTCGTCCTGGGCTTCACCAAGATCTGGCGTCTGCACCGAGAACTTGACGTTGCCGCCGGAGAACGCGAGCCGGATGCGATGCGTCTGGTCGCTGGCCACGACGCTCATGCGGCGCAGCGCCGCCGCCATGGCCGCCTTGTCGACCGTCGCCTGCTTGTCGTTCTCGCGCGGGATTACCTGCTCGTAATTCGGATACGGTCCCTCGATCAGCCGCGAGAACACCAATGTGCCGCCGGCGCGGAAGCCGATGTGGTTGTCGCTTTTGGCCAGCTCGATCTCAGCATCAGCGGAATACAGCCGGCGAATCTGCTCCAGCGCCTTGGGCGGGACGATGAGATCGGCTGTGGATCCACCGGTCGCCGGGACGTCCATCTTGGCCAGGCGATGCCCATTGGTCGCTACCATCCGCATGCGGTCGGGCCGCAGCTCCCAGAGCACGCCGTTCAGGATCGGCCGGCTCTCTTCGGTCGACGCGGCGAAGGCGACATGCCCCACGAGTTTGTGCACCACGCCGGCCGCCGCTTTCCAGGCCTTCTCGAACTTGACGACGGGGAAGGAGGGAAACTCTTCACGCGGCAGGCCGAGGAGCTTGAACTTGGAGCGACCTGATTCAATCGACACGCGTGCTTCGCCCGCCGCGGTCACGCGGACGGGTCCTGCCGGGAGCTCACGCGCGATATCGACAAGCTTCTTCGCCGGTAACGTAACGGCGCCGTCCGCGTCCACTTCCGCGGGAACGGTCGTGCTCACCGCGATGTCGAGATCCGTCCCTGAGAGCCGTAGGCCGCCGCCTGATTTCGACGCCTCGACGAGCACGTTGGCAAGCACCGGCAGCGTCGTTTTGGCCGGCACCGCTGCCGCGACCGCCGCCAAGCCTTCCTGTAGCTGCTCCCGCGTGATCGTGAACTTCATGCTGGGCGCTTCGTCTCCAAATGAGGAAAGTCTTTACTACTTCTTCTCTATATAGAACTACTAGTAGTAGTAGTAGACATCGGGGATATGTGGGTGATATCGCTAAAGCGCAACCAGCGCATCACCTGTATTCCCTCATCTAATGTTCGTGTACTGTTGGGACTGTTGGCGGTTTGCGGAAAGCCGCGTCATTGTCCCCACAACCCACATCCTGCGCTGTTTCCCACGCCGCTGTGTTAGTTACAGTGCGGACAATTCCTGCCGCGCCATCTCGACGCGCTCCTTGAAGGTCCGGTCCCGCATCATTTGGCGCTCCACCTTATCCACGCTGTGAATCACGGTGGAATGGTCGCGGCCGCCGAACGCCTGACCGATCTCGACCAGCTGCATCCCCAACATGTCGCGGGCGAGGTACATCGCCACCTGGCGCGGGATCGTGAGCGTCTTGGTGCGCGCCTTGGAGCGCAGGCCTTCGGGCGTCACTCCCCAACGGCGCGCCACGACCTCCTGGACGCGATCGATGCTCGGCGCCGACCCGCTCGCGCCGCCGTACCCGGCTCCGTCTTCGCCCTGGCGGATCTTGTCCGAGAGCGCGTCGCGCGCAAGCTCGATCGTGACCTCGCGATTCTTGAGCGAGGCGAACAGCAGCAACTTGATGATGCAACCTTCCAGCTCGCGCACGCTCGAGCGGATGTGCTCCGCGATGAAGCGCAGCACGTCGTCCGGAATGGTGAGCTCGAGGTGATCCTGCTCGGCCTTCTTTCGCAGAATGGCGATGCGGTGCTCGAGATCGGGGTGCCCGATATCGGCCACCATGCCCCACTCGAAGCGGGAAATGAGCCGGTCTTCCAGGCCGGGGATTTCCTTCGGCGGCCGGTCCGACGTGAGCACGATCTGCTTGTGCGCCTCGAACAGCGCGTTGAAGGTGTGGAAGAACTCCTCCTGCGTCATTTCCTTGCCTTCCAGGAAATGCACATCGTCGACGAGGAGCAGATCCACGTCGTTGCGGTAGCGCCGGCGGAACTCGGACATCGTGCGCGCGTGAATCGATTCGATCACGTCGTTGATGAACTGCTCGGCGCCGAAGTACTGCAGCCGGGTCTCGGGGTTTTTCTCGAGCACCGCGTGCGCGATCGCCTGCATCAGATGCGTCTTGCCGAGTCCCGTCGCGCCGTAGATGAACAGCGGGTTGTACGTCTTCCCGGGCGCTTCCGCGACGGCGTGCGCGGCGGCTGCGGCGAGCTCGTTCGACTTGCCGATGACGAACGTCTGGAAGGTGTAGCGTTCGTTGAGCGGGGTGGTCGCGACCGGAGAGACCGTTGCGACCCCGGAGCTCTCGCGCGGCGCGACGAAGAAATCCATCTGCGGGCGCCGCTGCCGATCCTCCTGCACGCGGAACACGACGGTCGTCGGCCGGCCCAGCACGCGCTCGGCGGCGCGCGCCAGAAACGCCGCGTGCTTCGATTCGTTCCACTCCGCGGCGAACTGATCGGGCGCGCCGAGGATCAGACGCCCGTCGTCGAGCGCGATCGGCTCGGATGGCTCGAGCCACGTGCGCACCGTCGCCTCGGGAAGTTCACGTCGAGCTTCGTCGAGGAGGCGCTTCCAAGCTTCGTTTACCGATTGCTCCATTACGATTTTCGGATTCTAGGAAGGACGTCCAGCAAGGGCGGCCCGAAAGTACGAGGCGCATGTGGAAAAGTCAACCTTGACCGGCGCGTCGCGAGCCGGGTAACTTTCCCGGCCTTACTCGAGGAAATTTATGGGTCCGACGTACCGGCCGCGCAATCGGCGGCGCATCAATAAGCATGGATTCCGCGCGCGGATGAAAACGGTCTGGGGCCGCGCGACACTGTCTCGCCGGCGCAAGAAGGGTCGCAAGCGTCTCACCGTTCGTTCTCCATCCAAACACCGGAGCCGGTAAACGCGCGAGCGGTATCCGCGCCGCGCGCGCATCACGCGCGGCTCGGAGCTCACCGCCTGCTGGGAGGCTGGTCGCCGCAGGCGCACGCAACATCTTGATCTCGCCTGGCGTCACAGCACTTTGGGTCATGCGCGTCTCGGACTCATCGTTCCGCGTCATCAGTCATCGGCCGCCCGGCGCAATCGGCTGCGGCGCCGGCTGCGGGAAATCCTGCGGCGCGACGTCTTACGTAAACTGCCCTCGGTCGATCTCGTGATTCGCGCGAAGCGTTCCGCTTACACCGCCTCATTTGCAGTGCTGCGCGCCGAATTGACGGGCGCGGTGGAGACGCTGACGTGACATTGCAACGATTGCCGCGGGCGACCGTAATGGCTTTCATTCGTGGCTACCAGCTCACGCTGTCGCATCTCGTGTTCACGCAGTGTCGCTTCGAGCCGTCGTGCTCGCGCTACACCTACGAGGCCGTCGCGCGCCATGGCGCGCTCAAAGGCTCGTGGCTCGGCATCCGCCGGATTCTCAAATGTCATCCGTTCCATGCGGGCGGGTATGATCCAGTGCCGTAATGGATAGGAACCGCCTCCTCCTCGCATTCGTGCTGATGATGATCGTGGCGATCGCACCATCGATCATCTGGCCGTCCAAGAAGCCAGCCGGACGGCGTGTCGGCCCGACGGCCGGAGACACAACAAAGGCTGCTCAGGTCGACACCGGGAACGTGATCGCCCCTCGGCCGTCCGGCCGTCCGGCCGTCGCCGAGTCCGATACCGGTCGCGTCGTGTTGGTCACGTCCCCGCTGTATCGGTTGGGCTTTAGCACCAAGGGCGGCCGGCTTGTTTCCACTGAACTCCTGCAATACCAGTCCTTTGCTCCCGGCGATTCAGTGCGGCCCGTGCAGCTCGTACCCCACGGCGACGCGTTCCTGCGTCATCGCCTGGTCCTGCCGAGCGGCGATACGGTGTCGCTCGACAATTGGGATTTCCAACCGAGTCCCGACGCGCCGGGAGTCGTCGTGTCGGCGGGGCAGACCGCGAACCCGCTACGCTTCGAAGCCGAGCGCGCCGGCTCGCACGTGACCCTCGAGTACAGCTTTGTGCCGGACGAGTACCGCTTCGAGGTCCATGGCTCGGTCACGGGACTCGGCAGCGGTGGTGCGGTACTGCTCATCGACCTCGCCAGCGGGTTGCGTTCGGTGGAGAAGGATTCGCTGGACGACTATCGCCACTACTCGGTTGTGACGAAGGCATCCAAGACGGAGCGTACGGACTTTTCCAGCATTCGTCCCAATCAGCGCGCGCTGCTCAACGGACCGTTCGAGTGGGTCGGAGTGAAGTCCAAGTACTTCCTCACGGCGGCGCTCGCGCTCGACGAAGGCCAGCCGACATTTGGCGGCGCGATCGCCATCGGTGGTCCACGCACCGGTAGAGCCGCCTCGCGTGCCACCGTCTTGATCACCATGCCGGTGCAGCCCGCCGGGACATTCCGGTACTCCGTCTACACGGGACCGCTCGACTATCGGCAATTGGGGCGGATGGGGCACGGCCTGGACGACGCGAATCCCTACGGCGGCATCTTCCGGCCGATCATTCGCCCGGTGTCACTGTTCGTCACCAGCATCCTGCTCTGGATGCACGAGCGGCTGCACCTGGCCTATGGCTGGGCGCTGATTCTCTTCGGCATCGTCGTGCGCCTGGCGCTGTGGCCCTTGAACCAGAAGGCCATGGAGTCGGGGATTCGGATGCAGGCGGTCGCGCCACTGCTCAAGGAGACGCAGGAGAAGTACGCCAAGGATCCAGAACGGCTGCAGCGCGAAATGCTGCGCGTCTACAAAGAGTATAAGGTCAACCCGTTCGGCGGCTGTCTGCCGATGCTGCTGCCCTGGCCGGTCTTGCTCGCGCTCTTCTTTGTCTTCGCGAACACCATCGTCTTCCGGGGCGTGCCATTCCTCTGGCTCCCCGATCTCTCGCGGCCCGATCCGTTCCGCATCATTCCGATCCTGCTCGGGCTCTCGATGTTCGGGCTGTCGAAGGTGGGGCAGATTGGCGTGCCGCCGAACCCGCAGACCAAGATGATGGTCTACTTCATGCCCATCTTCATGACGGTGCTGTTCTTGAACTTTGCGTCGGGGCTCAACTTGTATTACGCGGCGCAGAACATCTTCAGCATCCCGCAGCAGTACTTGATCGCGAAGCGCCGGCTGCGTGAAGCGCCCGTGGCCGGCGCACGGCCGCCGGTGCCGGCCAAGACCTAGACTGCTCAGCGACGTCATTGCTGCCCTCGCCACGCCGCCCGGCCGCTCGGCCCTCGCACTAATCCGCGTCTCAGGCCGCGATGCGTTCGCCATCGCGGCCCGCTGCCTCGAGCCGTTTCATTCCACGCCGCGCGCGGTCTTCCGCGCCCGGCTCCAGCATCCGGACTGCGGCGAGGCGATCGACGAGTGCCTCGCCGCTTCGTTCCCGGCGCCGCACTCCTACACCGGCGAGAATGTCGTCGAGATCTCGACACACGGGGGGCTGCTGGTCCCCGCGGCCGCGCTCGCGGCGCTGGTCACCGCGGGGGCCCGCCTCGCCACGCCCGGGGAGTTCACGCGGCGCGCGGTCCTCAACGGCAAGATGGACCTGCTCCAAGCCGAAGCGACAGCCGATCTCATCGACGCGGGATCGCCGGCGCAGCGCCGGCGCGCGCTGCAGCAGCTGGAGCGCGGCCTGTCCGACCGCCTGACGATACTGCGCGCCGAGATTCTCGAGCTCGAGGCGCTGATCGCCTACGACATTGATTTTCCGGAAGAAGATGAGGGCCCTGTATCACCGGAACGGGTGCGTGGGGCGTGGGACGTGGTGCGGGGCCGCATCGCCGAGTTGCTGCGGACCGCCCCCGAGGGGGAACGCCTGCGTGAAGGCGCGCTGCTCGTGATCGCGGGGCGCCCCAATGCCGGCAAGTCGTCGCTGTTCAACGCGCTGCTTGGCACGGAGCGGGCGATCGTTACGGAGATTCCGGGCACGACGCGTGACGCGATCGAGGCACATGCCGTCATCGAGGGCTTTCCATTTCGCCTGGTGGACACCGCCGGCTTGCGTGATGCGGGCGAGCGCGTCGAACGGCTCGGGATCGAAGTCAGCAAGAAGTACCTGGCGGCCGCGGACCTCGTACTCTATTGCGAAGACCGTGACGATCCGTCGCGTGCGGCGTTCCTCGCCCAGGTCAGTGCCCCGGTCGTCGTGGTGAAGACAAAAGCCGACTTGAGCGGTGCAGGTGTCTCGACCGTCACGGGGCAAGGACTGCCCGAGCTCCGCAGGCAGCTGGCCGAAGTCGCCTTCGGCCGCTTGCTCGCGCTTGGCGACGTCGAGCCAGTGGTGACGCGCGCGCGGCATCGCGCCGCGTTAGCGCGGGGCCTGGCGGAGCTCGAGGCGTTCTGGGACGCGCGCACCCGGGGCGTCGATGCCGCGGCAACCGCGACGCACCTGCGCGCGGCCGTCCTCGTGCTCGATGATTTGATCGGGGCGGTTACACCAGACGATGTGCTCGACCGCGTGTTTGCGGCCTTCTGCGTGGGGAAGTGAGCGCCTCGATCATCGTGCGCGCCTTGGCCAGCGTCTCCCGATACTCGCGAACTCGTGCTGTGCGAAGTTGGACCGCGGTGCACCGCGAGTGGCTGCATTGGCCTCGCTGCCGGTCGCGATCAGCCACGTAGGGATCGCGAGCGGGGACGAGCGGAGTCGCGAACGTCACGATCCCACGAATTTCTTGGTCGTGCCGCGCAGTGCGCTCTTTCCTGGTTGCGGTCGCCACAGCGCCGTCTGCTCGATCAGCTGCGCCAGCTCCACGTCGCTGGCCGTCACGCCGCCCGCGCTATGCGTCCACAGTTTCACGCCGACCTTGCCCCAGCTCACGGCGAGATCCGGATGATGGTCTGCGGCCTCGGCGAAAAAGCCGATCGCGTTCACCAGCATCAACGTCGTCGGCCAGCCATCGGTCTGATATTCGCGCACGATCGCGCCGTCCTCGAGGCGCCAGCCTCGTAAGCTCTTCAGGCGTTCGGTAATCTCGGCGGGCGAAAGCTTAGTCGAGGGTTTCACGGTAACTCGCTGACTGGCCAAAGTTCTCCTCCACTTCGACCTCGATGGTCTTGAGATGGGACGCGCCGAGCTCGGCGCGGACTCGACCCGCGAGATACTGGGCGAGCATCTCCACGGTCGTATTCGCGATCGGTAGAATCACACAATCTCCCGTTGGGAACACGTAGCGAGGCTGCCCGCCAAACGCGACGCACACGCTGCCGTTCTCCTCGGAGATCCGGAGCAATGGATTGTCGCGCGGGAGGAGCACGCGGTGATCCAGCTCGGCGGTGAGGCCACGCATCACCTTCTTCACCGCGGAGAAATCCACGACGAACCAGCTGTCTTCCTCGAGCCCGCCCTCGATCACGAGGCTGGCGCGGTAGTTGTGCCCGTGGAGTTTCTCGCAGCGGTGGCCCGCGAACGTGATGAAATGCGCCGCCGCAAAGACGAGGTCCTCTTTGGTGATGGTTACCTTGAATTCGCCGCGCGTGCCCATACGCCGGGTAATCTACTCGGGGGGCGGAGCCTCGCCGGTCGACAACCGCCAGACCTCGTCCGCGAGCCACTCCAGCCGCTGCTGCGCGTAATCGACCTCTGCCGGTGTCATGGTCTTGGCGCGCCGGGCGATGTCGCGTGTATGGGCGAGCAGATCGTCCAGTACCTCACGCAGCGGCCGATTGCGCCGTCGGTCGGTCAGTGGGGGGGACGTCGACACCGGCGCCGTCGGACGGGATCCGGACGCGGACCGCTTGCCGCGCGTAGTCACGCCGTCTGGACCCCTCCTCCTATGGCGCGATCGTCCGCCTGGCGCAGCTCTTCGACTGCCGCCCGCACCGTGGATGCCGCGCCGTGCTCGGCCAGGTAGTTCTCGACCAGCCGGAAGCCGAGGTAATAGCCGGAGCGCTCCGGCAACACCTTGCCGGCGAGCAACCGCGCCGCCGGACTCATCCCGCCGGACAGATATCGCAATCGCAGACCCAGGCCCGTCGCGTCGAGGTCGTTCGCGGAGGCACGTCGCAGAAAGGCGTCCAGCTCGCGCAGCCGGCGATACTGCCGCCGGTTGTAGCCGAAGTACTCCCACGGCTCGAAACCCGGTGCGACGGTCTGCGCGGCCGCAATCGCGGCGCCCTCATTGACCACCAGCTCGCGCAGGGTCGCACGCGAGCCCAGCTCCCAGGCGTCGTAATAGCCGCCCAGGTCGCCGATCAGACGCCGCAGCGCCGCGCGGCTGGACGTCGAGGTGTAGCGCAGCGCGTGTGCGACCTCGTGCGCGATCCACAGCGGCAACAGCGCGGGCGCGAGGCCCATGCCGTACGTCTGCGCGTTGGCGCGCCCGGTGAAATGCTCCATGCAGACGAACGCAATCCCGCGCCCGCCGACGACCAGCTCCCCCGCGTTCGCGGCGCCGACGCCCACCATGAGGTAGAGATCCACGGGGCAGTCACCCTCGAGCAGCTCCATGGACCGGCGCAACGCGTCCTCGGCAATGGCGACGACGTCCACGTCTTCGAGCATGCGCAGGAGGTCGGAGCGGTCGGCGCGCAGCGCCGTCGCGATGATCGGCTCCGCGTGCGGTGACGCGGGATCGAGCACGTAGTTCTGCCAGTAGGCACCCAACACCGGGCGATGGCGATCGAGGTACTCGTGGTATGCCGCGGAACGATCTGGCGCGGAAAGCGTCGCGAGGAATTCCGGAACGAGATTGACGAGCATTGCGCGGTTGCCGGACCCAATTTGGGAACCGCGCCGCTCCGGGACAAGCGCGGCGTCACTGCGCCCGACTTGACAACTCGCGTCCTAGGACTTCGGCGGCGGCGTGCGCAACCGGCGGCTGATTTCGGTGAGAAATTTCCGTTCGGCGGGCGTGAGACTTTCCACGCCGCTCGCGATGATCTTGTCGAGCACGCGATCGATCTCGGCGTTCGCGCGCGCGTCGGGCTCGTTCCCCCCCCGGGACTTCCCCCGCCGCGCGGATGGAGGGAGACTGCCGCCCCGGCTGATACGCGGCGGTTGCGACACCAACACGCTCGACTCCGATAGCGGCCCCCCCCGCCCGCGCCGCGCGTCGCGCGTCAGCCACCAATCCTGACCCTTGAGATAGAGCAGCGCGGTTCCCACGCCGCCCAAATGCGCGAGGTGCGCGATACCGTCGCTCGCGCCGATCAGCGCCAGCACGAGATCCAACGCGACGAGAAACGTGACGAGCCATTTGGCTGGCACCGGGTCCGGCAGCGGAAAGACGAACACCGGATGGTCCGGCCAATACCAGGCGAAGGCGACCGCAACGCCCAGCACGGCACCCGACGCGCCGATGATCTGGGAGACGGGTACCAGCTGCCGCAAGATGAAGGACGACGCCGCGCCACCGATCCCGCAGAGGAGATAGAAGAGGACGAACATGCGACCACCCATGCGGTCTTCGACCGACGAGCCGAAGACGAACAGCATGAGCATGTTGAACAGGATGTGCGGAATGCCCGCGTGCAGGAACATGTACGTGATGAACGTCCACGGATATTGCCAGGCATGCGCGGGCGAGAACCCGAACGCGCCGACAAAGCTCGGCGAGGTCAACAACGTGCTCTGAATAAGGAAAACGAGCAGGTTGGCGACGAGGAGTCGTCGTACCCAGGGAGTCAAACCGTACATCCGCTGCGGGCCCATCTATGCTCCTACGTGTCGTTGGAGGCTTCTAGTTTTTATCCCCCTTTTCCGGTCCTGTTGTTCCGGGCCAGGCTCGCGATCCGTTCACATAGCTCCGGGAAGGGGATGCCCGACGCCTGCGCGGCCTGAGGGAACAGACTGGTGCGGGTCATTCCCGGCAGGGAGTTCGCTTCCAAGCAGAAGATGTCTCCCTCGGGGCTTACCCGGAAGTCGATCCGCGAGTAGCCGCTGAGCTTCAAGGCGCGGTGCGCCATCGACGCATACTCCTGCAATTGTCGGGCTAGCAGTGTATCGATCCTCGCGGGGAAGGTCTCTTCCGACATTCCGGGTGTGTATTTCGTCACATAGTCGAACAGCTCGTGCTTGGGGACGATCTCGCCCACGGGCAGGGGCACGTCCCCGAGGACTCCGACGGTCAGCTCACGCCCCGCAATGAACTGCTCCGCCATGACCTCATCGTCATAGCGTTCCGCAAGCTTGACCGCATTGTCCAAGTCCTCGGCCTTCTTGACCAGAGTCAATCCGACGGAAGAGCCTTGTTTGGACGGCTTCACGATGACCGGCCATCCTAGGGCCGTGCTCACATCCTCGGCGGCGACTGGAGCCATGAACCACGCCGGGACCGGCACTCCCATCGAACGGAACAAGCGCTTGGAGAGGTCCTTATCCATGGCCAGCGCGCTGGCGAGCGGTCCGCTGCCGGTATAGGGGATCCCGATCACATCGAGCACCGCCTGCAGCGTCCCACCCTCCAGCGCCCCCCCGTGTACGGCGAGCCACAACACGTCTGTCTCACGCGCTGCTAGCAGCTCGGCAAGGCCCTCTGAGAGCATGCGCTGCTGGCGTTCGGCGAGCTGCGCGACATCGGGTGGCGCGGCGCCAACCTCACCGCCCAGGAGCTCACGCTCGGCCCGCTCGTCGAGCACGCTGCCGGCAAGATCGACGACGCGGACTTCGTGCTTGCGACTGCGGAGGGCTGCCACGATCTGGGAGGCACTCGCGAACGCCACGGCGCGCTCGGGCGTCCCACCGCCCGTCAGGACGGTGACCCGCATCAACGAATGCCCGCCAGCTGGTGCAGCAGGTCGTAGCGCGTCACGATGCCGACGACCTTGCCGTTGCGCCGGACCAGCGCCGCGGGCGTCGTCCGCGACAGCAAGGTCGTGAGCAGGGAGACTGGGGCTTCTCCGTCCACAACCGGGAATGGCGGGTCCATCACATCGCGGACGGGGCTGTCCAGGATCTTCGGCTGGCCGATCGCGCGGGCCATCAACGCCTGCTCCGAGACCGCGCCGACGCCGTCATTGTCTTCCAGCACGGGGAGCTGCGACACGTTGTAGGTGGTCATGAGGTTCAGCGCCTGTCGCACCGATGCCTCCGGGGCGACGTGGATGAGTGGCGGGGCATCGCCGGTCTTGGCGGCGACGAGCCTCGCGACGGTCGGGCGCGCGTCGTCGATGAGCTGGTTTTCGCGCAGCCACTCCTCATTGTAGACCTTACTGAGGTAGCGCTCGCCCGTATCGGCCAGCACGGTCACGATGAGCGCCTTGGGATCGTCGGTCCGGCGCGCGACGTCTAAGGCCGCGACGACGTTGACGCCGGTCGACCCACCGACGAGGAGACCTTCCTCTTTCGATAGGAGCCGCGCCATCTGCATCGCGTCCTTGTCGCTGACCACCACCCACTCGTCGATGACATCCCAGTGCAGCGACGTGGGAATCTTGTCGCCGCCGATGCCCTCGACTTTGTAGGGCTGACCTTCGCCCTTGTTGTGCGTCTTGGCGTACTCCGTGTAGATCGATCCGGCGGGATCGCCGGCGACGACGCGAATCTGCGGATTTTTCTCTTTCAGATATTTGCCGGCGCCGCTCACCGTGCCACCCGTTCCCGGCGCGCACACGAAATGCGTCACCTTCCCGTCGGTCTGCTCCCAGATCTCCGGTCCCGTCGTGTGGTAGTGCACGTCGGGGTTCACGGGGTTGTAGTGCTGGTCGGCGAAGATCGCGTTCTCATGCGCTGCCGCGATGGCGCGGCCTTTCATGATGTAGTTGTCGGGATGATCCGGCGGCACGGCGGTGGGGGTAATGATGACCTCGGCGCCGAGGGCACGCAGCAGGCGCGCCTTTTCCTGGGACATCTTGTCCGGCATCGTGAAGATGCAGCGATACCCTTTGACCGCCGCCGCGATCGCCAGGCCCACGCCGGTGTTGCCCGACGTCGCTTCGACGATCAACCCGCCCGGCTTGAGCTTCCCCGCCCGCTCCGCCGCCTCGATCATCGCCAGACCGATGCGATCCTTCACCGACCCGCCGGGATTGAAGAACTCCGCCTTCGCGTAGACCGGCGTGCGAATTCCCCGCGTGACCTTGTTGATCCGGATGAGCGGGGTCCAGCCGATCGTCTCGAGGACGTTCCGGTATGGCTTAGTGTGTTGAGGCACTCGTATCCGGCCGCGCCTTACTGGTGTCGGGGTGCGTCGTGTCCGCGCGCACTCTCGTCGTATCCGCACGCACTCTCGTCGTGTCGGTACGCGTCGTGTCGGGAGGACGCACGACCGGCGGACGCAGTCTCGGACGAGCTGGTGGCGGCGCGCCCGCCGGTGGTGGGACCGGAGTGGCCGCGGGACCTGGTGGGAGCGTGACCGTTCCGGTCCGCGTCGTCCCCACCTGGCGAAATTCGACCGGCTGCAGGAACTCCGTTGCGACCGGGACGCCGTGGCGCTTGGCCGGCGCAAACCTGAGGGCTGGCGCGCCGGCGAGCGCCGCCGAGTCGAGGGCGGGATAGCCGCTGGGCTCGGCGACACGCGTGGATTCGGGAATGAGCTTGCCGGTCGAATCGACATACAGCCGCAGCGTCACGTCTCCTTCGACCTTCCGCTCGAACTGAGCCGGCGGATAGGCGATCGGCACATCAGGGTTCAGCGCGACCGGCGCCTCGGATTCAGGCGGGGGCGCTGCACCCTGCGCCTCGGATTGCCGTGACGACCCACGGCACCCCGCGATGACGAGCGCGATGACCGCGATGACGCGCACTTAGGAGCCTCCGTCTTTCCGACGCTTCTGCCATGCCGCCAGGCGATTCAGCGCTTCCAGCGGCGATAACGAGTTGACGTCGAGGCCGTCCAGTTCCAGCAGCAGCGGGTCTGGAATCGGCGGGGCGAACAATCCCAGCTGCGTCGCGTCGGGCGTCGCGGGCGCACGCTGCTGCGCGACGTGATGTCCCGCTTCGAGCAGCTTGAGCACCTGCCACGCGCGGGTTACGACGGGATCGGGCAGACCGGCCAGGCGGCCCACGTGAATGCCATACGAGCGGTCCGCGCCGCCCGGCTCCAGCCGGTGGAGGAAGACGATCGCTTCTCCGACTTCGCGCACCACCACGTTGAAGTTGCGCACGTGCTCGAGCTCTTCGGTGAGCTGCGTCAGCTCGTGGTAATGTGTCGCGAAGATCGTCTTGCAGCCGATCGTGTTATGCAGGCACTCCGTAACTGCCCACGCGATCGCCACGCCGTCGTACGTCGAGGTCCCCCGCCCGATCTCATCGAGCAGGACGAGACTGCGCGTCGTCGCCCCATGTAGGATCGCGCTGGTCTCACTCATCTCGACCATGAACGTCGACTGGCCGCGGACCAGGTTGTCTGACGCGCCGACGCGCGTGAACAGCCGGTCGACGACGCCGATGCGCGCGCGTTTGCACGGGACGAACGAGCCGATCTGCGCGAGCACGACGCAGAGGCCGACCTGGCGGAGCAAGGTTGACTTGCCGGCCATGTTGGGACCGGTGAGGAGCACGACCCGCCCGGCTTCATCCAGCGTCACGTCGTTGGGGATGAACGCTTCCCGCGCCATCATGCGCTCGACCACCGGATGGCGGCTGCCTTCGAGCGCCAGCGTGAAATCGTTCGTGACTTCCGGCCGGACGTACCGCTCGCGCTCGGCGACGTCAGCCAGCGCCGCCCAGACGTCGCACCGGGCCAGATGTCCGGCGGTGGCCTGCACCCGCGCAATCGCGTCGCCGACCCGGCGCCGGAGCTGATCGAGCACCGCCGCTTCTCGCGCCGCAATGCGCTCTTCCGCGCCCAGCACCTTCGCCTCGTACTCTTTCAGCTCGGGTGTGACGTATCGCTCCGCACCGGTGAGCGTCTGGCGCCGCTCGTAATCCGATGGGATGCGCTCGCGATGGGTGTTCGTGACTTCGATGTAGTAGCCGAAGACCTTGTTGAAGCCCACCTTGAGCGACGTGATGCCGGTGCGCTCCCGCTCGCGCGATTGCAGGCCGGCGATGTACTGTTTGCCGCCGTCGCGCGCCGCCTTGAGCTCGTCGAGCTCGTGATCGTATCCCGCCTTGATCGAGTCCCCGTCGTCGAGCTGCGCCGGGGGCCGCTCGACCAGAGCGCGACTCAGCTCGTCTCCGAGATCGGCGAGCAGATCGAACTCGTGCGCGCTCTTGTCCACCAGCTCGGACTGTTCGCGACCGTGCAGTCCGCCCAGCGCACCGGCCACGTCGGGCAACCGTACGATCGAATCGCGCAGCGCCCCCATCTCGCGAGGGGTAGCGCGACCAAGCGCCGCTCGCCCGGCCAGGCGCTCGAGATCTCGCACCCCGTCCAGGGCTTCGCGCAGCCGTTCGCGGCCCCGGCCGTCGGTGACCAGCACCGCCACGGCGTCCAGCCTGGCGTTGATCGCGGCGGGATCCACGAGGGGCGCCAGCAGCCAGCGGCGCAGCAGCCGGCCGGCCATCGGTGTCAGAGTGCGGTCGATCACCTCGAGCAGCGTCGCCCCCTCGGCTCCGGCTCGCAGCGGCTCGACCAGCTCGAGATTACGACGCGTCATCTCGTCGAGCGGAAGCACGTCGCCGCGCCGGACGATGGTCGGATGCGCGAGGTGCGGGAGACCGCCGGGTTTAAGTTCGCGGGCGTAGCGCAGCAGCGCACCGGCCGCGCCGAGGGCGGGTCGGTCGTCGGGCCCGATGCCCAGTCCGTCCAGGGACGCAATCCCGTACGTGCGCATCAGATCTTCGCGCGCCAGTTCGGCATCGAATTCCCACGCTTCGCGGGCCGTGACGGTCGCCCCGGGTGCAGCGACCGTTGTCTCCGCGGGCAGCACCACCTCGCGTGCCTCGTATCGCGCGAGGGCGGGCTGGATCTCGGCCGTCGGCGCAATTTCCAGGATCAGCTCGCCCGTCGTGACGTCGAGGGTGGCCAGCCCCGCCGCGACCCCCCGGGGGTCCACCGCGACGACGTAGTTGTTCCGATTACGGATCAGCCAGTCGTCGCTGAGCACTGTGCCCGGCGTGACGGTCTCGACGACGGCGCGACGCACCACGCCTTTGGCGAGCTTGGGATCTTCGATCTGCTCGGCGATCGCGACGCGGTGTCCCTTCGCGATCAGCCGGCGCAGGTACTCCGTCGCAGCCTTGACAGGCACACCGGCAAGCGGGACCTCGGCGGCGCCGCCGTTGTTGCGCGAGGTGAGGGTGAGCCCCAGTTCGCGCGCGGCGAGCTTGGCATCGTCTTCGAACATTTCGTAGAACTCGCCCATCCGGAAAAACAGGATAGTCTGGGGATAGCGCGCCTTGATCTCACGGTATTGCTGCATGAGCGGTGTTTCCGGTGGCGTCACCGCCGTCATGGCTCATCTACCACGAATGGCTGCCCGCCGACTTTCTGCTTGAGGCGTCGCTGCGTCCGCACCGCCTCGTCGTGCGTGGCGTAATGTCCGACGCGGATCTTGAAGAAGCCGGTCGAGTCACGCACGACGCGCGCGTCGAAACCCAGAACCTTGAGTCGGGTGAGCATGTCGTCCACCTGTGCCGTGCTCTTCACCGCGAGCACCTGGACGGCGTACGCACGGGGAAGGGTCGTGGACGTCGCCTTGGATCCCGTATCGGTCGACGTGGGCGTCGTTGTGGTGGTCGTCGGCGTCGCTGGCGCACCACAGCGGGACGCGTAGAAGCTGACCTGATTCTTGAACTCGACGTCGTCCCCGGCGCCATCGAGCGCTTGCCGGATGAGCTCGCAGCCGCGCGTTTCGTTCTTGAGCTCGAAATAGGCGCGCGCGGCGTAGAAGCTCGCGCGCGGCCGGAATGGCGAATCGGGATAGTCGCGATTCAATCGCTCAGCGGCTTGGACCGTCTGGGCCGGGTCGTGTTGCGCGAAGTACAGCTGGGAGAGCAACAACAGCGCATCGTCGGCCCACGGAGTCGCTCCGTATTCGACCACGATGCGGTTCAGATTCGAGGAAACGGTCGGCGCATCGGGCGCGATCTTCGCAGCCGCCAGCAACGCCTGCGGATAGGAGGAGTCGCTCGGCGGAAGTGTCGCGAGCAGCCGCCGCACGATGGCGCGGCCGGAATCGACCTGGCCCGACTGGGCGAGTCGCAGCGCTTCCACGAGACGCGTGTCCGTCTGGCCGGCCAGGCGGCCGGGCGGCCCCACAGCCAACACCAGGACCGCGACCGCGACCGGCCGCCTCACGCAGCCTCCTGATTCAGTTTCGCAAATCCGAGCACCAATTGCGTGACGATCCCCCGGTCATCCGAGACGGTTGCCGTTTTCAACGCATTATCGGCCGCGAGCGCGGCGCGCAGGGCGTCGCCCAACTCCTGCGCGGTCCAGCGTGCGCTCCATGCGCTCCAGCGGGCCGCTTCGTCTTTATAGCGCCGCAGGCCGTACGGCCGCACCGCCTGCAGCTGCCGGTACAGCGTGTCCGGAAGCTGACTGGGACTAACACCGCGATCGCGTTCCGATCGCGCCAGGGCCGTGCCGACCAGGTGCGTGCCCAGCAGCGACAGGATCTTCACGCCGCTCATCCCAGCCTGCCCGAGCACCGGCTCGACCAGTCGCGCGGCTTGTGCGGCGCGCCGCTCCAGGGCAGCGTCGACCAGGTCGAATATCGTCTCATTCCGCCGGACCCCGACGAGGCTCGAGACATCCTCGACCGTGACCGGCCGGCTCGTACCACTTCCCGTGTCGAGCGACGCCAGCTTCTCGAGCTCGCGGCTCAATGTGGCGAGATCATTGCCGACGGCCTTCAACAGCAAGTCCGCTGCGTCGGGGGCGAGCGTGAGCGCCAACGTCGTTGCGCGGTGCTGCAGCCACCGAGGTATCCGCTCGGCGGCGAGTGCGTCCAGCCGGGTGGCGGTGCTTGCCCGCAGAATGTCGGGATCTGGCTCTTCGCCCGCTGCGACGACGAGCACAAGCAGCGTGGTCGGATTGGGCGTCGCGAGATAGCGGAGAACTTCGTCGCGCAGCTTCGTCTTGCGCTTGCCGAGCTGCTCCACCCCGCGAATCACGACCGCGCGGCGCTCGGCCAGCATGGGCGGCGTGTTGACGAGCGCATGAAATGACTCCGGGCTCAGATCGAGGGCGTACCGCATATCGAGATTGAAATCACGGCTCGATCCGACGGCGGCATCGACCAGCATCCGCACTGCCTCGTCCTTGAGGACGTCTTCGTCACCGTACAGCACGTAGACAGTTTCGGGGGGTGGAGCGCCCTTCTTCAGGCTGCGAAGGAGCGCGTCGAGCGTGAGCGCCGCCATCCAGCGAAGTTACCGCGCCCCTGTGCTCGGAGAAAGGCTCCTTGGTGGGGAATAGGTATTCCCGACGAGGATGATGGCGCGCGGATCCTGGAAGGAAACGAACGGCAGCGCGGCACCGGCGACGGGCTTGGGAAACGCGACCGGCGGCAGCAGCGGCGCGCGCTCGATGCGCGGGCGGTGTGTGAACTCAAAAACGAAGAGCGCCAGCGCGGCGATCACCAACATCGTGGCCGACACGCCGGCCCGCGCTGGGGCGCGCGGCACGCGCCGTCGCTCGACGGCAATGCGGGCGTCCAGGCGCTGCCGAAAATCCGCCGAGGGAGTGATGGAGGATGTGGCGTGCAAGGCTTGAACCGCTTGACGGACTGTGGCGTCGTAGCGCCGACACGCCGCGCAATGCGCCAAGTGTCGCGCAACGCGACGCAACTCCCGGGGCCCGGTGATCAGCCCGTCCCGAAAATCGCTGTGCCGCTCGAGGAGTTCCCTGCAACGCATACGTGAGAAATGTACCATTCCCGGCCACGGGGGGTTCCGCAGCCGGGGTTCCAAGCGCCGAGTTGTAGCTAAACGAGGATGGGACCGATGAGCTGGGCGAAGCTGTTGCGGGCCCGATTCAGACGGCTCTTCACCGTCCCCAAATTGCAGCCGGTGATTTCGGCGATCTCCTGGTAGCTCTTCCCTTCGAGCTCGCGGAGCACGAACACCTCGCGGTGGTGCTCCGGCAACCGCTGGACACAGTGGTCAACGGCATCCTTCAGGAACCGCTTCCGATAGAGATCGTCCGGCCGGGCAGTCGTATCCTCGAACTGCAACGGCCGATGATCCGCTTCCCAGTTTTTCTTGATGGTCTGGAATAGGACAAGGGGATTGCGGCTACGATTGCGCAACTCGTTCTTCGCGAGATTGGACGCGATCGTGTAGATCCACGTCGAGAATTTCTTGGTCTGGTCGAAGCGGTGGAGATGGCGGAAGACCCGAATGAAGACCTCTTGGACGAGATCCTCGGCCCGCTCACGATCACCGATGGTGCGATTGACGAAGTTGAGGAGCCGCGTCTGGTAGCGGTCGACCAGCGTCCCGAACGCCTGGGGCTCGCCCGCCAGATGGCGCATCACGATCTGGCCGTCGTCGAGCTCATGCAACGCTTCCCGCTGCAGTGCTCGCTGCGAGTCGACAGCCAACGTGGGACGCTTGAGCGCGTTGCGCATCGTGACCTTGCTGTTTCTGGCGGAAACGGCGAAGACGCTGCCCTGATTCACTTTATGAGCACTTAGCACAAAGTGTGCCTCCCAGGCTTGCGTACTAACCACTTATGGGGCAATCAGTTGCGAGTGGCAACGGGATGCGAAAGGGGAATATTGTCCGAGCCTGGGGACGACACAATTCCACATTCGATCTAGATCCGAAGGAGGAGAGTGCTAATGCTCCAGGATGAAACCAGCCACGAAGAAAAGGCTCAGTGCCGTCTTGGCGTCGGATATTCCGCCGCTTCGCACCAGTTGCAGCGCCTCTGACAACTGCTTGGGGACTACTTCGATGAACTCGTCCGGCTCGCGCGCGTGCTTGTCTGCCTTGAGCTCGGATGCCCAAAACAGGTGAATGCGTTCGTCCGTGAAGCCGGGCGTTGTCCATATAGTAGTAAGACGCTCGAGACGCCCTGCCGTCACACCAACCTCCTCCAGCAGCTCGCGACGGGCGCACACCTCCGGGTCTTCACCGGGATTCAGCCGTCCGGCGGGGACCTCGATTAGCGACCCATTCGCGGCGTACCGGTACTGTTGGATTAGCAGGACCGTTGGATCCGGGCCGCGCGGATCGGACGCGAAGGGCACGACTGCGGCGGCTCCGGGGTGCCGGATGATCTCGAGCTCCCCCGTGGATCCATCAGGAAAGCGCACCGTATCGATGTCCAGATTGATCACTCGCCCCGAGTGAATGCGCTTCGTGTCGATCTGCATCGGCGATCCTTTTTCTAGTGCTGAAACATCCAGGTAAACGGGACCTTGAACCCCTCGGCAAAGAGGTATCCGGTATTGCGACGCACGTTTGCGTGGATGGGGGAGCCGGCGGCAGGCGAGGTGTAGGGCGTTAGCCCCAGGCGCCGGGCGATGATTCGGAGTCGCAGCATGTGAAAGCCGTCGCTCACGAGGAGCACCCGACGGCTCTCCCGGCCCGCGAACCATCGCTGCACCTGCTCGATCGAGGAGTACGTGTCATGGCCGCCGGCGAGCGGGATGACCGCGTCATCCGGCAGGCCGAGCCGGGTCAAGTAGTCCCGGCCGACGTTGGCTTCGTTGAGGGAGTCGTGCGCGCCGACGCCGCCTGTAACGAGAACGACAGGGGCGAGGCCGCGCTGGTAGAGTGTTGCCGCGTGATCGAGTCGGGCGCGAAAGACGGGCGAGGGGCGGCCATTGTACTGCGCGGCGCCGAGGACCGCGATCGCGTCCGCGCCGGTCGCTTCATCGTGGGCAGCCTGAATGGCGACCGCGACCACCACGGCCGCCCAGGTGAGCGCGATCAGGACAACGAGAAGGAGAATCCCGCCGACGGCACGCCGTCCGGTCCAGAAAGGCATGCCACAAGATACTCAGGGCCGGGTCAGCAACTCCTCAAACAGCGCCAGCGCCCGGGGATCGTCCGATTGACCCAGCCAGAAAATGGCTTTGCGCCGCAGGTCGGGATCCTTGTTTTCCTTGGCGATGCGGATCAGTGCCGGCACTCCTTCGTCGCGAGGACGCTGCGAGAGCGCGAACACGGCCGACTCACGAACCTCACGATCCTGGCCACCGTCCGCGACCAGGTCGGTGAGGCCACGCGTTGCGGCGTCGCCGGCCACCTGGCCGAGCCAGAACACCGCTGAGCGTCGCACCTTCCGGGAGACGTCGTCGGACTTCGCAATCTTCAACAGGTCGGGCCAGATCGTCACGCTATCGGCGAGTATGGCGGGGAAAATGGCTTTCTCCGCCGCGCGCGACTCATCGCGCAGTGCCAACCCGAGCAGGTAACTGGTCGCGTCCTTCGTGCCGACCATGCCGAGGTCGGTCGCGGACGTATTGGCGCGCCACTCGCCGCCGACATACACGCGGAGGTCGGTGATGCGCCCACTGCTCTTGCTGAGTGCCACCCGCACCGGGCCCGAATCGCACGGCATGTCCCAGTCGTCGTGGTCGTTCCAATTGCCGTCCACCTGCCGATTGCGGCAATTCCCCTTGTCGCAGTCCCAACTGATCGAGTTGCGGCCGTTGCCGTACACGCCGGGCCGGGCGGCGAAGCTGAACCGTACCGTCCCATCCGGCGCATTCGCGACGCGCCGCTCGAGCGATTGGGCCGCCGCTGCGTTCGGCACGACCAGCAACAGCGCGCTCACCGCGCACCACGCACGGGTTGTCATTGGTTGATCAGCTCCTGGAGGAACTGCGCCGCCCGCGGGCTCCGCGACTGGCCGATCCAGAAGATCGCTTTCTTGCGGAGCTCGCGGTCGGGATCGTTTTTCCCGATGTCAAACAGCTTGTCGAGGGCGGCGTCTTCGCGCCGCTGGGAGTACACGAAGATCAGCTGCTCCTTCATTTCGCGATCGTTCATGCTTTCGTACAACCGCACCAGGTCTGCGACATCGACGTTGTGCCCCTGGCCCGCCCAGAACAGCGCCTTCTTGCGGATTTCGATGTCTTCTTTCGGGTTCAACGCGATATCCATCAGCCAGCGGTAGTTGTCGCCACCGCCCATCTGGGACAGCGAGAAGATGATCTTCTCTTTGAGGTCTTCGGTCTCGACCTTGCTGAACAGCCCCTTCAGAAAGTCCGCGTTCTCCGTCGATCGATTCTGACCGAGCCAGAAAATCGCCTTCTCTCGCATGTCGGAGCTGACATCCCGCCGCGCCGCAAAATCGCGCAGAATGACTCCGGCGCGCGCGCTGCGATGTTGCGACAGGGCAAAGATCGCTTTGTCCTGGATGTCTTCATTGGTCCGTGCATCGCGGAGGATCGAGTCCAGCGCCGCGACCGTTTCCTCGCCCGGCACCTGCGACAGCCAGAACACCGCCTGCTCGCGCACCTCCTGGTCGGGATCGGAGCGCACGGCGTTGAGCAGGAGCGACGACGTCTCGGAGGTGCGCTTCTGCGACAGGAGGAACACCGCTTTGCGCCGTAGGCACGCAGATCCGTCATCGCGCCGAGCGAGCACCGTTTTCAGGAGCGGCACCGCGCGGTCCGGGTCCATCTGCAGTACCGCGTTCAACGCCGCAATCCGAAGGTCATCATCGTCGTCACAGTCGTCGCGGCCAACGTGTACGCGACCGGGCCGAGGTCCGCGACCTTGCGGTGGTTGTACCGGTTGCGGCGGTGCCGGTTGCCCCGGCTCAATGGAATCGAGATCCCGTTCGAGGTCCTCGGCGGCGTGGGAATCCCCACCGCGGGCCAGCGCACCCCGCACGCGCCGCAGCAGCACTTCGGCGTCCCGCCTGGTGCTCGCTTTGGGATAGCGCGACGCCTGGATTTGCAGGGCCTCGCGCGCGGCACGCAGGTTGTCGTCGGAGCCGGCGCGATACAGCGCGAACGCTTCCCAGTAGTACGTGTTCGGGACGTAAGTCGACTTTGGATACCGATCGCGGATGCTGCGGAACAGACCGGCCGCCTGGTCGTAATCGTTGCGGTTCAGCGACTGGCGCGCAGCCCGATAGAGCGAATCGGCAACATCTGCCTGCGTGCTCACCTCGTCCTGCGGCCAACGCAGCTCCGGCTCATCCTCGTCAGCGAACGTGAAGTCCCCAACATCCGCCAACGACGCCAGGCCGGCCAGACCCGAGAGTCCAGCGAGACCGGAGAGGCCCGAGAGCTCCGCCAACTCAGCGCTCATCGCCATCGGCGCGGCGCTGAGCGCGAACGCGGGGCCCTGTAGCGTCATGGCGAGAACAGGGGCCTGTGCGCTCAACATCACGAAGGCGGGCTGCGCCATCTCCAGCTGCGCTGCCGCCGCCTCGAGCTCCGCCGATGCGGCCGCGAGCGGCGCGATCGTGGCGACATGCGCGCGGCGATGCGCGCGCGCCGACGGCGCGGGCGTCGGCCTGGCAGTCGCCTGCACGGCAGTCGCGACGGCGAGCAAGAGGGAAAGAGAAGACAACATCAGAGCGCTCCTTGTGTGCGTACCGGCACCGGCCCTGCGGGGATCGCGGAGCGCAGCTTGGGCAACACGTTCGATTGGTTCATGCCTTGCGTGATGAGATCGGTGTCGTGCCCGTTGTGGGCGTCGCCGAGCTGCGAGATTTGCACGAGCACGAGCTCCAGGTCCTCGAGCAGCGACCGTAACCGTTGGTCGTTTCCCGCGGGCGAGTCGAGCATCAAGCGGGTTGTCGTGAGGAGGTCACGCGCCTGCCGCGCGAACCGCGCGCCATCGGCGCTATTCGCTCTCTGGTCCTCTCGGAAAGCAGTCAGGAACGCCTCCGTGCGGGACAGATATTGCGTCGCGGCGATTTGATAGACGACGTCGGACTGTCCGGAGTCGGTCGTGGCGACCGTGGTGGTGCCGTTCGTCGCACCCGGTTGCAGCGCGGTCCAGCGCCCGATGCCGATCCCGAGGATCAACGCGGCCGCGGCCGCCACCGCCCACTTCATCCACGGACGCAACTCGATGATATGGCGACGCTGGCGCGCGGCTTGGATCCGAGTCCACATCTCCTCGCGAGGCGGCGTGCGTGGTGCGTGGTACGTGGTACGGGCCGCGTCCTTCAGCCACTGCTCGAACTTGGGATCTTCGTGCTGGTCCATCATCTCACCCATTCTCCTGCGAAGTCAGACAGCGCCACGCGCAGCTTTGCCCGCGCGCGCGACAGCTGTGCCTTCGACGTGCCGGTCTCGACGCCCAATGCGGCGCCGATCTCTTCGTGTGTGTAGCCCTCGACATCGTGCATCAGAAACACCGTTCGGTAACCCTCCGGCAGATCATCGATCGCCTGCTTGAGCCGCGCTTTCAGATCCGGTTCGGCGTGCCGTTGCACTACGCCGATCTCGTGCGCGTCGTCGATGTCCGCTTCCCGCTGCCGAAATCGCTTCACCTTCCGTAAGCCGTTCAGCACGACCGTGGTCGTGATCGTGTGCAGCCAGGTCGAAAACGCGGCATCGCCACGGAACGAGCCGATCCGGTCGAACGCGCGAATGAACGTTTCCTGGGTGAAATCCTGCGCGAGGGCATCATCGCCCGCGAGCCGGAAGGCCAGGCGGTACACGCGGTCCACATGCGCGTTATACAGCGCGCGCTCTGCGGCGCTATCCCCGGCGCGGACGCGGGCAATGAGCTGTGATTCGTCCACGACGCTCCGAGGTGACGAGCAGGTCTCGTAACTACTGATGGGACACGGGGGACGACAAAAGGGTTACGTGGGAAGGCTCCCTAGAGTGTCTTGAGGAAGGCCACCAGCGCCGCCCGTTCTCCAGGCGACAGGGCGCGGAAGAGGTCCCGGGCCCTGGCGGCCTCACCCCCGTGCTGCTCGATCGCCTCCTCGGGCGTCTTGGCCCGGCCGTCGTGCAGGAAGCGGGACCTGAGGTGAAGCGCCATTAACGGCTCAGTGCGGAATTCGGTCGGCGTCGCAAGCCCGAGGCAGATGTCGCCCAGGTCGGGTCCCATGTCGTGCAGCAGAAGGTCCGTGTAAGCGGCGACCTGCTTATGTCGCAGGGCCGCGATGGGACTGTCGCCGGTTGTGAGGGTCGGAATGTGGCACTTTGCGCACCCTACCCGCTTGAAGACATCGCTCCCTTCGCGCGCCTCGCGCGACATCTTGAGCGGTGCTGGCGGCGCGAGCAGCCGCACAAAGGCGTCGGCCAGCTCGACTTGCTGCGCGTTCAGCTCGGGATCCGGCGCCGGATCGGTGCCGGCTGGAATCGGAGTCCCCGCGACCGTTTCCTCCGTCGGCAGCGCGGGCGTCGTGATGCCTTGTTCCGCGCTGAATGCACCTTCGTTGAACTCGAGTAACGTCGGGACCAGGGCTTTGCGTCCGAACCGTCCCAGGCGGCCGTCGAAAAATCGGTTGGGGCGGCCGGAAATGCCGTCGTGATCGCGGTCGTCGGGATCGGCATACGCGAGGATCTCGGAGTCGGGGACGGCATCGAGCAGACCGAAGCCGAAGACATCGGGAATGGTGCGCCTCGCGACCGCCGTCGCTGCGGCGGGAACGGGCTCGCTGTCGATGCCGAGCGCGGTGTGGAGAGCCGGTGTGACGTGATTCTGATATACCGGGCCGCCCAGCGCCGCCAGTTCGTCGCACTGGCGTCCTCCGCTCGGTGCGACCTCATGAAAGACGCTCGCGTGCCGCTCGACCTCGTCGCCAGTCCCGCCCGCCACCGGGTCCTCGTGACACTCCGCGCACCCGTTCGCGTTGAACAAGGGCCCCAGCCCCGTCTCCGGTGTGAACACGCTGTCGAAGACGGCCTTGCCCTGATCGAACCGGGCGCGCTCGGCGGCAGACAGGCCGCGCACGGGATCGCCGGGCTTGGGTGGGCGGCGACACGCCTGCCCCGCCAGCATGATCGCGGCGGAGCAAGCGCAGACCAGCGCGCGGCGCGTCATGGCGAGCGTTGCACCCCGCTTGCCATGCGGCCGATCCGCTCGATCGTGTACGCGACGAGTCCACCGGTCCGATTGCCGAACGTCACGCGGACCACGTCCCCAGCTTTCAGGTCGCTGAGCGCGAGCTGATCCCGGCCGGGGGTCGCCGTGACGGGCACTGTGGCGGGGACCTGAAGACGCACGACGCGTAGCGTCATCCCCACGCCCGTCATGACCTCGAGCGCGTGATTGCGGGCGTCCACGAGGCGAACGGCGCCACGGACGCTGTCGTGCGGCGCTCCCCCCCCTCCCTGTTGCGAGGCCGCTAGTGTCGGAGAGACAACCACCAGCAGGGACGACAAAACCAAGCGAAGCATAGAGCCCCCCTAACCACGACCGGGCTAGTATACAGGGATATCATCCGGCGGCGCTACCGAGTTCCAAATAGGCGGTCGCCGGCATCCCCCAGCCCGGGGAGAATGTACCCCTTGGCGTTGAGCTCACGGTCCAGCGAAGCAGTGTATACCGGCACCTTGGGGTGGGCGTCCAGCATCGCCTTCACGCCTTCTGGTGCCGCAACAAGGCACAAGAAGCGAATCTTCTGCGCTCCGGCGCGGGACAGCGCGCTGACCGCTGCGACTGCCGACCCCCCGGTTGCCAGCATGGGGTCGAGCAAGAAGAACGCGCGGTCGGCTTCTCCCGATGGAATCTTGAAGTAGTAATCGACGGGTTGCAGCGTCGCATGATCCCGGTACAAGCCGATATGCCCCACACGCGCGGACGGGATCAGTTGGGAAATGCCCTCCACCATGCCCAACCCCGCACGCAGGATCGGGACGAGCGTCAGCTTCTTCCCCGCTACTTGGCTTCCGGACGTCTTCTCGAGCGGCGTTTCGATCTCCACCGGCTCGAGCGGCAAGTCTTTCGTCACTTCATACGCCATGAGCATCGCGATCTCGTTGACGAGCTGCTTGAAGTCACGCGTGCTCGTGCGCTTGTCGCGCAGGATGGTGAGCTTGTGCTGGATCAACGGATGCGACAGCACGGTGAGGTTGGGGAACTGTTGGGCTGGCACACGCGCCATGGGCGGAGAAGCTACGCGTTCGGTTGCGAGCGCGCGACCAGTGGCTATTTTCTCCGTCCCCTCGTTGGAGCGTTGGAGGAACCATGCGTAGCATCCTGTTTAAGCTCGCGGCATTCACGCTGTGCGCGACGCCGCTCTCCGCGCAGTCCGTCGACAGTCTCATCGCGAAATACGTCCAGGCGTCGGGCGGCATGGCGCGCATGCAAGCGCTGCAGTCGCTGCGCCGCGCTGGCAAATTCACCGGGAGCGGCGGATTCGAGGCGGTGGTCGTGCAGGAGAACAAGCGTCCCAACAGCGTGCGGGAAGAGTTTTCGATCCAGGGCATGACCGGCATCAACGCCTACGATGGGCACAGCGGCTGGAAGATCGAGCCATGGAACGGCAAGCGGGATCCGGAGGCGCTCGGGGAGGATGAGATGCACGGCATTCTCGACGACGCCGACTTCGACGGGCCGCTCGTGAACTACCAGGCCAAAGGCAATCGCGTGGAGTATCATGGCGTGGAGCAGATCGAAGGAAGCGACGCCTACAAGCTCAAAGTCACGCGTCCCAACGGAGACGTCAGCTTCTACTACCTGGACACCGAGTACTACGTCCCGATCAGGATCGACACGCAACGCATGATCCGCGGCGCGCCGCAGGAATTCGAAACATCGCTCGGCGATTACAAGCAGGTGGCCGGCGTCTATCTGCCGTTCTCGTATGAATCCGGGCCGAAAGGCTCGAGCAGCGCAGACCGTTCGAAGGTCACATATGACAAGATCGAGGCCAACGTTCCGCTCGACGACCAGCGGTTCGCGCGGCCGGGAGCTCGTCCATGAACGCCCTCCTCCTGCTGCTGATCGTGCAGCAACCTGCCGTAACCGTCGATTCCGAGGCGATCTCGGGGCTCGGCGCGCGCAATATCGGTTCGGCGGCGATGAGCGGGCGCATCGCGGCGCTCGCGGCCGTGCACGAGGGCGCGCGGCTCACGATCTACGTCGGATCGGCGAGCGGCGGCGTGTGGAAGTCGATGAACGGCGGCACGACGTTCAAGCCGGTCTTCGACAAGCAGCCCGTGCAATCGATTGGCGCGGTGACCATCGATCCGAAAAACGCAAAGGTGGTCTGGGTGGGCACCGGTGAGTCGTGGATGCGCAACAGCGTGTCCATCGGCGACGGGATCTACCGCTCGGACGATGCCGGTGAGAACTGGACCAACATGGGGCTGCGCGAGTCCGAGCACATCGTCAAGATCCTCGTGGACCCAAACGAGACGAACACGGTGTACGTCTGTGTCCCCGGGAAGCTCTGGAGCGACAGTGAGACCCGAGGCGTCTACAAGACGACCGACGGCGGCAAGACCTGGGCGCAGGTGCTGAAAGGCGGCAACGCCTCCACTGGCTGCTCGATGCTGGCGATGGACCCGTCGCGCCCGAGGACGCTGTATGCGGGGATGTGGGATTTCCGCCGCCGCGGCTGGACGTTCCGCTCCGGTGGCGACAGCGCAACCGTGCCGAGCGCCTCGAGCCTCTTTAAGAGCAGCGATGGCGGCGCGACGTGGACCGATTTGACAGCAACGGCCGGCTCCGGGTTGCCGCCCAAGCCATGGGGTCGCGTCGCGGTCGCCGTTGCGCCGTCGAAACCGGACATCGTGTACGCGTTTATCGAGGCGGTGCCGCCGCTCAACGCGCTGTATCGGTCCGAAAACGGCGGCAGGACGTGGCAGATGCTCGATCGCAGCCAGAATATGATCTGGCGGCCGTTTTACTTCGCAAACCTGATCGTCGACCCTGCGAATCCGGACCGCGTCTACAAGCCCGACGGCGGTCTCATCGTCAGCACCGACGGCGGCAAGAGCTTCAGCGGCATCTCGGGCGGCGCGCACGGTGACTTCCATGATGTGTGGGTCGACCCTAATGACACCGATCATCTGATCACCGGCGACGACGGCGGCCTGTGGTTCTCCTACGATGCCGGAAACAAATGGGTGAAGAACGAGAACCTGCCGGTGTCGCAGTTCTATCACGTCAGCGTCGACATGGCACGGCCGTACAACGTGTACGGGGGCCTGCAGGACAACAGCTCGTGGGTGGGTCCGTCGGAGTACCCCGGCGGCATCACGAACCACCAGTGGGAGAACATGTACGGGGGCGACGGCTTCTGGATGTTCGCCGACCCAACCGACCCCGATTACCTGTACGCCGAGTACCAGGGCGGGGAAATCGGGCGCGTCAACCGCAAGACGCACGAGTCGCGCAACATCCGGCCGCTGCCGCACTATCAGGAGAAGAAGCTCCGCTTCAACTGGAACACGCCGATTCATATCAGTGCCACACAGCGGGGGACGACCTACATCGGCGCGGAGGTACTGTTCCGCTCGAAGGACTTCGGCCAAACGTGGGAGCGCATCTCTCCCGACCTGACGACCAACGATCCGCTGAAGCAGCGGCAGGAGCAGTCGGGCGGCGTGACGGTTGACAATTCCGCCGCCGAGATGCACACGACGATCTTCGCGATTGCGGAGTCGCCCAAGAATCCCGATCTGATCTGGGTCGGGACGGACGACGGCAACCTGCAGGTGACGCGCGATGGCGGGAAAACGTGGACGAACGTGGTGACCAGGATCGCCGGGCTGCCCCAGAACGCGTGGGTGACGTCGGTCGAGCCTGGACATTTCGATGCGGGGACGATCTACGCGACGTTCGACCTGCATACGTTCGGAGACATGCGGCCGTACGCCTACAAGTCCACCGATTTCGGCGCGACCTGGACGCCACTGATCACTTCCGGGAGCCCGGTACGCGGCTATGCGCACGTCATCAAGGAAGATCTCGTCAACCCCAATCTGCTGTTCCTGGGCACCGAATTCGGTCTGTGGGTGTCCGTGGACGGTGGGAGGCAGTGGGCGCACTACAAGGGCGGGGATCTACCGGCGGTCGCCGTACGCGATCTCGCGATCCATCCGCGCGATCACGATCTCGTGATCGCGACGCACGGCCGGGGCATCTGGATCATCGACGACATCTCGCCGCTGCGGGCGTTGACGCCGCAGGTGCTCGCGAGCTCGGTGGCCTTCCTGCCCGGCCGTCCGACGGTCCAGCGGCTGCAAGCCGGTGGCGGTTGGGCGAACGGCGACGCCATGTATGTTGGCCCCAATCCGCCGAGCGATGCGGTGATCACGTATTACCAGCGGCGGCGTCACATTTTTGGCGACATGAAGCTCGAGGTGTTCGACGCGAGCGGGAAGCTCCTCGGCACGCTGCCGACGAGCAAACGGCGTGGCCTGAATCGAGCGACGTGGTCCATGCGCCTGACTGCGCCGCGCGTGCCGCCGGCGGCGAGTGCGGCCTTCGGCGCGGCCTTCGGCCCGCGGGTCCTGCCCGGCACTTACACGATGAAGCTGACGAAGGACACCGCGACGTACACGACGCAGCTCGCGCTCGTCCCCGACCCGCGCAGTACGCACACGGCGCAGGAGCGTCAGGCGGCGCTCGATCTGGCACTCAAGGTGTCCGGCACGCTGAACGACATGACGTTCGCCGTCGAGCGTGTGAACGGCGTCCGCCAGGCGCTCGATGACCGGGCCGGGAGGCTGGCGGCGGGCGATGCCGTCGCGAAACGCCTGCGTGCCGCGTCGGCGGCGGTCGATGCGATGCGGAAGAAGATCGTCGCGACGAAGGAAGGCGGCATGATCACTGGCGAAGAGCGCCTCCGCGAGAACCTCACCGACCTGTACGGCAACATCGTCTTCTACGATGGCGGGCCGTCGCAGACGCAGGTGGAGCGCGCCGACGCGATCGCGCGCGAGCTGACGGATGTGGTGCGGGACTTCGATGCCTGGACGACGCGTGACTTGGCGGGCATCAACGCGGCGCTGCGGAACAAGAAGCTCGAGCCGATTGTGGTGATGAGCCGGCAGCAGTGGGAGGCAGCGGCGCAGTAGGGTGACCACCGTCACACGTGGCCTTACGGCCTCGTGTGTAATACTCGTCTGCATGAGGCTTCCTCACTGGGCTTGGCTGGCAGCTGGCCTGCTGTGTGGGTGTAACGCCAGCCCCACCGAGAGTTCAAGTGGATCGCCGGGGCCTGCCCCGGCGGTCCACGTCCAGGGCAATCACCTCGTCGACTCAGCGGGACGAGTGGTGCGGCTGCGCGGCGTGAACCGGTCCGGCGCCGAGTACGCGTGCGCGCAGGGCTGGGGATTTTTCGATGGCCCGTCGGATTCCGCTTCCGTCGCCGCGATCGCGTCGTGGAAAGCCAACGCGGTGCGCGTGCCGCTCAATGAGACCTGCTGGCTCGCCATCAACGGCGTGAAGCCTGCGTACTCGGGCGACAATTACTCCCGAGTGATCAGCGATTATGTCAGGCTCCTCAATCGTGCCGGTCTGATCGTCATCCTCGATCTGCACTGGAGCGCTCCGGACACGGTGGTGGCGCTCCGCCAGGCGCCCATGCCGGATCGCGACCACACACCGGAGTTCTGGCGCGAGGTCGCTGCCGCCTTTGGCAGCAACAATCGTGTCATCTTCGATTTGTTCAACGAGCCGTTTCCCGACAGCAACCGCGATACGCCTGAGGCGTGGCGTTGCTGGCGTGAGGGCGGAACCTGCGCCGGCATGAGCTACCAGGCGGCCGGCATGCAGGAGCTTGTGACCGCAGTCCGCGGTGCGGGCGCGACGAACGTCATCATGGTGGGCGGCGTCCAGTATGCCGCTGGCCTTTCGAGCTGGCTCGCGAACAAGCCTGTCGACCCGCTCAACAACCTCGCGGCATCATGGCACATCTACAATTTCAGCTGGTGCTCGACCACAGCGTGTTGGGACAGCACCGCGGTCCCCGTTGCGCTGCAGGTTCCACTGGTGCTCGGTGAGCTGGGGCAAAACGATCACGGCAGCGCTTTCGTGACGGCGCTGATGGATTGGATGGACGCGCGCCCGGGTGGCAGCGGCTATCTCGGGTGGTCGTGGGATGTTTGGGGCGATCCGCTCGACTTGATCTCGAGCTACGACGGCACACCGACCACCTACGGTCAGACGTTCAAAAGCCGGTTCTCGCGCTAGCGTCCCTCGCTACGCGGATCTGGGCGCACCGTGAAGGTCTGGGTATTTGCCCGGCCGTTGACGGTCAACCGCGCCGTGAACGTACCGGTGAGCCGCGCCCCGCCCCCGCGCCGCGGTCCACCGCCACCACCACCACCACCCGGTCCGGCCGGCTCAGCCGGTGCGACCGGCCGCCAGACGACGCGGTGCATCCCGACCACCGTGGAGAGCACCTCCGGCACAGGCTGCCACAGCGGCGACACCCGTGGGAGTCCGTTCGTCCCTCGGCCGCCTCGCGGCCCCTCCGCCGCGTCGCCGGGCCACTTCCTCAACACTTTGCCCGTGGCGTCGAGGATCTCTAGAGTCACAGCGCCCGGGGCTGCCGCTTTGAGATAGAAGTCTAGAACCACGCCGTCGGGGGGGTTCTGAGCCTGCGGCTCGTCGCGCTGGAGCGGTGTGCCGTCATCGTCGCCCGGCACGACATTGATGGCGTCCGCGGGCCGGAAGAGCCAGGCGTCGGCCTGGAGCACCTCGGCCGTGACCTGCCGCAGCGCGCTGATGTCGTCCATCACCCAGAACCCGCGGCCGTGCGTGGCGACGATGAGATCGTTGCCGTACACCACGAAGTCGCGCACGGACGTCACCGGCAGGTTGCGCTGCAGCGGCTGCCAGTGGTCGCCGTCGTCGAACGACACGAACGCCCCGCGCTCGGTCCCGGCGAATAACAGCCCGCGACGCACCAGGTCTTCCTTGACCACGTGGACGTACACGCCATCCGGAAGACCCGCCGTGATGAGCTGCCAGGTCCGGCCCCGATCGCGCGTGCGGTAGATGTACGGCACGAAGTCCTGGAGCTGGTGCCGGTCGACGCTCGCGTACGCCGTGTCCGCGTCGAAGTGCGACGCTTCGATGCCGGTGACGCGGCTCCATGCGGTCATGGCGGAGGGCGTGACGTCGCGCCACGTCGTGCCATCATCGGTCGTGAGCTGGATGAGCCCGTCGTCGGTGCCGATCCAGATCATAGGCGCGCGCAGTGGCGACGGAGCCACCGCGTAGATGACGCCGCGCTTGCCGGTGCGATCGGTGGCCGCGGCTGCGGTCGCATCGAGGTTGGGCGGGATGCCGGGATCGGGTCGAGTCAGGTCCTTGCTGATCTGGGTCCACGTGCGCGCGCCGTCGGTCGTCTTGAACAGGAATTGGCTGGCATAATAGAGCGCGTGCGGATCGGCCGGAGACAGCACCAGCGGCTGGGTCCAGTCGGCCCGGTCGGTCTCGGTGCCCTTGGGCGCCGCGGTGTTCGGGACCGACAGGTTGTTCTCGAGGTCCCAGCGACTGCCCTCGCCGCCGTAGATGATGCCGGGGTGCAGCGGGTCGCCCATCGCGTAGCCGCTCTCGCCGGCGGCGCCGATCGGCTCCCAGTCACGCTGCGAAATTTGCGCGAACTTGCCCCGCGAGCGCACCGCCACCGCGCCGCTATCCTGTTGCGCGCCGACGACCCAGTACGGGAAGCGATAGTCGACCGATGCGTGGTAGATCTGGGCGGTGGGCTGATTGAGCCACGAGCTCCAGGTCATGGCGCGTGGATCGGCGGTGCGCGCGTTGCGCGTGATGATCGTGCCTTGATCGCTCGCGACGATCAGGAGGTCCGGGTTGTCGGGGGCGATCCACACCTGGTGGTAATCGTCGCCGCCCGGTGAGCCCCGGATCACGTCCCACGTGGCGCCGCCGTCGCGGCTGCGATTCACCGCCACGTTCGGCACGTACACGATGTCGGGGTCCTTCGGATCGACGGCGATTTTCTCGAAATACCAGCCGCGGCCCCACAGCGCCTGGTCGGCGCCGACGCGCCGCCAGGTCGCACCGGCGTCGTCCGAGCGGAATACGCCGCCCTGCCCGGGCGGCGGTTGCGCGGGGCGTCCCGGCTCCGGCGGCGGCGGCGGTGGCGCGGCCGGGTCGCGCACCAGGCAGTCCACCACGGCGTACACCCGCTGCGGATTGGACGGCGCCACGGCGACGCCGGTCCGTCCGATCCCAGCGGCGGGCAGGCCGACCGTCAGCTGGTGCCAGGTCGATCCGCCGTCGGTGGACTTGTGGATGCCGCCACCGGGACCGTTGGTGGTCGCGTAAACGAACCAGGGCGGGCGGCGGGTATTCCACAGTCCCGCGTACACGACGCGCGAATCGGTGGGATCGATGACGACCTCGACCGCGCCGACGTTCTCGTCCTTGTAGAGGACTTTCTGCCAGGTGCGGCCGCCGTCGCGCGAGCGGAACACTCCGCGCTCGGCGTTTGCGGCATAGAGGTGGCCAATCGCGGCGACGAAGACAACGTCGGGGTTCTTGGGATCCACGGCGATCTTGCCGATGTGCTGTGTGTCGCTCAGGCCGAGGTGGGTCCACGTGCGGCCGGCGTCGGTGGACTTGTAGACGCCGTTTCCGAAGCCCGTGGAGTCGCGCAGCGTGGACTCGCCGCTGCCGACATAAATGACGTCGGGTGCGGACGGCGCGACCGCCAGGGCGCCGATCGACGCGACGGGCTGGTCGTCGAATATCGGCGACCATGTTCTCCCGGCGTCGATGGTTTTCCAGACGCCGCCATTCACGTGGCCGAAGTAGAACTCGTCTGGGCGGCCGGGCACGCCGCACACGGCGTCGACGCGGCCGCCACGGAACGGGCCGAGCATGCGCCAGTCGGGGCCGATCGGCACGTCGAGAAGGTTCGGGGAGTCCGGACGCGCCCACAGGACCGATGGATGCTCGAGCCGTAGCGCCGAGAGCGCGACGCTGGCCTGAGCGACGCTGACGAGGAAGTCGCGGCGAGTCGTCATCGGCTTAGGGAGTGACGCTGCCGAAGAAGACCTCGAGATTCGTCGGGTAGGTGCCGAACGTCTTGCCCGGCCCCGTCCACGTCATCGCGGCGCTGCCCGGCAAGGAAATGATGCCGTCGTAGTCGCCGATGAAGGGGCGGACGCCGCTGGCGCAGGAACCACACGGGACGCCGTACGCCGAGGGGTCCCAGCTCGTCTTTGTCACGCGTGTGGTCGACCAGGTGCTGCCGCCGTCCGAGCTGGTGATATACGCAACGTCAAACAACGTGTTGCCGGTGTAACTGCGGTCGTTGGTCATGAGATCGAGCCGGCCAGTGCCCGGCTCGACACTCAACTCCACGTTGATCCGATCACCGGATGCCGGCGCGACCACGACCGGTGTCGACCATTTCGTGATGTCGCTGACGTCGGCATAGGTGAGGAACACCTGTGCCTTATTGGCGACGATGTCGGTGTAGGCGACGTATAGGCGATGCGTAGTCGGATCGAATGCGGGAGCGGGATACGAGCCAGGAGCGCGGAACTGCCCGCCGGAGATGTTGAAGCAGTATGGTGGATACAGGCAGACCGGGTTTTGGAATGTGGCGAACTTGAACGAATTACTCCACGTTGCACCGCGGTCGGTGGACACACTTACGAACATCGCGGTGCCTTTGCCGCCCTGCACCGAATTGTCGAACGTCAGATAGGCATACCCGGTCGCGTTGTCGATCACGATACGCGCATCCTGATCGCTGCGGACCGACCCGCTGGAGACTTTTACCGGGAGCGCGAAGCTGTTGCCGCCGTCGCGCGACACCCCGATGAAGATGGGCGAGTGCCCGCTGAATCCCGTAAAGTGCGCCCACGGCACAAAGATCGTGCCGTCATTCGCGACCGTGATGGACTCGTGGTCGGGGAATTGCCCATTCGATCCTCTCGCTTTCCCCTCGCCCTGGAATGCGCTGACGAGCGTGAGCGGATGATCGGGGCCGCCCGCGGTCCAGGTGCGGCCACCGTCGCTCGAGCGGCTGAGCCAGAGCGCGACGTTCTTTCCCTTGTAGCCGAAGCAGGTGAAATAGGCGGTGCCGCCGTCGGGGCTGAACGCGACCGCCGGATCGCCGCCAAAATCGTACGTGCCGGTGCCCGGCACGGAGGGATCATTCGTGAACGCGGTGATGCCGGGGATGAAGCCGCTCGGCAGCGTCGGCGTCCAAGTCTTGCCGCCGTCGAAGGTGGCGTTGACGCCGCAGCCGTCGTTGTAGTTCCAGTCGTTGTTGCCGGTGATCATGTTGCTCGGGTTCGCCGGATTGAAGGCCAGGGGGGTCTCGTTCTGGGCCGTCGTATCGCGGCTGACGTCGACGACGACCGCGCCCCCAGCGCCAAACGTGCTGAAACTCGGCGCAGGGGTGCGGGTGATAGTTGGTGCGTCTTGGCAGGCGGCGAGCAACAGGCTCGCGCCGATGGCGGCGGTCAATGAGGGTGAGAATCGCATGCAGGGTCTCCGAGTGAAGCGGTTCATCTGGGGGCGCTAACGAGCGTTAAAATAGGCGGCGTATGCCGATCAGTCGCAACCCCATGAGTTTCGCCAACCTCGTGGGTGAAGCTCGCCATTCGCGGCCGGCTCGAAACGCAGCGAGGCTCTGCTCGTAGGACGAGACACACATGACCGCGTCGATCAGCGCAGAGTTCCTGGGGCTCCAGGAGCTGCTCGCCGGCCGCTATTCGATCGAGCGCGAGCTCGGACGAGGCGGTATGGGGATCGTGCTGCTCGCCCGTGATGTGGCGCTCGACCGCCCGGTCGCGATCAAGCTGCTCCCGCCGCACCTCGCGACGCGCCCCGACGAACGGGACCGCTTCCTACAAGAGGCGCGGACCGCCGCCGGCCTCGCGCATCCCAACATCGTGCCCATTCACCTGGTCGAGGCACGCGGTGACCTCGTGTTTTTCGTGATGGGCTTCGTGGACGGCGAGACGCTGCGCGAGCGGGTGGAGCGAGCCGGCCCGCTCCCGCCGCGCTTGGCGACGAAGCTGCTGCAGGAAGTGGCGTGGGCGCTGGGCGCCGCGCATCAGCGCGGCGTGATTCACCGCGACGTGAAGCCCGACAACATCATGATCGAGCGCGCGACCGAGCGCGCGGTCGTCACCGACTTCGGAATCGCGCTCGGGAGCCGGGCAGGGAAGGCGGAAAGCCCGGGCTCGGTCACCGGGACCGCGCGCTACATGAGCCCCGAGCAAGCGTGCGGCGAGCCGGTGGATGCGCGCAGCGACCTCTACTCCCTCGGCGCGACGTTCTTCTACGCCCTCACCGGCCGGGCACCCTTCGAGGCTGCAAACGCGCCCGCGATCATCACGAAACACGTCTACGAGATCGCGCCACGGGTCCAGCAGCTCCGGCCCGAGGTGCCCGTCAAACTTGGCGGCGTGGTCGACCGGCTGCTCCGCAAAGCGCCGTCGGAGCGGTTTCAGACCGCGGACGATCTCGCGCGGGTCGCGGGCGAATTGCGGGGCCGAGACTTTCGCGCCCCGCCGCTGCTCCGTGCCTTCGTGCGGAACGCGCAAGTCTCCACCCTGGTCCTGTTGACGTCGGTGCTCGCTGGGAAAGGGATGGGGATAATCGGTGCGATCCTCCTCTTTCAACTGGTCGTGGTGGCGCGCCGACTCCTGAAGGACGGCTACACGTTCGGCGACATTCGGGCGGCCCTGCTTGCCGAACGGCAGGTGCAGCAGGAGGAGGACGAAGTCATCAAGCGGCGCCGCTGGTTCCTGCGGCTGGACTCGTTGTGGTACCGGATCTGGGCCGGAAGAGCCGGACGCTCGTTCTTCTGGCTCGCTGGTTGGGGCCTCAGGGCGACTGCACGCGCGGCCCTGCCCTCGATCGAGCGGACCGAGCTCGTGCTGGGACGCTCGGCGCTCTCCGCTTATCAGGCGCTGCCGGATGCGGAGCGGCGCCAGGCACGAGACCTCCCGGCCGTGATCGAGCGATTGGAGACCGGGGCAGAGGCGCTGCGGGCACGAGGGGACACGGGTGAATCGCTCACCGAAGCCGTGGCGGCGCTCGAGCACCTGCGCCTCGCCCTCGTGAAGCGGCAATCCGGCGTGGGGTCGCCCTCCGATCTTACGCTCGTCCTCGAGCGCGCCAGAGCGATCGGGGACCACGTCGACCGCCGGATTGCGGCGGCGGCTGAAGTGCAAGCGCTCCTCGAGTAGAACGCGCGCTCGAGGGCTCGCGTGAAGCCCCACGCCCGTTAAGTTCTTCTCCTGCCTAGGCCAGGTAGGTCAGTTGAAGGCACAGGGCGACGATTTTCACGGCACGGATCGGTTTGTAATCCGCCGGCGGCTTGGCACCGGCGGCATGGGCGCGGTATACGAGGCGTACGATCAGGAGCGCCACGAAACCGTCGCCCTGAAGACCCTGCGGTGGCAGGACCCCTCCGCCATTTACCGCCTGAAAAAAGAGTTCCGTGTGCTCAGCGACATCGCCCACGCCAATCTCGCGTCGCTGTACGAGCTCGTGGCGGACGGGGACGACTGGTTCTACACGATGGAACTGGTCGACGGCGTCGAGTTCTTCGCCTACGTCCGACCCGCACCTCGGAGCCAGTCCGAAACGCGAGAGCCTCCGGATGTTCCCCGGCTCCGCGCCGCACTGGCGCAGCTGATCAAAGGGGTGGTGGCGTTGCATCGCGCGGGCATCGTGCACCGCGATCTCAAACCGTCCAACGTCCTGGTGACGCCCGCTGGGCGGGTGGTCATTCTGGACTTCGGCTTGGCTGACGTGGTCGCGCCCCCGTCGCCACTGCAGACTCGTGAAGAAGGCCTGTGGGGTACGGTGGCCTACATGTCGCCGGAACAAGTTGAAGGACAGCGCAGCCCCGCGAGCGACTGGTACGCGGTGGGCGTGATGCTGTACGAAGCGCTGACCGGGCGGCTCCCGTTTCAGGGCAG
>DASWCE010000088.1:0-6347 GCA_036390255.1 Gemmatimonadales bacterium | reverse complement strand
GCGCCCGCCGGTCTGCTTCTTGTGCTTTCCCTGCCCCTCCGACTTGCCGCGGAACGTTTCGCGATAGGCGACCTTCGGCTTCGCGGTCTGCGCGTGCACGCCGAACTTCCGGGCCAGCCGGCCCACGATGATCTCCAGATGCCGCTCGCCGAGCCCGCGGATGAGCGTCTGCGCCAGCTCCCCGTTGTACTCGTGATGAAACGTCGGATCCTCTTCGTGCAGCTTGTGGAGCCCGGTCGAGAGCTTGTCCTCTTCGCCGCGCTGCTTGACCTCGACGGCGACCGTGATGACCGGCTCGGGGAACGGAATCTTCGGCAGAACCAGGCCCTTATCCTTGGTCGACAGCGTGTCGTTGGTATGGGTGTCGCGCAGCTTCGCCACGACGCCGATGTCCCCCGCATGCAGCTCCGCGATCTCGATGCGCTCTTTCCCGAGGCCGACGCACAGATGGTTGAGCTTCTCCGACAGCTCACGCGGCGCGTTCCACGCATCCTGACCGTTTTTCACGTGGCCCGAGAAGATCCGGAACAGCGTCACGTCCCCAACGTGGGGCTCGGAGACGGTCTTGAACACCTGCGCCGCCAGTGGCCCGGCGTCGTCCGCCGGGAGCGTGATCCGCTCCGCGCTACCCCATTTCTGGGCCTCAACGGGCGGCCGTTCCTGCGGCGCCGGGCACAGCTCGACGAGCTTGTTGAGTAACGCCCGCGTGCCATAGGTCAGCTCGGCGGCACCGCAGAACAGCGGAAACAGCTCCCCCTTCGCCATGCCGGCCTTCATGGCGGCAATTGCCTCGTCGCGGCCGATCTCTGCGCCGCCGAGGTAGCGCTCGAGCAGCGTGTCGTCGGTCGCGGCGATGCTTTCGATCAGCTCCTGCGAGTACTTCTCGAAGCGATCCTTGTACTCGGCGGGGACGTCGACTTCGTCGTATTCGCCCGCCTTCGTGCCCTTCTTGTACAGGTGCGCCTTCTTCGAGAAGAGATTGATGATCCCGTGGAATTCCAGTCCTTCGCCGACCGGGATCTCCACCGGGATCACCTTGGGCGTCAACTGTTCCTTGATCTGATTGTAGACGCGCTCGAAGTCGGCGTGCTCCTTGTCCATCAGCGACACGAAGAAGAGACGCGGCAGCGCCCGCCGCTCGCAGTAATCCCACACTTTCTCGGTCCCCACTTCGACGCCGGCGGTCGCGGACAGCACCACGACGGCGGCGTCGGCGGCGTACACGCCGGCGAGGGCATCGCCGGTGAAGTCCAGATATCCGGGGGTGTCGATCAGGTTGATCTTCGTGTCCATCCACTCGGCGACGGCCAGCGCGAGGTTGATGGAGTATTTGCGTTCGATTTCGTCAGGGGTGTAATCGGTGAGGGCGGTGCCATCCTTGACTGATCCATGCCGTTTGCTCGTTCCGGCCACGAACGCCAGCGCATCGACCAGAGAGGTCTTGCCGCTCGCGCCGTGGCCAACTACGGCCACATTGCGAATTTCGGGAGTCTTGTACACGCGCATAACGCGCCAGCTCTCCTACGAGGGGACAGAAATATGATTTGGAAGGGATTGAGATGGCTAGATGACGAGGAAGAGGCCGAGAGGCCGCTGGGCGTCTATCTTTTGACCTACATGGCAGGCGTGGAAATCCGCGCGTTGCGCAAGCGGTTCGGCGACCATGACGCGGTCGATGGGGTCGATCTCTCGATCCGCGATGGAGAGCTGCTGGTCCTGCTGGGGCCATCGGGCTGCGGCAAGACGACGCTGCTCCGCATGATCGCGGGCCTGGAGCATCCGAGCGCGGGCGAGATCTACATCGGCAGCCGGCGGGTGGACGGAGTAGTGCCACCGCGCGCCCGCGGCATCGCGATGGTGTTCCAGAGTTACGCCCTCTATCCGCACCGCACCGTCTTCGGGAACATCGCGTTTCCCCTCGAAGCCGCCGGCCTGCCGCGCGCGAACATCACCGAGAAAGTCCGCTGGGCGGCGGACCTGTTCGGGATTACGCGCTACCTGGACCGCTACCCGCGCCAGCTGTCGGGCGGCGAGCGCCAGCGCGTCGCGCTGTGCCGCGCCCTGGTGCGGGACCCCCAGGTGTTCCTGCTCGACGAGCCGCTCGCCAACCTCGATGCCAAGCTTCGTAACACCGCGCGCGACGAGCTGAAGCGGTTCCAGCGGCAGATCCGGCGTACCACCGTGTACGTCACGCACGATCAGGTCGAAGCCTTAGGCCTGGGTGACCGTATCGCGGTCATGGATCGCGGAAGGGTGCGGCAGGTGGGCACCCCCCAGCAGGTCTACGAGGACCCCGTCGACACGTTCGTCGCCACGTTTCTCGGGCAGCCACCTATGAACCTCGTCGAACAGCCCGGCGGGATGCTGCTGGGCTTCCGGCCCGAGCACCTGCTCCCCCGCGACCACTTCGGCGGGCGGGAGCCGCTCCACCTGGTTCCGCTCATCGTCCGGCGCGTGGAGTACCTGGGCTCGGACCGATACGTGTACGGAACCGTAGAAACGGCCCCCGGCGCAACGGTAATCGCGAAGCTGCCCGCTAACGTCGGACGGGCAATTCCGGAAGAAGAGGGAGTGCTGCTCGATTTCGCCGTGCCCGAGCGGGCGCTCTGCTACTTCAATGCTGAGACCGGGGCGCGGGTGCCGGGGGGAGGGGGGGCGGGGGGGCGGTGAAGTTTGCCGATCGCGAAGATCTACTCGGCGCGGCGATGCTCAGCCCGGCCCTTGCCTACGTGATCCTGCTCGTCGGCGTGCCATTCGTGCTGGCGATTCTGCTCAGCTTCTCGAGCGCCACCGCGGGGAGCCTGACCTTCAACTGGGCCGGTTTTCGCAATTACACCACCATTCTCGCCGACCCGATCTTTCTCCGCTCGCTCAGCAACACGGCGATCGTGACGATCGGATCCCAAGTGCTCGTCGTCGTCCTGGCGACGGCGGCGGCCCAGGTGTTCCGCGCTACCTTCCACGGCAAGCGCGCCGCGCGGTTCGTGTTGCTGTTGCCGTGGGCGGTCCCCGTCTCACTCGCCGCGATCGCCTGGACCTGGATCTTCGACTCGACGTTCAGCGTGATCAACTGGACGCTCAAGGTGGCCGGTCTTCTCCACGGCTGGCTCTACTGGCTCGGGGAGCCCACCCTCGCGCTCGTCGCGATCATTATCGTGCAGGCATGGCGAATCTTCCCGTTCGCGACCATGATCGTGCTCGCGGGCCTCGCGTCAATTCCGCAGGACGTCATCGAAGCGTCGATCGTGGACGGCGCAGGCTTCTGGCGACGCCTCGTCCACGTCGAGCTGCCGCTGCTGCTTCCGGTCGTGGCCGTCGCCGTGTTGTTCGGCGTGGTCTATACCGCGACGGACCTCGGCGTCGTATTCATCCTGACGGGCGGAGGACCGGCGAATACCACCCATGTCCTGCCTACGCTCGCGTTCCAACGCGGCGTGCTGGGCGCCGATCTGGGGCAGGGCGCCGCGATCGCCGTCTTCCTCCTGCCGTTCCTCATCGCCGTCGCCGTCCTCTTGCTGCGGTTCGCTCGCCGGGCCGAGGTCGGCGCGCGAGAGGGGGGGCTCCGCTGAAGCGCGTGGCGCTGTACGCCGCGGCGCTGGGCTTCACGGCGTTCGCCGGCTTTCCGTTCTATTGGATGTTCATCACCGCATTCAAGCAGAACCGGGACCTGTACGTCGGGGCGTTCGACACGCGGCACGTGCCCTGGATCTTCAACGACCCGCCGACGCTCGAACACGTGCGCTTGCTGTTCGGACAGACGGACTTCCTGCGTTGGGTGGCGAACACCTTGCTCGTGATCGTCGCCGTGGTGATCATCACGGTGGTCGTAGCGGTGCCGGCGGGGTACAGCCTGGCCCGGCTCGCCGGGCGTTGGGGTGAACGGTTGGGGATGGGCATTTTCTTCACCTATCTTATCCCTCCCACCCTGCTGTTCATCCCGTTCTCCCGCGTGATCTCGCTACTGGGCCTGCAGAACTCGCTCGGCGCCCTGATTCTCGTCTATCCGACTATGACGATTCCATTCTGCACCTGGCTCGTGATGGGATTCATGCGGTCGGTGCCGTGGGAGATCGAGGAGCAGGCCATGATCGACGGCTACAGCCGGCTGGCCGTAATCTTGCGGGTAGCGCCGCGTCTCATCCTGCCGGGCATCTTGACCGTGGTCGTCTTCACGTTCACGTTGGTTATGCAAGAATTCGTGTACGCGCTGACGTTTATCAGCTCGGTCGATCGCATGACCGTCAGCCTGGGCGTCCCCATCGCGCTGGTGCGCGGCGATGTGTACCACTGGGGCTCCCTCATGGCCGCTGCATTGTTTACCAGTATCCCGCTCGCCATCATCTACAACCTCTTCATCGATCGCTTCATTCAGGGCTTCACCATGGGAGCGGTGAAAGGCTGAGTGTCGTTCACGCAGTCTCACCTGGGGAGGAGATCATGAGAATGCGAGTAGCGCGATTCTCTGGGATCATCGTCGCGGCGCTCGTGACGCTCGGGAGTGTACGGACCGCGGGCGCACAGCAAACAGTGAAGCTTGGGGCGGGTGACACGCTCACCATCGGTGGCTTCATCAACGCCACAATGCACAACAACCGGGGCTTGTTCGACTTCGGGCAGGGTCAGAACGCCGAGTGGGCGAGCCTGGCGCAGCCCACGACCGACCAAGGGTTCTTGGACGGCGACATCCGGAACACCCGCATCCGGTTCGACTTCAGCGCCGGACCGGTGTTGGGCAGGTGGGCACCGAAGGCCACGCTCGAGGCCGATTTCTTCGGCGCCATCAACGGTACCCCGCCGTTCGGGGATGAGCAGCCACAGCTCCGCGCCCGCTTTGCCTACGTGGATCTGACGAACGGCCACACGACGCTGCGCGTGGGCCAGTTCTGGGCGCCGCTGTTCGGCGAAGTGCCCGTGTCGCTGACGCATCTCGCCTTCCCCCTGGGATATGGCGCGACCGGCATGATTGGCTGGCGGTTCCCGGGCGTGTTCCTCTATCACGACCTCAGGCCCGGCAAGCCGCTCACCGTGCAGCTGCAGTTGGCCCTGTTGAAGGGCTCGGGCCCGGCCGTGGGGGCTAGCGGCGTCGGGAGCGGTGAGGCGTCCGGAAAGCCGCAGTTCGAAGCCCGGTTCAACCTCGCCAAGAAATTCGGCGGCGCGAACTGGAACGGCTACGTGGTCTACCACGTGGACAACAAGGACGTGAACGGGGTTGGGGTCAACGGCGGCGACTTGAACGGCTGGGCTTTCGAGACCGGCCATAACATCACGTCGGGGAAACTGACACTGCACGGCAACTATTATTTCGGCCACAACATCGGACAGCAGTTTGGCCACATCACGCAGGGCGCCGGGTCCAACGCCGTCGCTGCGCAGCAAGGGAAAATCCAGGGCTGGGGCGCGTGGGCCCAGGGCGGTTACGACCTGACGCCCCACTGGGGCCTGTGGTTCTACTACGGCATGGACCAGCCGGACGCGTCGAAGTTCCTGGCGGACAACGGCGTCGCGCTACTCCGTCGGTTGAATCACGACACCGATGCGCTGATCCGGTTTCGGGCCGGCCGCTACGCGCTGGGGCTCGAGTATTTCCGGGCGGTGACAAGGTGGAGCACTGGTATCCGGACGGCTGACCAGTACGCCCTCAGCGTGCTGTACACGCTCTGAAGAGTCTTGCGAGCTCGCGGCGGAGCGTCGTCCGCTTCGCCGCGAGTCGCCTTCCGAATGAAATGAATGGAGGGTAGGTCCATGACCAGGCGGAAAGGGATGGATCGGCGGCAATTCGTCACCACGACCGGCGCCGCCGCAGCGGCGGTCGTGCTCGGCCCAACCATCCTGATCAAGCGCCAGCAGAAGACGCTGAAGATCATGCAGTGGAGCCATTTCGTCCCCGCCTACGACACCTGGTTCGACAAGTACGCCAAGGACTGGGGCACGAAGAAGGGCGTCGAGGTCACGGTGGACCACATCGCCCTGGCGGACCTGACGACGCGGGCGAACGCTGAGGTCGCGGCCCAACAGGGTCACGACCTCTTTCAATTCCTGTCGCCGCCGGGCGCGTTCGAGCCGCAGGTCCTCGACATGGCGGACGTCGTGCGCGACGCCGAGCGCACCCACGGGCCGATCCTCGATCTCTGTAAGCGCGCCACCTACAATCCCGTGACGCGCAAATGGTTCGGCTTCAGCGACAATTACGTCCCCGATCCTGGCGACTACTTGAAGAGCCTGTGGACCGAGATCGGCATGCCGGACGGGCCCAAGACGTGGGAGGACCTCGTGACGGCGGGGCCGCAGATCCACGCCAAGCATCCCGAGATCCAAATCCCGATCGGGATCGGGATGTCGCAGGAGCT
>DASWCE010000087.1:0-4192 GCA_036390255.1 Gemmatimonadales bacterium | reverse complement strand
ACCGATCAGGTGCGTGAACGAGCTCTTCTTGCCAGTCGCGGCCAATTGGGCGTTGAGCGCCTTGCGGCGGGCGTCGAGCGTGGTGGCCGAGATGTCACGGAACGAGGTCGCGGTCGGGACCGTGAGCGACTCGGTCATGTTCTGCACTAACCGGGCGGCGGGGCCCGTAATGGGCGTCGCTCCTGGGGGAGCAGGGAGCACGGAGCGTGGAGCAGGAGGCGCGGCTGGCGCCGGTGCAGGCGTCGCTGCTGCCTGCTCCGTGCTCCGTGCTCCCTGAATGATCGGCAGCTCCGCCAGCTTCCCGTTATCGAACAGCTCCCGCCACTCGGGGGCCACGGACGAGGGATCCCGGAGGTACTCCTCGTACATGACCTGCACGAAGGCGGCGTTATGGGTACCGAAGACGAACTCGCTCACGCGCTGGAATCTACAAGGTATCTTATGTGACAGAATGGCATTGCTCGCCCTCGCGCTAATCCTGCTGCAAACCCAAGCCCCACATACCTCTCTTCGAGCGCAGGTCGTGGCTCGGATCCTCCAGACGACCGCGCGCGGGGTCGGCGTCTACTACCGCGACCTCACGACGGGCGACTCCCTAACCGTGGGTTCGGACGGGCGGTTCCACGCCGCGAGCACCATGAAGATTCCGGTCATGATCCAGCTGTTCCGGGACCGGGATGCCGGACTGCTCTCGCTCGACGATTCGATCATCGTGACGAACACGTTCCGCTCGCTCGTCGATAGCTCGCCCTACCAGCTCGACGTCACGGATGATTCCGATTCGTCGCTGTACAAGCGCCTCGGCCAGCGCGCGTCCATCCGCGAGCTGATCGAGCTGATGGAGACGGTGTCGAGCAACCTCGCGACCAACCTGCTGATCGCGAAGGTAGACGCCAAGCGCGCCAACGCCACGGCCCATGCCCTCGGCGCGGATTCGATTTTGGTGCTGCGCGGCGTCGAAGACGACAAGGCATACCGCGCAGGCCTCAACAATACGACGACGGCACGCGACCTCGGCATGCTGCTCGCTGCCATCGCGAACGGAACCGCCGCGTCGGCGGGATCGTGCCGAGACATGTTGGCCATTCTCGGACGGCAACACTTCAACGAAGGAATACCGGCAGGACTGCCCGCCGAGACGCGCATCTACCACAAGACCGGTTGGATCGGTCAGGTGGTCTACCACGATGCCGCATTCGTGCAGCCCCCAGGTGGCGGACGCGGCTACGTCCTCGTCGTACTGACGGGCGGGATTCCGAAAGACGATGACGCTCACGCGCTGGCGCGCGACGTATCGAAACTCGTGTTCGACGCTTGGAGGAAACGATGAAACTCATCACCACGATCGTGCGGCCCGAGCGCCTGCCCGAAGTCAAGGCGGCGCTGTTTCGTGCCGGTATCACCGGCATCACGCTGAGCCGCGTCAGCGGCCACGGCGGCGAGCACGAGATCGTCAGCCAGTACCGTGGAACCACCCTCGTCATGGAATTCCATGAGAAAGTAAAGATCGAGATGGTTTGTTCGGAGCCGTTCGTGCAGCCCTGCATCGACGCGATCCTGTCGTCCGCCCGCACCGGGGAGGTCGGAGACGGCAAGATCTTCGTGCAGCCGATCGAGCGGGTGATCCGCATCCGCACCGGCGAACAGAACAACGAGGCGCTCACCGCGGTGAACGCCAACGAGGTGCAGCAAGCGGCGTTGCGCGCCGCCGACGAAGCATGACGCAGACGCCGGCGATAAGCGCCGGCGATACCGCGTGGGTGCTCGCCGCGAGCGCCCTGGTGCTCCTCATGACGGTCGGGCTCGCCTGTTTCTATGGCGGGCTGGTTCGTTCCAAGAACTCGCTCAACACGATGATGATGAGCATCGTCGCCATGGGCGCGATCAGCGTGCAGTGGGTCGTGATCGGCTACTCGCTGTCGTTCGCGCCAGGGTCTGGTTGGCTCGGCGGGCTCGACTGGGTGCTGTTCCGTCACGTGGGCGGCGAACCCAACCCGGCCTACGCCGCCACGATTCCGCAGCACGCGCACGCGATCTATCAGGCGATGTTCGCGATCATCACGCCCGCGCTGATCTCCGGCGCAATCGTGGAGCGAATGCGGTTTCGCGCCTATCTCGCATTCCTGGTCCTCTGGTCCACACTGGTCTACGCGCCGCTGGCCCATTGGGTGTGGGGCGCGGGCGGGTGGCTGCAGAAGATGGGCGCGCTCGATTTCGCAGGCGGCACGGTCGTGCATATCAGCGCGGGCGTGTCGGCACTCGTCGCCGCCCGGTTCCTAGGGCCGCGCCGCGACTTTCGTCGCGTCCCGCTGTCGCCGCACAACGTCCCACTCGTCTTGATCGGCGCGGGCCTGTTGTGGTTCGGCTGGTTCGGGTTCAACGCCGGGTCGGCGCTCGCAGCGAACGGGCTTGCGGCGCTCGCGTTCGTCAACACCAACACCGCGGCGGCCGCGGCCGTGGTCACCTGGGCACTGCTCGACTCCACGCGGACCGGAAAGATGACGGCGGTCGGCGCCGCGACGGGCGCGGTGGTCGGGCTCGTAGGCATTACCCCGGCGGCCGGCTTTGTGACGCCACCCGCCTCGCTCGTTATCGGCGTGCTGTCTGCCTGTGTGAGCTATTTCGCGATCCAGCGGCGCTCGCGCAGCCTTCTGGACGACTCGCTCGACGTGTTCTCCTGCCACGGACTCGCCGGCGTCGCAGGGGCGCTGCTCACCGGCGTCTTCGCGACGAAGCTCGCGAATCCGGCCGGGAATAACGGCCTATTTGCCGGCAATCCCGGGCAGATGCTGGTGCAACTCTACGCCGTGCTGGCAGCCGTAATCATTGCCGCGGTGGGGACGGTGGTGATCCTCGCGATCGTGCGCGCGGTCTTCGGTGCACGGGCGCAGATTGCGGATGAGATGATCGGGCTCGACTTGAGCGAGCATGGAGAGGAAGCCTATTTCGCCGGCGACTCGGCGCTCGGGGGCAGCGCGATCGCGCAGAGCGTGATCGTCTCAACGCATGCGGAAGAGGATGCGGAGCGGCGCGAGACGGTGAAAACGCCCTAACTGACGCGCCGCGTTTTCCTTCTCATGAAGTCCATGAGGATGAACTGTCCGAGCGTCATCGTGTTCGTGAAGTAGGCCTTGCCGCGGCAGATGGCGGACACCTTCTTCACGAACTCGACCAGGCTGCGATCGCGCGCGAGCATGAAGGTGTTGATCATGATGCCGCTGCGGCGACAGAGCGCGACTTCGCGATACGTCGCCTGCAGGATGTGCGGGTCGAGGCCCATCGAGTTCACGTATATCCGGCCGTCGGGCTGCGTCAGCGCGGATGGCTTGCCGTCCGTGATCATGATGATCTGCCGCATGTCCTTGCGCTGTCCTATCAGGATCCGGCGTGCGAGCTTCAATCCTTCCGTCGTGTTCGTGTGATACGGCCCGACCTGCGCGTGCGCCAGCTGGCCGATGGGGATCTCCTCGGCCGTGTCGTGAAACAGCACGACGCGCAGGGTGTCGCCCGGGAACTGAGTGCGAATGAGATGGGTCAGTGCGAGCGCGACCTTCTTGGCCGGTGTAAACCGATCTTCCCCGTACAGAATCATCGAGTGCGAGCAATCGAGCATCAGCACCGTCGCCGACGACGAGCGATACTCGGCCTGGTGCACCATCAAATCGTCGTACTCGAGGTTGATCGGCACGCCCAGGCCCTCGCGCTTCAGCGCGTGTGACAGCGTGGCGTTCACGTCGAGGTTGAGGGTGTCGCCGTACTCGTAGCGTTTGCTCGCGGATTCGGCCTCGACGCCGGTCGCCAGGTGCTCCGTCTCATGCGCGCCGAAGCTCGATTTCCCGATACTCCCCAGCAGGTGCTTGAGCGTTCTGAAGCCGAGAAAATCGATGCCCTTGTCGGTGAGATTGAACTGCACCTGCTGCGCCGCTTCCTTGGCCATGCCGCCCGGGCCCAGGACCGGCTGCTGGGCGCCAGGCATCTTCGGCGCCTGTTGCAGGTTCAAGTACCCCTCTTCGATCAGCTTCTGCACGATCTGATCGAGCAGATCAGCCAGCTGTTTCTGCAGCTCGGCATCTTTCTGCGCGTCGCCGGTGGAATCGCCGCGCAGCACGTTGAGCATCTCGGGGGTGAGCTGGCCCGAGTCCATCAACGCCTGCAGGATCGCCTGGCGCAGCGCGTCGAGGGAGCGGTCGGG
>DASWCE010000086.1:0-2264 GCA_036390255.1 Gemmatimonadales bacterium | reverse complement strand
TGCCAAGGGGCTCGCCAAGAAGCAAGCGCTCTGCCGCCGCGCGCTCGAGGATCTCGCGCAGTGGGTTGGCGCGGCACGGCTTGCGGCGGAGTAAGCCGAAAGGCAGCGAGCAGTGACTCCTATCCGTCATCCTGAGGCGCTCGCCCGGCCTCTTCCGGCCGGGTGAGCCTCGAAGGGCGACGGCCCCGGCGGTATCGTACAGGAGCGAGCTGCAATTCCCTGAGCCGTCATCCTCTTATGTCCCATGTCAAGCCCCGAAGGCGCAACAGCCCGACCTCTCCGCAAACTCCGGGGAGGTGATCGATGCGATGATCGTGCAACGGTAGGAGCGAAGCCTGAGACGTCGGTCAACAAGCTCTCATTCGCGGGTTCATGCATGTCCGTGTTCCGTCCCGGGGCTTTCCCTGTCTTCGAACGTGCGTCGATCTTGCGATCGGCTTCAAAGGATGGCCGGGAATTCCCCTTGCCGTGGCTGCGCTCCCGCCGCTGCACGAGATTTGTCTTCACCGGACCATGCCCCGGCGCAGGCTCCCTGAGAAACGGTTCCAACGTGGCCACTCACTCCCCTCGGAAGTCCCGCCTTATATTACTTGGCTACAACACGGGCGGTGGTGATCGCGCGGCTGACGGCCCAGATGAAGCCCGCGAGCTCGCGCGCGACCGCGGTGATAGCAACGGTCTTCAGCTTGCCCCTTCTGACCAGCGCCCGGTAACGCCCGTGCAGGCGACACTGCGCCTTCCAGGCGATCTCGCGAACCGCGCGCGGGGCGGCCGCGACCTTCTCCTGCTTCTCCTGGCCCACCCGCGGCGGATGCTGATAGCTCCAGGCGCATTCCACCAGCATACGGCGTGCGCGCCGGTTGCCGGCCTTGGTGATCGGGCCGCGCTTGATCCTGTCGCCGGTCGAATCCTCCGATGGCACCAGGCCGAGATATCCCATCAGCTCGCTCGGATGTTGAAAGCGCGAGAGGTCGCCGATCTCGGCCAGGAACGTCGCCGCCGAGATCAGATCAATGCCGCGCATCGCCATCAAAGCCGTGACCACCTCGGCCAGCGACCAGTCCGGCACCGCGACCCGGATCGCCTGCTCCAATCGCTCGAGCCGCTCCTGTGCCTGGCGCATCGCCAACATCATCTCCTCGAACACCAGGCGCTGCTCGGCATGTTCGAGCTTCTGGCTCGCCAGCCAGTTCATGTGCGTCTTGGTCCAGGTCTTCTTGCGTTCCGAATAGTGCAGACCCTGCCGCAGCAGGAACGCCGACGTCTGTTGGCGCTTCGAGCGCAGATCCATCATCGCCGTCTCGCGCGCCCGCGTCAGATCGCGCATGGCCTCGTGACCTCGGTCCGGAACCCACACCGCGGTGAGTTCGTCGGCACGCAGCAGCTTCGCCAAACTGAGAGCATCGCGCCGGTTGGTCTTCACCCGATCGCCCGGCTTCTTTGGAATCAGCGACGGCGCAACCACGACACACTCGTGACCAAGACTCTTGATCTGCCGGTAGAGCCCATAGCCGGTCGGTCCCGCCTCATAGCAGAACGTCAGCCGCCGGTATTTGGCGGCAAGCTTCTTCACCAGCTTGGCCGTCGCCGCCGCGCTGTTCTCAAACTCGCCGAGGAAACGAACCTCACCGCCCCGAACGCCCTCCGCAATCGCGACCGCATTACGCAATTTCGAGGTATCTAAACCTACGAAAGCTTCGCTATGATCGCTCATGACTCGCCCTCCTTGTTTGAGGCTCTGCCCGGCCTCTCCGGGTAACCCTCGCGACAACATCGAGGGCGAGTCGCCTCTTCAAAGGAAGGGACATACGGTCTTCGAGACGGTGCACACAAGCCGAGCGGCTTGCGTGCACCTCCTCAGGATGAGGGCGGAGGAAAGCTCAGGCAGGGAGGAGTGCCATGCTGATGCGCCCGTTGATCGCCGTCGCCGTGACTCTACTCACGGCATCCCCCGCCTCCGCCCAGTTCTACAAGGACAAGACGCTCACGCTCCTCGTCAACTACGCGGCCGGCGGCAATGCCGACACCGAGGCACGCGTGTTTCAGCGGCACCTCGCCAAATACATCCCGGGCCGGCCGACGGTGATCATCCGCAATGTCGCGGGCGCCGGCGGCGCGACCGCCATGAACCAGCTCGGGCTCAACATCGGCTCGCAGCCGGACGGGCTCACGGTCGGCTACTTCACCATGAGCGCGACCTCGACCATCACCGGCGACCCGGTGCTCAAGATCAAGCTGGAGGACTTCATCCCGATCGTCGCCGG
>DASWCE010000085.1:0-2907 GCA_036390255.1 Gemmatimonadales bacterium | reverse complement strand
GCCCGAGTCCACCGCCGGCATTCCGGGCGGCAGTTTCGCGCCGGCGGGGAAGGCCCAGTGCCAGCGGCCCCGTTCCATCGCCATGGCGCCCGCGCCATGCACCGCGTCGGCGTGAAGTGTCAGGATTGGCTTCGGATCCATGGTGTTCATCGTCGCGAAGAACGTGCGGATTGCGTCCTTGCCTTTCATGGTGGCCAAGTTCGGCGGCATGATGACGGCGTCCGCGGCGTAGAACTCCGCGATCGAATCGGCGTGACCGCTGCCGGTCAGCCGCGGCCATTGGGCGTTGGCGGCATCGATCGCCGACTTCGCCCTGGCCGAGCTGTCGGCCGGCTGGCAGGCGAACGCCGTGATCAGGAGGAACGAGAGATAGCAAAGGGCGCGCATCATGTCTCCGGCGATGGTGAGGGGGAGAGAATGGCGTGCACCGCCCGCGTGCGCAAGGGAAAAGGTAAAGGCGCGGCATGCTACGCCCCTCCATCCTCAACCGCGCTTCACGCCGCGTTTCTGGACAAGACGATCTCGTCGGCAATCCGCTCCGCATTTGCCAGGATCGTGAGGCTCGTGTTCACGGCGAGGGACGACGGAATCGCTGAGCCGTCGCTGATGTAGAGGCCCGGATAATCGAACACCTCGCCGGCCGCCGTGACAACGCCGTGCTCTCGGGAGTCCGCCATGCGGCACGACCCCACCTGATGCGCGGTCGAGAAAAACAGGTCGCCATGCGGTGCGCCGTCCCGGTTTACGAATTCGACGTCCACTAGGCGGCAGCCAGTGCGCATCAGGATCGACTGGAGCAGCTCCTCCGTCCGCTCGTGATAGTCGCGTAGCGCCGCAGTCGGCTCGAGACTCACGACTGATGATCCATCATTCGCGATCGACAGACGAGCACTCGGCGGCGTGAGGCCCATGGCGTAGAGCGCGATCAGCCGGTGCCGGCATTGCTCCATGAGCTCGACGTTTCGCTCGCCCCACCACGACGGCCGGCGGCGGTCACCTTCCACCCGCAACCGGATGCCGGCGACGAGCTCCAGCGGCATCGCTTTCGCCGCGGAGACGGTGACGCCGTGCGACTCGAGAAACTGATAGCTGATCATACCGGGATGCGTGCGGCCCGTGAACATGTCGCCGTCGGGCAAATCGTCGGCGAGGAGCGCCGCCGCCTTCACGCTGCCGTTGAACGCGATGTTGTGACCCAGCTGCGCGCTCAAAAACGGCAGGCGGTCGCGCGATGCGAGCAGGAGTCGTGCCGTGCCGATCGTCCCGCCGCCGACGATGAGAATGCGCGTCCGATACGTGATGATGTCGGCGGAGCCGCGTTTGCGGCACTGCACCTCGTAGCGGTAGGGCGCCGCGAAGCGTGGGTGGACCGGCGCGATGTGCAGCGCCTCTACGTCCGTCTCGATTGTGGCGCCGGCGGCTACCGCCTGCGGCAGGTAGTTCAGCAGGAGCGACTGCTTCGCGGCGTAAATGCATCCCGTCACGCAAAACCCGCTGCCGACGCAGCCGCGCTCTGCGTAGCGGGCGCGGTCGCAGCTGTAGCCGAGTCGCTTCATCATGGTTGCGAACACGAGCCCCGTCTTCGGCACCTTCTCGACGGGAATCTGCGTGACATGGAGCATGCGCTCGGCGATGTCGTAGTAGGGGTCGAGCGCCGCGCGATCTATACCGGCGGGCCACAGCCGCCGGCCGTGCTCGTCCACCTGATCGAACACGCGCGACGGCGCCCGCAGCGACACCATTTCGTAAAATCCCGATCCGCCGCCCAGTGCCTCCGCGTAGGTGAGCGCCAGATGATCGCCCGACAGTCCCTTCAGATACCGCATCACGTAATCGGGATCCGAGGTCTGGCGGAAATCCTTGAACGGGTCGATGCGCGGCCCCTTTTCGAGCAGCGTGACCTTGAGCCCCGCCTGAGCCAGGCGGAGCGCTGGCGCGGCCGCACCAAAGCCGGTCCCGATGATGAGCGCATCCGTCTCGTGCTGGGGCATTGGCACCCTCACTCGTAGTTGCCGCTGGACGTCAGCGGCGCGGGCAGAAAGGCGTCCGCGTTCTCGTAGCTGACTGCGTCACCGCGGTAGCGCCCGGAGAACCCGATCAGGGCACAGCCCGCGTCGTCGTCGTAGATCCCGGCGTACACTGCGACCTGTGTCAGATAGATGGCGCCGCGATACAGCTTGCGAGTAGTTCCATCGGCGCTGAGGCCGTCGGCGATCACCGCGGTCCGCTGTTCGAGCGTGAGCGTCGCGAACGCAGGTGTCCCGTAGCGGCTTTGGGAGCGCTGGGACAGGTCGGAGGCAAAAAACGCGGCGTACCGGGCCAGCGGGTAGCGGTGATCGAGCAGCGCGCGAGCGGGATTGGACGTGTCGCCGGCGGCTCGGGGAATCACGGCCGACGCAAAGGCGCGCAGCGTTTCTTCCACCAGGGCGCGATCGCGCTTGAATTCTTCGGGGAACGCACGTGTGATGATGCGGAGCGGCGTGCAGGCGGCCGCCGCGGTGCCGGCGATTATCCAGGCGAGATTGCGAACGACGTCACGGCGCTCCATAGGTCCTCCCAGCGTGTGCCCCAAAGCTGGGAGGGGCCTCGCAAGTGGCCGTCAAGCGCTGAGGTAGGGGCGCAGCATGCTGTGCCCCCTACCCGTTCCTCTCCAGCCCCCCATGTTTTGCCGGTCATGTTCACGCCCATGTCGCTGGCCTTCCTGCGCGGCCTTGCCCGGCACAACGCCAAGCCGTGGTTCGAGGCGCATCGCGAGGCTTACGAAAACGACGTCCGCGCGCCGATGCGCGCGCTGATCGAAGAGATGGACGTCCGGCTCGCGCGGTTCGCGCCGGAGATCACCGGCGACCCCAAGCGCTCGATGTTTCGGATCAATCGCGACATCCGGTTCTCCAAGGACAAGTCGCC
>DASWCE010000084.1:0-5803 GCA_036390255.1 Gemmatimonadales bacterium | reverse complement strand
CGCGTCCACGATGATCGTGGCCGGGGTGCCGACGCGGACCGCTGCCGCGTCCTGCTCGAAGATCGCGACGTCCACCCAGAGCACTCGGGCGTCGGCGATCTGGAACAAGTTGTCCCCCGCCTTCACCGCTTGGCCTTCGATGACCATCTTCTCCGTGACTGCGCCGCTCCGCGGGGCGCGCAGCAACAGCGTGCGCGTCCCACTTCCTCTCGTCTCCAGGCTGTCGATTTGATCGGACGGGACGTCCCACAGGGCGAGACGGCGCCGGGCGCTCGTTGCGAGCGTGTCGTCCTTCAGTCGCCGCGCCAGGAGGTATTCCTCCTGAGCACTCACCAGATCGGGAGAGTAGAGCGCCAGCAGCGGGTCGCCCTGCTCGACACGCTTACCGACGTAATCCGCGTACAGGCGCTCCACCCAACCACCGACCCGAGCGTTGACGTACACGAGGTTGGGTTCGGCGTACTTCAGTATCCCGACTGCCCGCACCGAGGATCGTACCGGGCGCTCGGCGGCCCGAGCAAACGTGATGCCGAGCCTCGCCGCTTGGGCCCGATCCAGCGGGACCCCCGACGTGTCGGCGCCGGCAGCTGGCATTCCAGGCATGCCAGCCATCCCCTGCATGTCCGGAGCGGGAGCCTTCTTGCATCCCGTCAGCATCATGGCCGCGGCGAGCAGCCCGGTTATGGTCTGTTTCACGGCTGCGTCTCCCCTGCGGTCAGCTGCCGCAGCATGACAAGTTGAGCCTGGTAGTCCGCCGCTACCGCGACCGCTTCCAGCTCGGCCCGGTATCGCGCGTCTTCGACCGACAACAGGGTCAGGAATTCGGCACGACCGACCTGATAGCTCCGCAGCACGGATTCGACCGTTCCCCGCGCATTGGGCAGGACGCCATCCACGAGGAGCGCCAGGCGCTGTTGTGACGCTTGGACTCGGGCAGCGGCTTCAGCGACCTCGCGACTGAGCTGGAGCTCTGCGTCGCGCAGTCCTGCCGCGGCTCCGGTCGAATCCGCGCGGGCGGCGTCGGCAAGGCGGTTCTGTTTGCGCCACGCCCACACCGGAAGGCGCAGGCCTACGAAGGCGGAGAAGAAGTCCGGAAAGTTGAAGTTGAACGCCCGCGGTCGGTAACCGTAGCGCAGCGTCAGGGTGAAGTCGGGCCGGGCGCCCAGACGCTCGACCTGAATCGTGCGCGTGGCCGCGTCGACTGCCGCCCGGCGCGCGGCGAGCCGGGGATGGGTTGCGAGGGCCAGGGCCACGAGCGAGTCGGCGGGAGGCTGCGGCGCTGCCCCGGCACGTAGCGCAGCCGGGTCTATCGCGGTGACCGGGACCGAGTCTCCTGGTGCGCGGTTCCGCAGCGCATTCACCGCGGCGAGCGCGGCGACTCGCTCGCTCTCCAACGCGAACTCCTCGGACCGCAGGCGATCGCGGGCCAACTTTGCCTGGAGGGGGTCGCTTTGCGGCGCGGCGCCCGTGGCATAGCGCGTCGTGCTGAGCTGGACGGCGGCGTCGAGAAGCTCCCGCTGGCGGCGCAGCGTCTCCAGCGCGGTCACCGCGTAGCCGAGGCGGTAGTAGGCGACCGCCATCGTGGTCGTAAGGTCCCGGCGGACGGTGCCTTCTTCCGCCCTCGCGCCGGCGGCGGCCGCGCGCATCACCCCCGAGCGCGCGCCCAGTGTTCCCGGCCAGGGAATCTCCTGGCTCAGCTCCACATCCGCCTCGGTGAAGTCACTTTGGTTGAATTCGAAATGCGGCAGCACCAGGTCCATCACGCCGACCGTCAGCATCGGATCCGGCAGCGAACCGGCCGGTCGGATGCGGAGCGTGGCGGCTCGGACGGCCGCTTGCCGCTGCGCGACGGTGGGATTGCGCGCGAGCGCTTCAGCGACCAGCGACTGCAAACCCGAGTCGCCGGCGACGGGCACTGAGTCCTGCGCGGGCGCGGGACCGGCGCTCGCTATCACGAACGCGCTCGCGGTCAGAATCAGTTGTCGGAGTTGCATACCTCTCCTCACCAATCAGTTTCCGGCGGGACGCGCCGGAGCCCGCGCCGTTGTGGGCGGCGCGTCAGGGCACACTACGCTTGGGAGAGGCTAGGCTTGGGGCGGCGGGGGGAGCGGCGGTTGTGGGTCGGCCGGGGCGAGTGTCGTGACCCCGAAACCGACAATGCGGGACTCTCGTGCGGAGACGGAAACTGCTCCGCCAAGCGCGACCACCGCGGTGGTCGTGGTCGCGCAGAACGCTGAATTGGCGCACGGCATGGCGTGGGTCGTCGCAGCGACGACCGGCGGCCCAGACGGGTGGGAGGCCATCTGTTGGTCGCAGCTCGCCGGCGTTCCTCGTTGGACTTGGCCACACAACAGCGGCAGGCCGACCGGCAACGTCTGGCCGCTCAGCAGCAGCGTGGCGACGAGTCTGACGAACGAGAGTTTCATGCGCGCTCGGCAATATACTACGACGGCGTCGGCGTAGTCATGCCCCCTCAGCCTGCCGGGGCGGGCATCGGCTTGAACCATAGGAGCAGAAGATGCAGCAGTCCCCGGGCTTCGGTCGAAGAACCGTGCGGCATGCCGAGCACTCGTAGAAGTGCACGCAGGCGTTCGTGGGCATGATCTCCGTCTTCTTGTGGCCGCAGTGCGGGCAGGTCACAGTCGCCGCCAAGACAGTCACGGGAGTCAGGTATTCAACTTCCCGAGCTCGGCGTCTCCGCTGCACTTTGCTCGCCGTGCCACTTTCTCCACTGCTCTTCTTCGGCTTTGAAGGCTGCCGCGCTCACGTGTCGCGGTCGCAGCCAAGTCACCCTCGTGATTGGCTCGCGCGCAAAGATCCATCGATGCGCTCGCTCTGCGAGGAATCGCTGAATTTTCAATGTCTGTTCGGGCGAGAACGTGAACCGGTCGGGCGCGTCTTGACCGATGTGCGCGAACAGAAGATGGCGACGCGAGAGCGGCATGAAAAGCTCCGACCCAGGATTCCTCCAACCGCCCTTAAGGTCGTGGGTACCGTCCTCATAGTAATTGAGCCGAACAACGGGATGGTCACTCGTGAACCACGTCGACCCGGCCGCAGGCTCTGCAATGCTCCACTTGTGGTTGAGCAACACCTTCGCTGTGTTTGTCAGCAGATGACGCTGGCTTTCAATCCAGAGGCGGCGCCCGAGGACTATCTCAGCTTTGATTGAGCCAAGTGCATCTGGATCGGAAGGCCGCGTTATGGTGATTGCAAAAAGATCTCTAAGGAACTCTGTGGCCGTCTCTCTAGTTGCAACGGGACGTTTCTCTCGATGTGCTTCTTCCAACTCATGCACGCTCCCCTTTAGCGTTTCGTCGAGGAGCTCTGGCATCTCACGTTCCCAACGCTGCATCGATTCCACGAAGTTGGTCGGCGTGCGGACATCCTGAGCCGCCAGCAATAGAGCGAGTCGTTCCCAGTCCTTGGTGGCGAGTGATTCGTCACGGACGACCTTCGCGATCGATTCCTGAGCCGGCGTTTCGTACTCGGCTTCGATCCAGTGCTCAAATTCGTCGCTTTCGGTGCCACAGGCGACCGTGGTGTACAGATCTTCGTGCCACGCAACGCCCCGGATGGCAGGACGAGTCCAATCTGGGACAGACTCATGCGAAACGAGGATGCGGTAGGCCCACACAGTCGAGCCATCATCGCTCCACTGTTTCAGGTATCCCTGAGAGACGAAGTGATTGTCTCGCGTGAACTGCATGCATTGAAGATAACAACGCCGCTAGATCGCCACGTTAGCCGTACGGCTAAATCGTGGCAGACGACAGGCCACGATGGAATAGGTCAGACCCTCCCTTACCTTGCAACGTGAGCTTGATTTACGTACAAAGCGAAAGTGAATGCGTACGATTGTACAAAGGTCAAGGCGGATTACGGTGGTGGCACCACATGCGACCAACGACACGACGCGCACATCTCCATGCTGAGTTCTACAGGCACAACACACTTTGGACCGGTGCGGAGGTTCTTCGCAACCTAGGCAACACACCGGACGGAGGTCTCTACGCCCGCCTGGCCGCGACTCTGTTCGCATACTTGGCGCTTGAAGGCCTTCTGAATCACCTGGGCGAGGGACTGTTCCCCGAAGACTGGAAGAACGAGAAGAGTCTATTCTCCAAAGCACCTTTTAAGGGAACGCTTGGCAAGCTTTCCTTTATCGCTGCTCGATGCGGCCTAACAGTTCACCGCGGCAGCAGGCCCTACAGCACCCTTAAGGCACTCGACAAGCAACGTTCCGCGCTTGTGCACTCGCGCACCGAGCGCCGTACTAAGACCGTGGTATTTACCGATGCGCGTCGCATTCCCCAGCGACTTGAGTCTGAAGTCGCGCAGTGGGTTACTGATCGCGCGCTAGCGCGGGTGTTCGATGATGTGAAGGCAATGGCATCCACGCTCGTCGCAGCCGCGAGAAGCGCTCATCCGCGCGCTATGCAGCATGTTTACGGCGCTGGCTTCACGGGAGCGATCGGCAGTCAGGGAGGTCACATTGAGCCCTAGCTAGCCCGGTTACGACTGGAAACGGGGGTGCATCACGCCCCCCGACCCTGGGCTGCGTGGCGCGCCGCCCGCGTAAAACTCCGCTCCTCCGCCACAGCCAGGAACGCAGATAGGACGCTCAGCTCGTCGCGAACCATTTGTGAATAATACTCACAAAATCCTTCTCGATTTTTCCGTCTACTCAGGCGCACACCGTCGCGTTACGATTGGTTTCAAGGCACAAGTGGAGAGAGACCAATTGGACATCAGGAGAAGCGGCTCACAACCCTCAGAGAAAGGGCCCGCTGAATGGTTCACCGGCACCGTCCGCATAGACCCGCTGTTCCGGGCACCCGAACCGGGACGCGTGGCCGGTGCCAGCGTCACGTTCGAGCCCGGCGCTCGGACCGCATGGCACACGCACCCGCTCGGCCAGACCCTGATCGTGACGGCCGGCTCCGGCCTCGCGCGGCGCTGGGGAGGGCCGATCGAAGAGATTCGGCCCGGTGACGTCGTCTGGATTTCGCCGGGGGAGAAGCATTGGCACGGTGCCACGCCGACCACCGCCGTGACGCACATCGCCATTCAGGAAAAGCTCGATGGCAAGGCGGTGGACTGGATGGAGCAGGTCAGCGACGAGCAATACCAGACCCGATGACGGGGGGAGGGTATCATGACTGACAAGACTGACAAGAAGGTTTGGTTTATTACTGGTGCCAGCCGTGGCATGGGCGTCGATTTCGCCAAGGCCGCCCTGGCCGCCGGCCACGCGGTCGTGGCGACCGGCCGGGACACGGACGCCGTGGCCAAGGCCGTGGGTAAGTCCGACGACCTGCTGGTCGTCAAGCTGGACGTCACCAACCGCGCCGATGCCGAGGCGGCGGCGCGGGCCGCCGTCGACCGGTTCGGCCGCATGGACGTGCTGGTCAACAATGCCGGCAACTTCTTTGCCGGCTACTTCGAGGAGCTCGAGCCGGAGCAGATCGACCGGCAGTTGGGGACGCTCCTGATCGGCCCGATGAATGTCACCCGCGCCGTCCTGCCCGTCATGCGCCAGCAACGCTCTGGGCACATTATCTCGATCTCGTCGACCGCGGGGCTGGTCGGCTTTGCGTTCTGTTCGGCATATGCCGCGGCGAAGTTCGGCCTCGAGGGCTGGATGGCGTCGCTGCAGCAGGAGGTCGCGCCGTTCGGCATCACCACCACCATCGTCAACCCGGGGTTCTTCCGCACCGAGCTCCTGGAGCCGGCGTCCGTGACCTACGCCGAGCCGTCCATCGAGGACTACGCCGACCGCACGGCGGAGCAGCTGAAGTGG
>DASWCE010000083.1:0-11032 GCA_036390255.1 Gemmatimonadales bacterium | reverse complement strand
ATCGCATCGGCTGCGTAGAAGACGAGGACCTGGGTCGAGTCCTCAGCCGGCCGGCTGTCCACGGGGCGGTATTGACTGAAGCCCGTGAGCAGTGCCGCCTGTCGCCACACATCCTCGTCGAGCACGCCGTCGATGTGGACCGTGGCCTCGATCCGCGGCACGCGCACGTCGAGCTGACGGAGGTGGCCGTTAAAAACCGGTTGCTGTGTGCCAGCGGACTGCGCGACGATGAGAAGCACGGTGAGCATGGAGCTAAAACTACAACACGAAACGCGGAATGCGGCATGCGAAATGTCTGAAGTGAGTGACGATTCGTCAGGTCAATTTCGCATTCCGCATTTCACATTCCGCATTACTACTCGTAGCGCAGCGCCACGATTGGATCGAGCGACGCGGCCCGCCGCGCCGGCCAGATGCCGAAGAACAGCCCCACGATGGCGCTGAAGATGAACGCGATCAGAATCGCGAACAGGCTGATCGACGTGTTCCAATGGGCGAGCTTCGACAGCGCGACCGCGCCGAGCGAGCCGAGGACGATGCCGGTAAGCCCTCCCGCGAGACACAACACCAGCGCCTCAACGAGGAATTGGAACAGAATATTGAAGCGCGTCGCGCCCAGCGCCTTGCGCACGCCGATCTCGCGCGTCCGTTCGGTGACGGAGACGAGCATGATGTTCATGATACCGATGCCGCCCACGAGGAGGCTCACGGCGGCAATGCCGGCGAGCAAATACGTAAAGGTCTTTGCGGTGTCCTGGAACGTGGCGAGAATGTCCGACTGGTTTCGGATCTGGAAATCGTTCTCTCCGCCGGGGCGGATCTTGTGCTCGCGCCGCAACACGCGCTCGATCTCGATCATCGCCAATGTCATCTGCGGCACGCTCGCCGCATCGACCGTGATGGACCGGAGCCGATCGGTCCCCATGATGCGGTAACGGCCGGTCTGCAACGGAATCAGGATCTGCTCGTCTGGATTGCCGAATCCGCCCGCCGATCCCTTCGCCGACAGCACACCGATAATCTCGAAGGGGATGCCGCGAATCTGAATCTCCTGCCCGATCATCGCCGCCGGATTCCGGTTGAACATGTCCGGAATTGCCGAGCCAAGCACGGCGTAGCGCCGGCGTCCTTCGTCTTCTCCGGCGGTGAACATGCGCCCCGCCGTGAATGTGTAGTTCTTCACGATGGGATAGTTGGGCGTGGTGCCCACGATGCTCACGTTCCCGTTCTGGCCGCCGAACTTGATCTGCAGGTTGCGCGTCAGCTCCGGGGTGACGCCCTTGACGTAGCGCGCGTCGCGCGCGAGCGCGTTCGCGTCGTCCACCGTGACGCTGACGCGCTGATCGAACATGATGGCAATGCCGCCGCGGAACGATTGCCCCGGATAAATCGACAGCAGCGTGGGGCCGAGCGCCTGGAGCCGAGCCTGCACGGCCTTCTGCGCCCCGCTGCCGAGCGCCACCATGGTGATGACGGCGCCGACACCGATGATGATGCCCAGCATCGTCAGGAACGACCGCAGCTTGTTGGCGCGGATCGCCTGGAGCGCGACCTGGAAGATTTCGCCGAGCAGCATGCTACGGCCTCGCCGGCGTCGCTTGCCGCGGCGGCGTTGCGGGCTGCTGTTGCTGCACGCCAGGCAGGCCACCCACGTTCCGCATCCGTTGCTGCATGTCGCGCTGTGAATTGATCAGCGACGCGCTGGGCAGGACGAGCACGGTATCCTGTTCCGTCAGCCCGCTCAGGACCTCGATGAAATCGAGGTCGGTCAGCCCCGTCCGAATCTGGACAGGCGTCGGCTTGCCATTCTTCAACGTGAACACGATGTAGCTGGACTGTTCTCCCTGGTTTCGACGAAAGCCTCCGCTTTGGCCACCCCCCCCGCCACCCATGCGCTGGAACGCGGCCCGCATGGCCGTCATCGCGTTTTGCTCAGCCGGCGTCAGCTCTTGGCCCGACATCCGCTTCTGAAATGCCGAGCGGACCTGCGCTTCGGTGACCCCCGGCGGCAGCTGGATCGTGCGGCCGTCCGGCGTCGTCATCGTATTGCCGCCCCCCGCCGTTGCGGCTGAGTCCCGGCGCGCGGTCGAATCACGGCTGGCCACGCCGCCGCCGAGGGAAGCGCTGTCGCGGTTCGACGCCCCTCCGGCGCCACCCTGCGGCTGGCGTGCCGCCGCCAGCTGCTGGTCGACGGCGTTGGGATCGAGACCGAGCACCTGCGCGGCCGAGGCGACGTCGCGCTGCGTGCGGAGCGCCGCGTTGGGAATCGCGAGGGCGTTGTCGCGGCGGCCGACGTGAATCTCGACTTCCGTGTTCATCCCGGGTTTGAGCAGGTGACTGGGGTTCGGAATCCGCACGAGGACGTTGAACATCGTCACGTTCTGCTGGACCGTGGCCTGCGGCTCGATCTTCAGGACGCTGCCCTCGAACGGCCGGTTGGGATACGCGTCGACGGTGATAGTCGAGAGCATGCCCGGCTGTACCTTGCCGATGTCCGTTTCGTCCACCAGCGCGCGGATCTGCACGGTATCGAGGTTCGCCATCTTGAACAGCACCGTGCCACCGCCGACGTCCGTCGTCGGCGACGAAATCACCGTGCCGAGCTCGACGTTTTTCGTGATGATGGTGCCGGCGAGCGGGGCGCGCAGCTTCGTGTCGTTCATGCGGTCCCGCGCGTTCTCGAGATCCGACTCCGCGCGGATCACGGCGGCATTCGCGTTCGCGTAGTCGAGCTTGGCACCGTCGTACTCCGTCTGCGTGATCGCCTGCGCCTTGAACAGCGTGTCCGAGCGCGCGAGCTGCGCCTTGGCGTTGCTCAGCTGCGCCTGCGCGACCTGCAGGTTGGCCTGCGCCTGCGCGAGGTTGTTGCGCGGGATGCGCGGGTCGATCGACGCGAGCAGCTGATCTTCTTTCACGTCGTCGCCGGTCTGCACGTTCATGCCGATGATCTCACCCGACGCCTTCGACTTCACGTCGACCGTGAGGACGGGCTCGATGGCTCCCGACGCGGACGCCGACACCACCAGGTTGCGGCGCTGGACCGGAACCGCCTCGTACGCCCGCGGGGTCTGCGTCTTGTGACAGCCGGCGATGCCGGTAAGCGCGAGCGCCGTTGCGGCGCTGGCCCAAAGGTATTTGTTCACGGCTATCCTTCCATCTTCTCATCGCGCGCGACTTTGCCGTCGAGCAAGTGAATCTGGCGGTGCGCGTTCGCCGCGATGTCGTGTTCGTGCGTCACCAGCACGATGGTCTGGCCCGCCCGGTGCAGATCCCTGAAGACCGCCATGATTTCGTTCCCCGTCGCCGAGTCGAGGTTGCCCGTCGGCTCGTCGGCGAGCAGGATGCTGGGGGCGTTGACGAGTGCCCGCGCAATCGCCACGCGCTGGCGTTGTCCGCCCGAAAGCTCGTTGGGCCGGTGATCCATGCGGTCGGCCAGCTGCACCTGGCTCAGAGCGTGGGCCGCGCGCTCGCGCCGTTCCTTGGCAGCCATGCCGGCGTAGATGAGCGGCAGCTCCACGTTGTGCAACGCGTCGGCGCGGGGCAGCAGGTTGAATGTCTGGAAGACGAACCCGATCTCCTTGTTGCGGATGCGGGCCAGCTCGTCGTCGGTCAAGTCGCTCACCTTCTGCCCGTTCAGCCAGTACTCCCCGGTCGTCGGCGTATCGAGGCAGCCGATCAGGTTCATCAGCGTCGACTTGCCCGACCCCGACGGCCCCATGATCGCGACGAACTCGTTCTTCTTGATCTGAATGTCCACGCCGCGCAGCGCATGCACGACCTCGGCGCCCATCTGATACTCGCGCGCGAGATTGTGCGTGAGGATCACGATGTCGGGCGTCGGAGTGTCGCCCGTGCGGAAGGTCATCGCCTGGGTTGCCGTCATAGGCTCCGTCCCACCACCGCCTCGACCTGCGCTCGGGCGATCAGGTAATTGAAGCGCGTCTGCACGACGTTGACCTCGGCCTGCGTCAGGGCGGCCTGGGAGGTGAGCAGGTCCAGAATCGTCGCCGCACCCACGCGATAGCGCTCGTTCTGCACCCGCAGGTCTTCCGTTGCAGCGGCCAGGTTGTCCTTCGCGATGTTGATCTGCTCGACCGCCGTCGAGAGTGCCGCGAGGTTTTGCGTGATGAGGGCGTTCACCTGGCGGCGCGTATCTGCCGCCCGCGCTTCGGCGACATCGCGGTTGACCGAGGCGTTGACCTGGCTCGCTTCACGCGTGAATCCATTGAACACCGTCCAGGAGAGGCCAAACCGCCACGAAAATGTCTCGGGGTAGCTGCTGAACAGCGGGAAGTTCGGCGAGCCGGTGCCTTGCCGGTTGTTGCTGTAGCTCACGGTCAACGACGGCCAGTATTGCGCCCGAGAGCTCCAGACCTGCGCCCGCGCCGCGCTCGCCTGTGCCTCGGCCTGATCGACGGCGGGTGAGCTTTGGATCGCGGCGCGCCGCAAATCGGCGGTGTCGGGCACCGCGGGCAGTGTGGTGTCGGGAATGGCGCGCACCAGCGCGTCGACGCCGATCTCCCGTCCCAGGTTCGCCTCCGCCGTGGCGAGATTCGCCTGCGCCTGCAGCAGCGCAATCCGCGCGTTGCCGTATTCCACCGTCGAGCGCAGCGAATCGGAGCGCGTCGCCGACCCCGCGTGCAGCTTGTCGATCGAGATCTGTAGCTGCTGCTGCGCGCGCCGGACCTGGGCGTCCGCCACGCGGACGAGCTCTTCATTGGCAATGGCGTTGTAGAAGGCCTGCTTTGTGGCCAGCGTGATCTGGAATTTCTGGTTCACCGCACCCGCTTCCGCCGCGTTGCTCGTGGCGGATGCGGCTTTGAGGTTGGCGAAGCGCTGAAAGCCGTCGAACAGCTGGAGGCTGAGGTTGAGACTGCCGGTGTAGGAATAGTCGGGCGGCACCGGTCGTCCGGTGGTCGGATCGATACGACCGACGTTGCTGCGTGCCGCCGATGCGCCGGTGGTGACAGTCGGCAGGAACGCCCCGAACGCCGAGCGCGATGAAGCGCCGGCATTGCGTTGGTCACCGCGCGCCTGCACCATCGCGGGCTGTACGTCCAGAGCGCGCCGTACCGCCTCTTGCAGGGTGACCTCGACCTGCTGCGCCGTTGCCGGTGCCGCGACGAGGATCGTCAGTGCCCCCACCCCAACCAGTAAGCCTCGCCGCATCAATGTCCTCCCGCCTTCTGGTTCGTCGAGTCTGCCCGCCCCTCCCGCTCTCTACGGAGATGCTCAGCCTGGTCAATCAGTTGCTGGTGACGAGTCCGCTGCTCGGGCGTGAGCTGGGCGTCGATCTCGGCCCGCATGCGCGCTTTGATCGAGTCGAACTGGGGCCGGACGCGCGCCCAGAGCGCATCGGTCTCGGGGCGGTGGCGCGCGATGATCGCGCGGACGGAGTCGCGCTGCGCGGCGTTGAGACTCAGCTCGCGGCTCAGGTAGGCGACGAGGGCGTCTGGACCGCGGTGACCGCCACCACCCGGGCCTCGCTCGTCGCGCTCTGCTGCCTCGCGGCCGCCCCAGCCGGCCAGCCCGCCAGCCACGAAGACGGCGGCCAGGAGGCCGACGGCGGCGAGCTTCGATCTATTCAGCATGATTGCGCTTTCCTCTGTTCTAACGTTGCTCGACAAGTGACGTAAACAGGACGCTGGCATCAGGTGGATCGGCCGCCGTGACGAGCGCCGCGAGACCTTGCCCTTCGATCGGTGCGAGCGCGGTATCGAACGATGCCGGCGCCGGTGTCAGAATCGTGCGGCCCAACAGGAAGCCGCCGATGAGCGCCGCGACCGCGGCCGCGATGCCGGGCCGGAACCACGACGCCAGCACATCTAGCGTCGGGACCGTCGTGCGATCGAGCGCCTGGTCATACTGCGCCATGACCCGGGCAACGAAAGCCGCGTGATCACCCTTCGGTTCCAGCGCGCTCCGCAATGCGTCAGCGAGCTCGAGATCGGGTTGGAACTCCGACGGCATCTCTTTCATCGTACCTGCTCCTTCCAGTCAGCCAGCAGCGTGCGCAGACGGCGACGCCCGTGAAACACTTCCGATCGCACCGTGCCTTCGGGGATCCCGAGGATCCGGGCGATTTCAGCATGGGAGTAACCCTCAACATCGAACAGGACCACCGCGGTGCGGCGCCGCTCCGGCAGCTCCCGGAGGGCGGCGCGCAACCGCTCGCCCAGCTCGCTCTGGACCGCGACCGCATCGGGTCGTGGACCACCGCCGACCAGCGCGGGATCGAGCGGCTCGGATCGCCGGACGTTGCGACGCCGGCGTCGATCGGTGGCGGCGTTCGCGACGATCCGCATCAACCAGGGCCCGAACGGCCGGTGCGCATCGTACTGACCGAGCTTCACCAGGGCGGAGAGAAACCCGTCCTGCGCCGCATCATCCGCATCGTCGGGATCACCTAACACCGCCCGGGCGACGCGCCGCGCCTGTCCGGCATAGCGGTCTACGAGAACCCCAAACGCGGCGCGGTCGCCTGCCACAGTCCTGGCGACCAGCGCCGCGTCGTTTTCGCTGTTTCCCATACGCGCAGGGGCGCTGGGAGGTTGAGTCGGGTCCGTCCCCCCGCCCCCTCGGCCCCCTCCGCCCCCCCCATCCCCCGGGCGGGGGGGGGCCTCAGCGGACATCGCTCTCACGCCGGCGGCGCCGCCGGGCGACGGCCACGCCGGCGAGCCAGAGAGATGCGGCCAGCGCACCGACTGCCAGGACGGTGCTGGCGACGACCGGCAACAGGATGAGCATGACGCCTGCGACCAGGAAAAACGCCGCCGCAATGCCGGCGAGCATCCGGCGCGCACCCCCGGCGACCCGCATGAGCGTGACCGTGACCACCGCCTTGCGCTCGCGCAGGGATCGTTTGTGGTGCGGGACGGGGAGAGGAGGGGGCGATTCTCGGGGCAGGCCCGCGTGAGGCGGCTGCACGGCGACGGTATCAACCAACTTTGGCGGGAGCGGCAGCCGGCGCCGCGCCATCAACACGATCTCGCGACTCTGCGCCATGTCGTGCAGAAATTGCGTGGCGAGGGTGGCCGTCAATCCGTCATGCTCGGCGACGAGGTCGAGCTCGTAATTGCCAAGCAGGCTGGACACGTTGAGGTTGCTCGAGCCCACGCGTGCCCACTCGCGGTCGCCCACGAACGTCTTGGCGTGCAGCATCGGGCCGCGATACTCGAAGATGCGCGCGCCCGCGTGGAGCAGCTCGCGATATCCCGTGCGCGTGAGACTGCGGATCACAGGAATGTCGGACGTCCCCGGCAGGAGGAACCGCACATCCACGCCGCTGCGCGCCGCATCTAGGAACGCGGCATAGAGCGGCGGCGGCGCGACCAGGTACGCGTCCGTGATCCAGAGCCGCTCCGTCACCGCCGCGGCGAGGAGCTGGACCGCGCGGTAGATGCGCGATTGTCCTGGAAATCCCTCCACGACGCGGACGGCCGACGGTCCGCATTCTTCCGGCACCGGACTGGTTTCGTCGTCGGATAGCGGACGCCCGGCCCGCGCCCACATCCGGCCGAACGAAGCGTCGAGTGCCGCGACCGCTGGCCCGCATACCTTCACCATCGTATCGCGCCAGCTGGGTTTGCCATCCGCCGGATCGCCCGCCCACTCGTTGCCGATGCAGAGGCCGCCCGTCATTGCCTGCTCGCCGTCCACGACGAGGAGTTTGCGGTGATCGCGGGAGAACGCTTCGATCGGACCGCTGGTCCAGATCGGGCGGAAGGGACGTACGTCCACCCCGTGGCTGCGCAGCTCTCGCCAATAGCGACTGCCGGTGCCGAGGCAACCGAACGCGTCGTACAGCACGCGCACACGCACACCGGCGCGCGCGCGCTGCGCCCACGCCGCGGCGAAGCGGCGGCCTGTGTCATCGTTGTGAATGATGTAATTCTCGAAATGCACCGTGCGCTGGGCGCTCGCGATCAGCTCGAGCATGCCGTCGAGCGCGTCGTTGCTGCTCGGGATGTGACGTACGATGTTGCCCGGGATCGGCCGCGCGCCGGTCGCGCGATCGAGCGCCTGCGAAAACGGATTCACCCTGCGAGACCCAGTGTTGGTTCCACCGGCCGGAGAGCCTGAATGCAGAACGCGATGTGATCATCGAGCGGCACGCCGAGCTCCTCGGCGCCCTGCCGTACCTCGTCGCGGTTCACGCCGCGCGCGAACGCCTTGTCCTTGAGCTTCTTCTTCACCGACTGGACCTCGAGATCCTGGAAGCTCTTGGACGGCCGCACCAGCGCGCACGCGACCAGAAACCCGCACAGCTCGTCAACGGCAAAGAGGGTCTTGGCCATCTGCGAATCGCGCGGCACGCCGGAGTACGTGGCATGCCCCAAGACGGCGCGCAGCACCGGTTCGGCAACCCCCTTGGACCGCAGGAGGTTTACGCCCCAGGCGGGATGCCCGTCCGTGGGGGAGTGCTCGGGGTTGGGGAATTTTTCGTAATCAAAATCGTGCAGCAGGCCCACGAGGCCCCAGGACTCCGCGTCTTCGCCGAACTTGGCGGCATAGGCGCGCATCGCGGCCTCGACCGCGAGCATGTGCTGCCGCAGCGAAGAGGACTGTGTGTGGTCCTGCATCAGGGCCAGGGCTTCGTCACGATTCATGACAGGTCGACTCCCCACCGCTCGCTCCAGAGCGCGAGCATGAGCTGCGGCCACAATCGCCGCGCATGATTGCGGCGGCCCGTCCGGTGCTCGGCGAGGAGCGGCGTATCGAGCAACCGGTCGGCCAGGGGGGCGAGGCCCGTGTTGAGCCAGCGGGCCACGGGCACGGACAGGCCGCGCTTGCGCCGGTTGATGACTTCCCTGGGGACGAGTCCGCGCGCTGCTTCCTTTAATATCGCTTTGGTGCTGAGGCCCCGCACCTTGTAACGCGCCGGCCCCGGCAGCACCAGCTCCATCACTTCACGATCCAGATACGGCGCGCGGGCTTCGACCGACGCGAGCATCGTCGCGCGATCGACTTTCACGAGCAGATCGTCGGGCAGATAGGTCAGAAAATCGAACCACATGACGCGATTTAACGGATCGTCATGGGGAAAGCGATCGAGTTTGCAGGCCAGCTCCGCGATCACGCCGTCTTCGATCTTCATCGCCCCCATCCATCTGAGATGCCGCTCGGGCCACGGCTGCTCCGCCGCCGCCAGGAACTGCTTGAGCATGTACTCGAGCGTCATCTTGCCGGTCGATGACGGCCAGCGGTCCATGATCCAGCGTGCGCTGCTGCGCAGCGGGCGGGGCAGGCGGAGCCAGCTCGCCGAGAATTTGTGACCGAGATAGGTGGGGTAGCCGCCGAACAGCTCATCGGCGCCTTCGCCGGAGAGAATCACCTTGACGTGCTCGCGCGCCGCTTCCGCCAACAGCCATGTCGGCAGTACGGCGGGGTCGCCCAGCGGCTCGGCGAGCGAGCGCGATACCACCTCCAGCGCGCGGCCGAGCGACTCATCGTCCGCGGTCACGACGTGATGGACGCTGGCGATCTGGTGTGTTACGGCCTCGGCGTACGGGCTTTCATCGTAGCCGGGCTCAGTGAAGCGGATGGCGTAGGTGTGGATGCGCTCACCGGGAATTGCGCGCGCGGCCGCGGCGACGAGCAGCGACGAATCGAGGCCCCCGCTCGTGAACACGCCCAGTGGGACATCCGACATCAGCTCGCGCTTGACGGCACGCAGCAGCGTGTCGCGCAGCTGGTCGGTGTGCTCGCGCGACAGCGTGGACGGTCGGCTGGCCGCCTCGGCCGCGCTCCAATAGTTGCGGATCTCGATGCGCTCGCCTTCCGCAATGAGCAGTGAAGCCGGCGGCAGTTTGTGAATGCCGTCGAACATCGTATGCGGCGCGGGGACGTAGCCCAGGGCGTGGTAGAGCGACAGCGCCTTGCGGTTGAGCCGCCGGGCCTGGTCGGGGAACTCGAGCAGCGCCTGGATTTCCGAGGCGAAGCGCAGCTCGCCATCGACTTCGGTCCAGAACAGCGGCTTCTCTCCCGCGCGATCGCGCGCGAGCACCAGGCGCCGGCGGGCCTCGTCCCAGACAGCCAGCCCGAACATTCCCTCGAGTCGCGATACGGCGTCCGGCCCGAAACGATCATAGAAGGGAACGATCGTCTCAATGTCGCCGTGCGAGCGAAATGGATAGCGCCACGCACCTGCTTCGCGCCGCAACGCGGCGGCGTTGTAGATCTCGCCATTGCAGACCATCCAGATCTTGCCGTCCGGACTCTGGAAGGGCTGATCGCCGGTCGTGAGATCCATGATGGCCAAGCGGCGCGCGCCGATCCGCGCGCGCTCGTGCCCCACGATGCATTCGCCGTCCGGACCGCGATGGCGCAGCGCCGCCGCCATCCGCGGGATCGCCTCAGGATGACGCAGCGGTGCGTCGCGGCGGGCTATCGCGCCGAAGATGCCGCACATGGTCCGTACGCCGCGTAGTGGCCTTCGACGGCAAGCAGCGGAAGTGACCGGTCCAGCTCGCCGCGCACTCGGGTGTCGCCGGCGCGCGCCACGAATACCGCCGGGGCCTGGCAGTGCGCGATCCGATCGCGCCAATAATCTGCCGGTTTGAGCGGCGACGTCGGGTCCGTGCGAAAACTTTCCTGATAATCCGCGATGAACGTACTTGTCAGCTCTCGGCCCGTCGCGGTCGCGACTGGTACCGGATGTCGCAGATAGAAGGGCAGCGACGGTGGGAACGCGGAGATGCCGATCACATCGGTCGCCTGGGTGTTCTGGATGACGCGCGCGAGCGCCGCCGCCGAACGATCCTCGCCGACCGCGGTGAGGAGTCGGCCGGACAGGATAGGAGTGGCGGTCACGATCAACGCGTACCCCATCACCGCAAGCGCCGGGCGCGGTTGCGCGGTTCGTCCCGCGTACCACACCAGCACCGCGGACGTGAGCAGCGCGATTCCCAACGCGAGGGCCGTCGGCGGGATCGCCGCGCGCTCGGCCGGCGTCAGGCTGATCGGAGCGGGCAGCCAGAGTGTGAGTGAGGCGAGCGCGAGGCCCAACACCGTCGCGGTGCCCACGTACGCC
>DASWCE010000082.1:0-2253 GCA_036390255.1 Gemmatimonadales bacterium | reverse complement strand
ATCGAGCCCGCGAACGGGGGGGGCGGGGGGGGCCGGACCATCACGTTCAGCGTCCAGGCGAATGGGCACGCCGTACCATATCAGCAGATGCTCAACCAGATCGATTCGGTTGTGGTGCAGATCGGGCGGAAATAGCCCTAGACTTCCGTCTGCCCGAAGAGTGCCATGTTCGAGGAATGCCCCGGCTCGACCTTGGCGGCGGGATTGATGAAGTGGACTGCATGGTTCACCGCGACCGCGGCCTCCGCGGCGCCGGTGGCGATCAGCTTGAGCTTGCCGGCGTAGGTCGTGATGTCGCCCGCCGCGAACACACCGGGGATGTTGGTCTCCATGGTCTGGGACACCTTGATCTCGCCCTTCTCGATGTCCAGGCCCCACTGGGCAATCGCCCCGAGCGAGGAGATGAAGCCCAGCTGCGGAATCACGCAGTCGACGGCGACGCGCTCCTCTTCCTTACTCTTATTGTTGAAGATGGTCGCGGCCTCGATCGCGTCGCCGCCGTGGATCGCCTTCAGCTCCCAGAAGGTGCGCAGCTCCATTTTCCCAGCCGCGGACAACTCGTGCACCTGACGCACCGTCGCCGCGTGAGCCCGGAAACCGTCGCGCCGATGGATCATGAGGATGAACCGGGCGATCCCCTGGAGGTTCACCGCCCAATCGAATGCCGAATCCCCGCCGCCTACCAGCAGCACGCGCTTCCCGGTGAACACCTTGGGGTCGAGGATGCGATCGTGCAGGCCCTTCCCGTACCAGCGATCCGCGTCCTTGAGGGGCAGCTTCCGGGGCGTGAAGGCGCCGATCCCGCCCGCGATGAGCACGCTGCGCGACGGGTACTCGTCCCGCTCGGTGACGATCGTGAAGCGCGGCTGGCCGTCCTGTGAGTCGTGCTTCAGGTCCATCACCTTCTCTCCCAAGTGGACGGGCTGCTTGAACTGGAAGGCTTGCTCGGCCATCCCCTTCACCAGGTCCTTGGCGAGGACCTTTGGGAAGCCCGCGACGTCGAAGATGTACTTCTCCGGGTACAGCGCCGTGAGCTGGCCGCCCACCTGGTCGAGGTTGTCGATCAGACGGCAGGAGGCCCCGCGCATGCCCGCGTAAAAAGCGCCGAACAACCCGGTCGGGCCGGCGCCGATAATCGTGATATCTTTGACGTCCTGCATGGGCTTCAATCGTAACGGAACCCCCGGGGAGAAGGGAGAGGGGCGCGGTTGAAGATCTACACCAAGACGGGGGACGACGGAGAAACCGGTCTTTTCGGCGCCGGTCGCGTGTCCAAGGATCACCTCCGGGTCGATGCCTACGGACAGGTGGACGAGCTCAACGCCGCGATCGGCCTTGCCATGGCGCTCGACCCCCGGACCTTCTGCCGCGAGCTGCTGGAGACGGTCCAACGAGACCTGTTCACGATTGGAGCCGAGCTCGCCACTCCAGACGCGGCGAAGCTCGCGAAGGCGCTGCGAGGGCCGCCGCTCGGTGTTGAGCAGGTCAACGCGCTCGAGCACGCGATCGATCGCTACGAGACACAGGTCCCCCCGCTGAAGCAGTTCGTCCTGCCCGGGGGCGTCCCGAAGGCGGCCGCGCTGCACCTGGCCCGCACCGTCTGTCGTCGGGCCGAGCGCGCTGTGGTTCGGTTTCAGCGAGAGCACCAGACCGGTGGCCTATCATCGGTGCTCCCGTACCTGAACCGCCTGTCTGACCTGCTGTTCGTACTCGCCCGAGTCGCAAATCATGCAGCGGGGGCGTCCGAGATCGTATGGTGAAGCTCCGGGTCGCCATCTCGGAGCAGCGCGACGCCTCGTACGATATCGTGATCGGCCGCGGGCTGCTCGCCGATCTGCCGGCCTTCGTGAAAGCGGCCTGCCCGGCCAGCCGTTACGTCGTGATCACCGACTCGCATGTGGCGAAGCTGTACGGCAAACAGGTCATGGCACGATTTCACGACGCCAAGCTGCAAGTGGAGCTGCTCGAGTTTCCCGCCGGAGAATGGAACAAGACGCGGGAAACGTGGGCGCTGCTCTCCGACCGCATGCTCGCGGCCCAGATCGGACGCGATTCCGCGGTGATCGCGCTGGGCGGCGGCGTGGTCGGCGACGTGGCAGGCTTCGTGGCGGCGACCTACCTGCGCGGCATCCCCTGCGTCCAGGTGCCCACCACGCTGCTCGCCATGATCGACTCCTCGATCGGTGGCAAGACGGGCGTGGACGTCCCGGCCGGGAAGAACCTGCTCGGCGCATTCCACCAGCCCCGGCTGGT
>DASWCE010000081.1:0-38254 GCA_036390255.1 Gemmatimonadales bacterium | reverse complement strand
GCTGCCACCGGCGGCCCAGCGGGAGCTCACGACGCTGGAGGAGGAGCTGGGCCCCGAACAGCTGGCGGCGGCGTCCGCGTTCGTGCGGGGAGGACACTGGCACCATTTTTTAGTGAAGTACCCCGAGTCGAACCGCATGCAGAAGACGATGGTCGCGCTCTCGAACCTGTCGCGCAGCCGGGGCGATCCGCCGGCCGCTCGCCGGGCCATCGGGCGCGCGCAGTGCAACGACGCCTATTGGCACGGCGTATTCGGCGGACTCTATCTGCCCCATCTCCGTAACGCGATCTGGCACCAGCTGGCCTTCGCCGAGCGCGAGCTGCGGCGAGGCGAGCCGCTGGCGTATGAAGAGCTGGATCTCGACAACGACGGGTATCCCGAGCTCTGGATCCATTCGGGGCAATTCTCGGCGCTGGTCAGCCCGCACCGCGGTGGCGTCGTGGAAGTGCTCACGCGGTTCAACGATCTGATCAACCTAGCCGACGTCCTCACGCGGCGCCGCGAATCGTATCACGAGATGCCCGAACAACAGGCGCAGGGCCATGGAGAGAGCAAAACCGATGGCACGGCGAGCATCCATGACATCGAGAAAGCGGCACGGCTCAAGGAGCTGCCGCCGGTCGACGCCGAGCCGCGGGCGATTCTGGTCGAGCGGTTGCTAAGCGAGAACGTCACCTCGGACGATTATGCTGCAGCCAAGTACCAGCCGATTCGCTCCTGGGCCGCGGTGCCGATGGCCGCCCGTGTCTCCGTCGAGTCCGACGCGATCACGGTCGTCCTCCAAGGCCCCGAGCTCGACAAACGACTGACATTCGACGTCGCCGGGTGTCTCGACGTCGCCTACACGTGGGACGGCGCGGCTCACCCGAACGCAATCTTCGCGCCCGAGTTGTCGCTGGCTCGCGACGTGCCGTTGCGTCTGCAGCCTGAGACCGAGGTCTGGCGCTCCAACATCACCACGGTCGCACGCAGTGAGCGGGGATTTGAGGAAACAGTCCAGGGTATCTCGCTCACCCCACGCTGGCCGGCCCGTCTCGGGGGGTGCTCGCTCGAGATCTCGTCGTGAGGGACGGTCGAGGTTGGTGGAGCGTGGTGGAGGTTGTGCATGACGTTCGACGCCATCGCTGAACAGCTGGCCGAGGTCGGCCGGCTCTGTTATGCGCGCGGCTGGGCGTTCGGCACTAGCGGCAACTTCAGCGCCGTGGTTGGAAGAGCGCCGCTCACAGTCGCGATCACGACGAGCGGTGTAGATAAAGGACTGTTGGAAGCCAATCAGATCGTCGAGATCGACGAGGAACGCCGTGTGCTCCGCGGGTCGGGACGTCCATCCGCGGAGGCGGCGTTGCACCTGGCGATCGTGCGCGCCCGTGGTGCCGGCGCGGTGTTGCATACGCACTCCGTTTGGAGCACGATTCTGTCAGATGCGGGAACGGACGGCGGCCTCGTGATTGACGGCTACGAGATGTTAAAGGGGCTGGACGGCGTCCGCACGCACGAGCACCAGGAGCGGCTGCCGATTATCGACAATACGCAAGACTGGGCCGGGGCCGTGCCACGCGTCGCAGCGGCGCTGCGCGACCATCCGGCGGCGCATGGCTTCCTGATTCGTCGCCACGGTCTCTACACCTGGGGACGCGACCTGGCCGAGGCGAAGCGGCACGTGGAGATCCTCGAATTCCTGTTCGAGGCGATGGGACGAAAGCGAGGCATGTCATGGCAACGGTGAAGATTCCCGCCGAACAACGGACACTCACGACGCAGGCTGAGGTCACCCAGTATCTCGCAACGCTGGGCATCGACTACGAGCGCTGGCCGCTCGCCCAGCGTGCCGCGGCGAATGCGCCAGCGGACGCGGTGCTTGCCGCCTATGCGCCCGAAATCGACAAGCTGAAGGCGCGCGGCGGCTACGTGACGACCGACGTCATCGACGTCACGCCGGCCACGCCGAATCTCGAGACCATGCTCGCGAAGTTCAGCACCGAGCATTGGCATGACGAGGACGAGGTCCGCTTCATCATCCGCGGCCGGGGGTTGTTCCACATTCATCCCCGCGAGGGTCCGGTCATCGCGATCGAAGTCGAGGCCGGCGACCTGATTCGGGTGCCGCGCGGGACCTGGCACTGGTTCGATCTGTGCGCCGATCGCGACATCCGCGCGATCCGGCTGTTCGAGGACAAGTCGGGCTGGACGCCGAATTACACGAACAGCGGTGTGGATCAGGGCTTTCAGCCCGTGTGCTGGGGACCGACGTACATCCCGCTCACCGCACGCTGAGCGACATTCGAGCCATCCTGCTGGACATCGAGGGTACCACCACCCCCATCGAGTTCGTCCATCAGGTGCTGTTCCCGTATGCGCGCGCACACCTGCGCGACTATCTGTCGGAGCACGCCGACGATCCCGAGGTCTGCGCCGATATCGCGCTGCTGCGCAGGGAGCACGCCACGGAATCCTCGCAATCGCCCCCCCCCGGGGTCCCGCCGTGGGATCCCGAGGCGTACGTCTACTGGCTCATGGACCACGATCGCAAATCGACCGGTCTCAAATCACTCCAGGGCCGCATCTGGGAAGCGGGTTATCGCGTCGGCGAGCTGAAGGGAAAAGGTGAGGTCTATCCGGACGTGCGACCAGCATTCGAACGGTGGCGGAAGGCTGGGAAACAGATCGCTATCTTCTCATCAGGCAGCGTCCAGGCGCAGCGCAATCTCTTCACGAATACCACGGCGGGCGATCTGTCGACATTTCTGTCTCGATATTTCGACACGACGACCGGACCTAAGCGCGAGCCGAGCAGTTATCGGAAGATCGCGGCCGCGCTCGGGCATTCACCGCAGGACGTGCGCTTCGTTTCCGACGTCGCGGCGGAGCTGGATGCGGCGCGTACCGCCGGCATGCGCACGGCGTTGTGTCTTCGCGGGCCGGATCAGCCAGACGATTCCCCCACAGATCATCCTCGCATCCACTCATTTACCGAGCTAGCGTAGGGACCCATGACTCTTGCCGCGATCATCGGCATCATCGTGGTCGGTTGGGCGATTTTCACCTTCAACCGTCTCATCCGACTGCGCCAGCTGGGCGACAACGCCTGGTCCGATATCGACGTGCAACTGAAGCGGCGCCACGATCTGATTCCGAACGTGGTCGCAGTCGTGCAGGGGCACGCCGGCTACGAGCGGTCCACACTCGAGGCGTTGGTCGCCGCCCGCGGGCGAGCCGTGCAAGCGACCCAGGCGGGACCGGCGACACGGGCCCGAGAAGAAGACCCCCTCGGCAACGCGCTGCAGCGCGTCGTCGCCGTCGCTGAAGCGTATCCCGAGCTCAAGGCGGTCGCGAGCTTCGCCGCGTTGCAGGCAACGCTGACCGATGTCGAGGACCATTTGCAGAACGCGCGGCGCTACTACAACGCCGTCGTTCGCGACTTCAATACCGCGATCGCCCAATTCCCCGCGGGAATCATTGCCGCGATGCTGCGCCTGCACCCCCGGGAGTTCTTTGGCCTCGCGGATCCGTCGGAGCGTGCCGTGCCGACAGTGCCGCTGGCACTCCTGCTGCTCGCGCTCTCCGCGACGTCGCTCAGCGCGCAGCGGTCCTACTCGATCGAGCGGTTCGACGCCCGCGTTCGCGTCAATCGTGACGCGAGCATCGACGTGACCGAATCCATTACCGCTCGATTCGTCGGGTCCTGGAACGGATTGTATCGCACGATTCCGGTCAAATACCGGACGCCGCAAGGCCTGAATTGGACACTGGGCGTGTCGCTGCAAAGCGCGCAGGACGACGCCGGGAGGAATCTGCGCACCGAAACGAGTCGCCAGGGTGCGTACATCAAGTACAAGGTCTGGATTCCGGGTGCCGCGAACGCCGATCGGACGCTCGTGCTGCGCTACCACGCGACGAACGGGCTGCGGTTCTTCGACGAGCACGACGAGCTCTACTGGAACATCACGGGCGACGAGTGGGAGGTGCCGATTCGTGCCGCCACGGCAGAGATCGAGCTGCCACCCGGCACGCCTGGCGCGCGGGCCATCGCGTTCAACGGCGTCTACGGCTCGACCGCGCGCGATGCGACCGTCACGATCGACGGCAACATCGTGCGGATCGCGATGCCGCATTCCCTGGGATATCACGAGGGGCTGACCGCCGTGGTCGGGTGGGACAAGGGCGTAGTCACCGCTCCGACCGTCATCGCACGAACCGCGCAAACCGTGCGCAGCAACTGGCCGCTGCTGCTCCCCATTCCGGTGCTCCTGTTCGCGTTCGCCAGGTGGCGCCGCGCCGGCGCTGACCCCAGGCTGCGGCCGATTGCCGTGCAGTACGAGCCACCTCCGAGCATGACGCCGGCGGAGGCGGGGACGTTGATGGACAACAGTGCCGACATGCGGGACATCACCGCCACGCTGGTGGATCTGGCGGTGCGGGGATACCTGCGCATCGAGGAGCACCAGAACCCCAAGCTCTTTGGCTTGTTCGGAGGCGGGACCAGCTATTCGCTGCAGCGCCTCAAGAGCGCGGACGGTCTCACGCCCCATGAGGTGGCGGTTTTCGACGGCGTCTTCTCGGAACACGGTGATCACGTCGAGTTGGACGAGTTGAAGGACGAGTTCTATAAGGAGCTCGATCCGATTCGGAACGCGATCTTCGACCGCCTGACGGGAAGCGGCTTCTACAAGAATCGGCCCGACAAGGTGAAGCAGAATTGGACCGGCGCGGCATTTGGCCTGGCCGTCGCGATTGGCGTCGGCGGGACCTTCGTGTCGAAGGCGTTCTTGCTGACGCCGGTTCCATTTGTCCTCGCGGCGATCATCACACTGATCATTCTCCTCCTGTTCGCGCAGATCATGCCCGCGCGCACGGAAACGGGAGCGCGCGCGCTCGAGCAAGTGCTGGGATTCGAGGAGTTCCTCCGCCGCGTAGAGGCCGAGCATTTGAAGCGCATCATCATCGGCCATCCGGAGCTGTTCGATAAATACCTGCCGTTCGCGATGGCGTTTGGTGTGGAGAAACAGTTCGCGCGCGCGTTCGAGGGAATCTACATGCAGCCACCCCAATGGTACGTGGGTCCCAGCGTCGCGAACTTCAATGTCAGCCATTTCTCGACCAGCATGTCGCATCTCTCGACGGTGGCGGGAACGACGCTGTCGTCGTCGCCGCGCAGCTCGGGGGGATCGGGATTCGGCGGCGGCGGCGGCTCCGGCGGCGGCGGTGGTGGTGGTGGTGGTGGTGCGTTCTAACCGAGGAGATCCATGATGAAGCACTTGTTGTCGATCTTGCTTGCCGTCGTGTGGTGCAATGCGCCGTGCCAGTCGGCTCCGCGGAATGCTCCAGTGTGGGTTACGGAGCCGGCGATCACCGCCGCCGACCTGCGCCAGCGCCTCTACCTCATCGCTGACGATTCGCTGATGGGTCGCGAAACGGGAAGCCTGGGCGCCTTCAAGGCGTCGGCTTACGTGGCCGCCGAGTTTCGGCGCCTGGGGCTCGAGCCGGCCGGTGACAATGGCACCTATTTCCAGACGATCCCGTTCTGGGACGTCAAAGTGGATCCCCGTTCCCGGCTCGTGACCAGTGGCGGCACCACGCTCCACCTCGGAGCTGACTTCCTTCCCGTCAGTTTCGCCGTGCCACCGCGCGTGCTCGAGCAGACCGCCGTCGTCTATGCCGGGTCGGTCGGTGACACCGCGCATCTGATGGCGGCACCCGGTGTCGCCGGAAAGTTCGTCGTGCTCGATGTCCCGCAGGGGTTCGATCGTCGAGCGATCGGACCGCTCCTTGGTCGGTATCACGAGGCGAGCACGATCGGCATCGTCGCGCTCGACCAGCTGGGCAGCGAACAGATCGCGCGTATTCGCGAGGGCCGCCCAGTCTCCGATACAACACGCAATCCTCGCGCGATCGCGCTGGTGTGGCTCAGTCGGCAAGCGGCGGCGGCCCTGCTCGGCAAGGAGCCGGCCGCGATCGCGCCGGGTAGCGCGACCGGTACCACGGTGAGCGGTCAGTACGACTTCACCCGCACGGCGGTGGCGTTCCGGGCGCGCAACGTCGTGGGAATTCTGCGCGGCAGCGACCCCGCGCTGCGCAACGAATACGTCTCCCTGACCGCGCATCATGACCACGTCGGTTTCGATCACCATCCCGTGGATCACGATTCGCTCCGCGCCTTCAATCGTGTCGTCCGGCCGATGGGCGCCGATTCTCCCAACCGGCCGGCCACTGATGCGGAGCAAGTCCGGATTCGGGCGATCCTCGACAGCTTGCGCGCGATCCGTCCTCCCCGCCGCGATTCGATCCGCAACGGCGCCGACGACGACGGCTCCGGAACGGTCGCGATTCTTGAAATCGCGGAGGCGTTCGCCACGGCCCAGGGGGCGGAGCGACCGCGGCGCTCGATCCTCTTCGTCAGCCACACGGGAGAGGAAGCGGGACTCCTCGGCTCGCGCTGGTATAGCGATCACCCGACGGTGCCGCTCGACTCGATCGTCGGCGAAATCGATCAAGACATGGTCGGGCGAGGCACGGCGTCCGACTTCCCGCGCGGCGGCACGGGCGGTGGCAGCCCCACCTATCTGGAGGTCATCGGCGCAAAGCGGATTTCGCGCGAGTTTGGCGAGACGCTCGAGGCGGCGAATGCCAAGCAGCCGCTGCCGTTCGTCTTCGACTATACCTACGACGCGCCGGGCCATCCGCTGCAGTACTACTGCCGCGCCGATCACTACAGCTACGCGCGCTACGGCATCCCGTCAGTGGCGTTCTCGCGCGGCGAGCACCTCGATTACCACCAGGTCACGGACGAAGCCCAGTACATCAGTTATCAGGACCTCGCCCGGGTCACGAGAATGGTGCATGACGGCGCGCTCGCGGTGGCGAATGCGCCGGAGCGACCCAAGCGGGACGTGCCCAAGCCTACTGATCCGCACGCGCCCTGCGTGCAATGAGACGGAATTCTAGAGGTACTTGAGCCACCAGTCGGTGCGCCGCGCCTTCAAGTCGGCGTACCACCGGCTGGGGAAATAGAGCAGCACAACGGCGATGGCCCAGACCAGGTACAGCAGGCCGAGGCTCCACGTGTAGCCCTCGGGCGCCGGTGGGTTCGCCATCGGATGATTCGTGAACAACCAGGGGGTCACGGCGCCGAGGCGGATCGCCGACACCACAAGGGCGAGGGCGTGGATGAGCGGGATGTGCAGGACGTAATAGAAGAACGGCACACGCCCGAAGACGGTGAGCCACTGCGCCACCCGGCCCCGCGCCCGATCCAGCAACGGGATGATCGCGATCGTCGGCCCGAGGGTCATCAGTAAGAAGAGCAGCGAGGACGGGTACTTCGTCGTGTTGAGGAACGACAGAAACGCCGGCATCGGTGGCGTCGCGCTCCAGGGTCGCGGGTCGCCGTAAAGGTTGAAGCCTCGCAGCACGAGAAACAGCGCCGTGGCGCCGAGGCCAAGCCGCAGACAAACCCGATTGCGGCGTAGGGGCTCCATCGTCAGGACTGTGCCGAACCAGTACCCCGCCGCCATGACACCAATCCATGGAATGATCGAGTACAACACGATGAGCGGCGTTCCCGCCACCGGGCCGTTGAAGAAACCGATGTAGAGAATCTTCCAGAGCTCAGCCAGTGCGGGCGTGTGAGTGATGAGCGGCATCATCACGGCATTGTGCAGCGCGATGACCCCTATTCCGAGGATGCCCACCGTCCGCGGACGTAGCCGCACCAATGCCGCCATCAGGACCATGCACCAGCCAATGACCCAGATGACGCCCGCCAGCAAATAACTCGCGAAGTCGAGGTTGAAGGTCCAGCAGATGCGAATTACCGTCAGCTCGAGCAGCACGAGCCAGATGCCCCGCACCAACAGGAAGCGGGACAGATCATGGTGCTTGCGGCCGTAGCAGAACGCGCTTGTGCCCGCGAGGAAGATGAAGGCGGGCGCCACGAAATGCGTCACCCAGCGGGTGAAGAAGATCCCCGCGGTCGGGCCACCGGCTGGCAGCCCGGAATAGACACGGACATGATCGATGGCCATCAGGACCATCACCGCGCCGCGAATCAGATCGATCGAGGCGACGCGGGCGGTGGGAGTGATTGGAGCGGCGGCGGTGGGTGTGGACAAAGGCGCGCTCATGCGGCGAACATGGGGCACATGGAGAATCCCGGCAAGTCAGAAAGCCGTCTGCGAATCGCGAGCCTCGGGCTGTTGTTGGTACTGGCCGTACCCACGCCAGCACGACCGCAGGAGCTCCGTGTCGCGCCGTCGAGCGACAAGATCCATCTGGATGGCCGGTTGGACGAACCCGACTGGACACGGGCCGACTCGTTAAGCGACTTCCGTCAACGTGAGCCGAAGGTCGGCGAGCCCGCGACCGAGCGCACCGTCGTCAAGGTCGTCCGCGATGCGACTGCCCTCTACATCGGGGTACGCGCGTACGACAGCGAACCGCGCCGCATTCGCGCCACGCAGCTGCGCCGGGACGCCGATCTGTCGAGCGACGACAACGTAGTGCTGCTCATCGACAGCTTCCACGACCGGCGCGGCGCATTCGTGTTCGGGACGAATCCCAACGGTGCCCGTTGGGATGCACAGCTGGCCAACCTCGACGCCCTCAATGAGAACTGGAACGGGATCTGGGACGTCGCGGTCTCGCGCGATGCCGCCGGGTGGACCGCCGAATTCCGCATTCCGTTCCAGACGCTGCGGTTTCGCCGCGAGCCTGGCATGCGGTTCGGCTTCAACGTGCGCCGCTTCATCCGGCGTAAGAACGAGCAAGATCTGTGGCGCTCCTGGGGGCGCGCGGAAGGGCTCTATCAACTGTTGAAGGCGGGCGACCTGATCGACATCGGACCATTGGACCGCGCTCAGGTCGTAGAGCTGTACCCGTATGTGTTGAGCCGCGCCATCGAACCGGCGCACGACAGCGGCGGCGCCCGGCTCGCGCGTGGCTTCGTCGGCGTCAAGTCGGGGCTCGACGCCAAGGTCGCCGTCTCGCCGACGTTGACCGCGGACCTCACGGCCGGGACCGACTTTGCGCAGGTCGAGGCCGACGAGCAGGTCATCAATCTGACCCGCTTTCCTTTTTTCTTTCCGGAGAAACGGCAGTTCTTCCTCGAATCGAGCGGGCTGTTCGATTTTGGCACGCCGGGTCGCACGCAGGTGTTTTATTCGCGACGGGTCGGGCTGGACAGCGCGGGCAATCCCATCCCCATCGTCGCCGGGGAACGTCTCTACGGGAGACAGGGCCCGTGGCGCATCGGCGTGCTCGATGCGCAAACGGGCGGAAACCGCGAAAACGATGCTGTCGTGCGGGTGCAGCACGACCTGCTAGCGAGATCATACCTCGGGATCATAGGCGCGCTGCAGACCATGGCCGGCACCGGCCCGCGTGGCGCCGGTGGGTTCGACGTCGATCTTCCACTCATCGTCCACGGTCAGAATCTCGAGCCGAAATTCTGGATCACTGGCACCCGGACTCCCGGCGTCGGCGGCGTTCCGCTGGCCTGGCGGTTGTCCGCTGACAATCCCAACGATTTGTTCGACAATTTCGTCTCGCTCTATCGCATCGACGGCGGGTTCAACCCCACCCTCGGCTTCGTGCGTCGGACCGGCATCTGGGAAACGACCGGTCACGTCGACTTCATGCCACGCCCGCATGTGCTCGGCATCCGCCAGCTCGATTTCACCGTGCCCATTCCGAGCTGGGACGTCATTGCCAATGAGACGGGTTCTTTGGGGCGCACCGGGGACTGGCAGACCGCCTGGTTCGAGTGGCGCGTGTTCGGCGGCGACCGCGACAACGGCGATCATTTCGAAGTCAATTTTCAGAGGTGGCTCGACGCGCCGACCGATACGTTCGACATTTTCCGCGGCATCCGGGTGGCCCCGGGACGCTACTGGTGGCCGCGCTACGAGCTCCAGTATGAGATGTCCGCTGCGCACCCGCTGAGCTTCGCAGCGTTCGTGAACTGGGGGCCCTTCTATGGCGGGCGTAGCGCCGACGTGGAGCTTCAGGGGACGTGGCGCGGCGCCGGACATGCGATCGTCGGCGCCAATGTCACGCGAACGGCGGCACGCCTGCCAGGCCGAGGCTTCACCGCGCTCCAGATGTCGACTCGCCTCGAGTACGACTTCAATCCCCGGTCGAGCTTGCTCGGGTTCGTCCAGTACACGAACGAGGACCAGCGCGTTGACTTCAATATTCGGTTCCACTGGATTCCGGTGATCGGCGATGACGTGTTCGTCGTGTGGAACTCAGGTTATAACACCAATCCAGGCACCCCGTATCGATTTCCCTCCATATCCTCTTTCACACGGCAGTTGAACGGTGCGTTCGTCGTGAAAGTGGTCCACCGCCTCGCTCCGTGATATCCGGCGCGCTGCGGGCACTCCCACGCGACGGACTGTTGCTGCTGCTCATACGATTCACGCGACTGTTCGCTTACGGGGCGCTGTCTGTCGTGTTGGTCCTGTACTTGACTTCGCTCGGGCTTCGAATGCAGCAGATTGGGTTACTGCTCACGCTGACGCTGGTGGGTGATACCGCCATCTCGCTCTGGCTCACGACCCGCGCCGATCGGATCGGCCGGCGGCGTATGCTCATTGTCGGTGCCCTCCTCATGGCCGCCGCAGGACTCGTCTTCGCGCTGACGCGCAATTTCCTGGTGCTCCTGATCGCGGGCACCATCGGCGTGATCAGTCCCAGCGGCAATGAGGTGGGACCATTTCTCCCCATCGAGCAAGCCGCTCTCGCCCATGTCGTGCCGGATGAAGAACGGACGGCTGTCTTCGGCTGGTACACCATGACCGGTGCGTTCGCGACGGCGCTCGGCTCCCTCGGCGCAGGAATGCTATCCCAAACACTGCACTATCGAGGCGTCGTGGTCTTGTATGCTGCGCTCGGTCTGGTACTCGTGCTCGGCTTTTCGCGCCTGTCCGTGGCGACGGAGCTCACAGTGCCTCACCCGCGCGCCCGCTTTGGGCTGGGACGCTCCCGGAGTGTTGTGCTGCGGCTCGCGGCACTCTTTGCGCTCGATTCGTTCGCCGGTGGATTTGTCGTACAGAGCTTCGCGGCCTACTGGTTCTATCTGCGATTCGGCGTGACTCCGGCGACACTGGGCGCGATCTTCTTCGGTGCGAACCTGCTCGCGGGTATTTCCGCCCTTGTGGCTTCCCGGTTAGCTGCGCGTTTTGGTCTCGTCCGCACCATGGTATTCACACACTTACCGTCGAACGTCCTGCTCATTCTCGTACCGCTCATGCCGACCCTGCCGCTCGCGGTAACCGTGCTTTTCGCGCGCTTCAGTATCAGCCAGATGGATGTGCCGACCCGGCAGTCCTACCTCATGGAGGTGGTGAGTCCGGAAGAGCGATCGGCAGCGGGGGGGATCACCGGGGTTGCGCGAACGATCGGAGCCGGTCTTGCACCCCTGTTCGCCGGGCTGCTGTTCGCACAGCCGGCGTGGATCAACGCACCATTCTTCATCGCCGGAGGGCTCAAGATCGTCTACGATCTCACGCTCTATCGAAGGTTCGTGCGGAACCCTTAGTTCCGTTTGATGTCCATTTCGTCCAATGCCGCCCGCAGCCCGCGAGCGAGTTTTAGCGCGTCGCCCTCGCCCCAAAAGTGCATGAACAGGAGTCGCGGAGACTCGTTCAGCATGTGGCTGTGCAGCGCAGTCACGGCGATCCCGTTGACGCGGAGCGCGCGCAAGACCGGATTCACCTCGCTTGCAATCAGGACGAAATCTCCCGTCGTAGCGGCACTGGTTGCGCCCGTCGGCTGGATGTTGATCGCGGTGGCAACGCCCATGGCGGGTGGTATTTCCAGACTGTCCACGCTCACCGGCGCCCCGCGCGCAACACTGATCTGATAGACGCCGCCGTTGACGCGGCCGTGAGCCCCGATGATCTGGGCGATCTGTGCCGTGTCGAGACTAACGGCGGGTGGGGAGGCCGGCGCTGGCGCGACAGAAGGGGTCCCGGTCCGCGCGAGTGCGTCGCGCACTGTCGTCGCCAGGGCCACGGCCCGTCCGCGGCCGAGGACGTGGAGGTACATCACGTGCGGCGTTTCGCCGACCAAGTGATTGTGCAGTGCCGTCTGCTGGATACCGCCTCGTTGGAGCGCGTCGATGACGGGCCCCGCCTCGGATTCCAACAGCACCAAGTCGCCCATTAACATCGCCAGGCTATCCTTCGTCTGTTTGAACGCCACCCAGGATCCTAACGCGAGGGCCGGCCGGACAGTGACCGCGCCAACGGTGACGTGAAGATCATTGCGCGGGAAGCCAACGCGGTAAGTTTCCCCTTGCAGACTGCCCGACCTGCCTAGAGCGCTGTCCACCGCTCTCCAGGGCTGCTGTAAACTGAGAGTGAGGACGCAGAGCGTGACGGCGATCATAGAGTGTCCCTTTCGGGATTTGTGAAGTCTGAACAATCCTGGGATGTTGTACGTTCACTTACGACCTTAGGTCCAGACGCGTATGGCCGAACCCGATGTACGGGGGTAATCCTAGGACATGAACACCATTGCTCGCGTCACACTCCTGCTTGGGGCGCTGAGTTTCGTCGCACCCCGAGCCCAGGCACAATACTTCGGCCGCAACGCCGTCCAGTATGAAAACTTCCACTTCAAGATCCTGAAGACCCAGCACTTCGACATCTACTTTTACGATCGCGAAGCGGCCGCGGCGGAGCAGGCCGGACGGATGGCGGAGCGGTGGTATGCACGCATCTCACAGGTCCTGCGGCATCAGCTCAGCGGCCGCCAGCCACTGATTCTGTACTCGGACGCCCCGGACTTCCAGCAGACCAATGTCCTCGGTGAGCAACCCGGGGAAGGAACGGGCGGTGTTACCGAAAGCATCAAACGCCGCATCATCCTGCCGATGGGCGCGTCGCTGTATGAAACCGACCACGTGATCGGCCACGAGCTCACCCACGCCTTCCAGTACGACATCACGGGCGTCGGCCGCGGCAACCTCGCGACCGGTTTGAATCGCGTGCCGCTCTGGTTCATCGAAGGAATGGCCGAGTACGTCTCGCTCGGCAACGTGGATCCCAATACGACGATGTGGATGCGCGACGCGGTGCGCCGCGGCGAGCTGCCGAGTTTCCGCGACCTCGAGAATCCGCGGTACTTCCCCTATCGCTGGGGCCAGTCCTTTTGGTCCTATCTCGGCGGGACCTACGGCGACGATATCGTCGGCGCGCTGCTCCGGTCGGCCGGGCGGAGCGGCAATGTCCAGCTCGCGCTGGAGCAGATGACGCACCGGCCCGCAGACAGTCTCATCGCCGATTGGCATCGCGCTCTCACCGATGCCGCGAAACCGGTCGCCCTGGCGACCGGCATCACGTTGCCGACGGACCGCGCGCAGCGGATGCAGGCGCGGTTGATGCCGGTGTCGACGTCGGGCGCACGTCTGCTCGTGAGCCCCGGGAAAGAGCAGCACTACAACCTCGCGCCGGCCCTGAGTCCGGACGGTCGTCGCCTCGTGTACATGTCGGACGCCGGCCTGTTTTCCATCGACATCTACCTCGCCGACGCCGAAAACGGGCGCACCATCCGGAAGCTCGTCTCGGCGACGCGCGATCCGCATCTCGAGAGCCTGCAATTCATCAACTCCGCCGGCGCGTGGGATGCCGACGGCAGCCGGTTCGTGTTCGGCGCCGTGGTCACCGGCGATCCGGCGCTGCGGATCGTGAGAGGCGACAACGGCGACCTGATCAAGGAGATCAAGTTCCCGTCGCTCGGGGAGATCTTCAACCCGACGTGGTCGCCCGACGGAAAAATGATTGCCTTCAGCGCGCAAGTCGGAGGGGTTACCGATCTCTTTACGTACGAGCTGGAGAGCGGCCAGCTGCGGCGCTTGACCGATGATCCGTACGCCGATCTCGAGCCCGCATGGTCCCCCGACGGTTCCGTGATCGCGTTCGTCACCGATCGCTTCAGCACGTCGCTGGACGCGTTGTCCTATGGCGACTATCAGCTGGCCGTCATCGACCCCCGGGGGGAGGGCAGCGGCGCCGGACAAATCCGGCAGCTCCCGCACCTGGCGCACGCGAAGCACATCAATCCGCAGTGGAGTCCCGACGGGCAGAGCCTCTACTTCATCGCCGATCCTGGCGGGATCAGCAACGTCTATCGGCTTGCGCTCAGCAGCGCTGCCATCACGCAGGTGACGAACGTGTTCAGCGGCGTCAGTGGCATCACGTCGCTGAGCCCGGCGCTCAGTGTCGCACAGAAAACGCCGCGCGCCGTGTTCAGCGTGTATTCGGGCGGCGGGTATGCGATTCAGGCGATTGACGATTTACGCGCGCTCCAAGGAGGACCGGTCATCGACCTGCCGAAATCCGCGGCCGCGCTACCGCCGCTCGATCGCGCGCAGATCGGCACTGGGATCGCGGAGCTCATCAAGGATCCCGGGCCAGGGCTGCCGGCGGAGAACACGGTCACCGTCTCCAGCGCGGTGAAGGCGTATCATCCCAAGCTCTCGCTCGATTTCATCGCGCAGCCCAGTCTCGCGATCGCTGCCGACCGGTTCGGGACGTACGTCGGGGGCGGCATCACGCTGTTTTGGAGCGACATGCTGGGCGACCATAACCTCGTCACGATGGCACAGGTCCAGGGTCGCATCTCGGATTTCGCCGCCTTGGTCGCCTATGGCAACCGGAAGTCGAGGCTGAACTGGAGCGTCGGCGCGCAGCAAATCCCGTACATCCTTGGCGGTTTCGGCGCGTACCAGGATCCGAACACGGGAGTCTACGTCGAGGAAATACGACGCTTCAAACAGACGAATCGCCAGCTGAGCGGAGTCGTGGCGTACCCGTTCAACCGCTCAGACCGCCTCGAAGTGTCTGAGGGATTGCAACAGATCTCGTACAATGACGAGCTCCAGAAGCACGGGTTCAATCTCGACGGCTCGGTCGCGTTCGATTCGACCATCCACTTCCCCGTTCCGCCGCCGGTGACATTCGAGGCGACGGGAGTGGCGCTCGTGCATGACAACTCGTTCTACGGCGCCACGAGCCCGATTTTGGGTGACCGCTGGCGGATCGAAGCGGACCCGACTTTCGGTGGCCTGCAGCTCGTCACCGCGTTGGTGGATTACCGGAAATACATCATGCCGGCGCGGCCGTTTACGATCGCGGCGCGTGTGCTGCACGTCGGCCGCTACGGCCGGGATGCGGAAAACGCTCGCATGTACCCGCTCTTCATCGGGTACTCGAGTCTGGTGCGCGGCTATGACATCGGCAGCTTCAACGTCAACGAGTGCGGCAACACCGGCGGCTCGACCTGCCCGGTCTTCGATCAGCTCGTGGGCAGCAAGATGCTGGTCGGGAATATCGAGCTGCGCTTTCCGCCGTTCGGGCTGCTGCACGTTGGCGGGGGCTATTACGGCGCGTTGCCGGTCGAGGCAGCCATCTTCTATGACGCCGGCGTCGCGTGGACGGACAGCGCCAAAGCGCAGATCTTCGGCGGGACGCGCAAACTCGTGCGCAGCACGGGTGTCTCGTTCCGCTTGAATCTGCTCGGCTACGCGATCGGCCAAATGGATGTTGTGCATCCATTGGACCGGCCGCAGAAGAACTGGATCGTGCGGTTCAGTATTACGGAAGGGTTCTAGGCAGACGTTCGGAAACACGTCGGGGCGCAGCATGCTGCGCCCCGACGTGCCTTCCAACCATCTCCAATCACCACCAGCCCCGACAACGCGGGCAGCCAAACCCCGGATAGCCCCAGCCCCAACCTCCCCACCAGCCCCAGCCCCATCCCGGGCCCCACGGCGAGCGGCGCAGTGGTGGATGCGCGGTGACGGTGTAGGTGACAACATCGTAGTCGAAGTGGCCAGCCGCCATCTGGTCTACAACGGCGAGTAGTGTCGCCTCCGGATCGGCAGCGCTGTCATCCCCCGCGAGTGCACGATAGTCCCAGTGCCCGGCACGGGCGAAGGAGTCCGCTCGAAATGGCTGGCTCGAAACCGCGGCGAGGATCTTCCCCGAGCCGTCGGCGTCATCGATCGTAAAGGCTTCGCGATTGCCGCGACCCCGGATCTCGACCTCGCGTCCACCGCGGATGGCCGCATCGCCGCCCGGCTCCGGAGGGAACAGCACCCGGATGCGACCCTGGGCATCGGCGCGCAGGACGAGCAGGTAACCGTTGTCAGTGGTCTTCACCTTCACGCGCGCACGCTGGCCGCGAATGTAGACGTCGTCGGAGAGTTTGATCTTGATCGGTGGGTCGCGGCGCGCGGGCGGGGCAAGCAACAAAAACACTAAGGGGGCTAGGGCGAGCAGCATCGTTCCTCCGTTGTCGGATGGGTCTCAACAACGGGAGCGCAGTCAAAAAGCGTGCCCGGTGACGACGTCGCAAGCCGCGACGTCCCGGGCACGAAATGCCTTCGCGGCAGGTCCTGCGCCGGTCTCCCGACGCGGACAGGTGTCCCCTGGCGTCACCGGGGTAAGACTGAAGATTTTCGCACCGCCGCAACAGGGAGAGACCAATGGAACAGCGTCAACTCGGGTCGCAGGGATTGCGAGTCTCGGCATTGGGCCTGGGATGCATGGGGATGTCGGATTTCTACGGCTCGCGCAATGACACGGAATCGATTGCGACCATTCATTGCGCGCTCGAGCTCGGTATCAATCTCCTCGATACGGCCGACGTATATGGGCCGTACACGAACGAAGTGCTTGTCGGCAAGGCGATCAAGGGTCGTCGCAATCAGGTGATTCTCGCGACGAAGTTCGGTAACGTCCGCACTCCTGATGGGAAGTGGGCTGGACAAAACGGCCGGCCGGAGTACGTCAAGGCGGCATGCGACGCTTCGCTCGGCCGGCTCGGTGTCGATCATATCGATCTGTACTACCAGCATCGCGTGGATCGGTCGGTGCCGATCGAAGACACGGTTGGCGCGATGGCCGACCTCGTCCGCCAAGGCAAGGTTCGCTACCTCGGTCTCTCCGAAGCGTCGGCGGAGACGGTGGGCCGGGCACATGCCGTTCATCCCATCACGGCGCTGCAGACGGAGTACTCCCTCTGGAGCCGCGACGTGGAGGAGGAGATTCTGCCGACCGTGCGCGAGCTGGGGATCGGCTTCGTCGCCTACAGCCCGCTTGGTCGGGGCTTTCTCACGGGTCAGATCAAGCGGCCGGAGGACATTGCCGAGGGCGACTGGCGCAAGAACCACCCACGGTTTCAAGGCGAGAACTTTCAGAGGAATCTCGATCTGGTGCGCCGGGTCGAGGCGCTTGCGCGCGAGAAACGATGCACGCCGGGGCAGCTGGCGCTCGCCTGGCTGCTTCACAGGGGCGAGGAGATCGTCCCTATCCCCGGAACCAAGCATCGCGAGTATGTCGAAGAAAACGTTGGCGCCCTCAACGTGGAGTTGTCGGACGCCGACGTGGCGCAACTCGAAGATGTGGGGGTCGCCGCCGGGGCGCGCTATCCCGAAGGAGGAATGCGGACCGTCAACGGCTGACTGTGGCTTTGCCGTCGGCCGCCGCTTGCAGTTTGGCGATGTCGAGCTTCTTCATCTTGAGCAGCGCCTGCATCACGCCGTTTGCCTTTTGGGGATCCTTGTCGCTCATCAGCTTCCCGAGCACCGTGGGCACGATCTGCCAGGAGAACCCAAACTTGTCTTTCAGCCAGCCGCACATGCTTTCTTCGCCGCCGCCGGACGTGAGCTTGCTCCAGTACTCGTCGATCTCCTGCTGATTCTCGCAGTTCACGACAAAGGAGAACGCCTCGCTGAACTTGAACAGCGGGCCGCCGTTCAACGCCGTGAATTCCTGCCCCGCGAGCTGGAAGTTCACCACCATCACAGAGCCCTTGGGCCCCGGCCCGGCGTCACCGTAGCGGCTGACGTGGAGGATTTTCGAGTTCTTGAAAATCGACGTGTAGAACTGCGCCGCTTCCTCGGCCTGGTGATCGAACCACAGGAACGGCGTAATCTTTGGGCCAACCATCGGTGTCTCCGCTAGTGAAATGGTTTACGCTTTCAGCAGCTCTTCCAGACGGTGGTAGCTCGCCTCCAAACCCTTCGTCGCACCCATCTTGAGGGCCGCGTCCCTTGCTTCGCGTGACGCATAGCGGACTGTCGTGCTGAGTGTGGTCTGGTTGTGGGTCTCGACGAGCTCCGTGGTAACGAGGGTCTCACCACCCGTCCAGTAATCCTCGTACACCTCCGTGGCGACGATGCGCGACGGCCGGACGATCTCCTTGAACGTACCCCCCATCCCCATTTTCCGGTCGTCGGCATTTTGCCAGACATAGCGATACTGACCGCCGACGCGGAGATCGATCTCGCATACGGGCATCGTCCAGCCGGGTGGACCGAGCAGCCAGCGCCGCACGAGATCGGGTTGCGTGAGCGCGTCGAACACCATGCCCCGAGGGGCGTCGAACATCCGCATCATTACTAACTCGCGGTCGCTCGGGGTCGTAACCTTCATTGCGGCGGTCTTGGTCATCTCAGTTTCCTTTTCCTCGGCTTGGGTTTTGTGTCCTCGATCAGCGCGTCGACGGCCTTCTTCTGCTTGCCCTTCAGCTCCTCCAGCACGGCGTCGAGGCGCTTGAAGTTCGCCTCCCAGATCCTGCGGTAACGCTCGATCCAGTCCGTCGCCTCGGCGAGGGGCCGCGGCTCGAGCTTGCGGGGCCGGCGCTGCGCCTCCCGGCCCCGCGTGATCAAGCCGGCGCGCTCCAGAACCTTGAGGTGCTTGGAGATCGCCGGCTGGCTCATGTCGAACGGCGCGGCCAGCTCCGTGACCGTCGCTGCGCCGTCCGCCAGCCGCGCCAGGATCGCCCGCCGCGTCGGGTCGGCGAGGGCCGCGAAGGTCGCGGTTAGCTTATAACCAGATGGTTTCATAACTGAGTGGTAATATACAGATGGCCCGTGGGGCGTCAAGGGGCTTATCATTCCGTCGTGAAAATCGCGACCTGGAACGTGAACGGCATCCGGGCCCGCGCCGCGCAGCTGTGCGAGTGGCTGCAGCGCGACCGCCCCGACGTCGTCTGCCTGCAGGAGCTCAAGGCCACCGCTGCCCAGATCCCAGCCGAGTGTCGACTCGATGAGTATCACGCGTACTGGCACACCCTCAAGGGCTACTCCGGCGTTTCCCTGCACGTCCGGAAGGATCTGTTCGCCGTCGACCCGGTCTTCAGCCATCCGCCGTTCGACATGGAATCGCGCATCGTGCAGGTGGAGCACGCCGATCTCGTGATCGCTTCGGTCTACGTCCCGAACGGCGGCAAGGACTACCCCGCGAAGCTGGCCTTCGTCAACAGTCTCATCGACTGGGCGGCGCGGCTGAGGGCTGAGGGCAGACAGCTGATTCTCTGCGGCGACATGAACATCGCGCGTGCGGAAATCGACGTGCACCCCAAGGAGCGCAAGCCGAACGCCGTGGGCCAGCGGCCTGAAGAGCGTGCCCTGTTCGAGACGCTCCTCGGATCACCGCTCGTGGATCTGAGCCGCCAATTCGATCCCGATAACTCCGATCTGTTTACCTGGTGGGCGCCGTGGCGGAATTTACGCGCCCGCAACATCGGCTGGCGTCTCGACTACTTCCTCACCACCCCCGCGATCGCCGCACAAGCGACGAGCTGTGCCGTGTTGGCCGACGTCGGCACGAGCGATCATGCCCCGGTGGTGATGACGACGCGCTGAATCCGCTAGCGCGCCAAACGACACAACAGGTCGTGCAATTCGGAACGCCGCTCACTATCGTAGACCATGACTACGGTCCGCGTCTACGGTGGTAAGGCTGCGACGAAGCGCGCCGAGGGATCGCCGCTTCTCGCCGGCCTGCTTGCGGCGATCGGGATTATCGTCGTGTGGGTGGGGCTGGTCTATATGACCCACCACCCCGTCGGCGTGGCCGCATGGGGTGTCGGAGGCCTTCTGGGCATCGTGGTGGCCAAGGTGGCCAAACCACCGACCAAAGCCTCGGGCGCACTCGCGGCGGTCCTCACCCTCGTCACCGTCCTCCTTGCCAAAGTTGTCGTCGTAGCGGTGGCCCTCCAGCCGATCATCCGACAAGAGCTCGCGAACAGTCCCGCCTCGTTGATCATGGTTTTCCTGCTCGAGAAAACCGCGCACAAGTCCTTCTCACCGGAATTGCAGGCGACCATTGACGCCCGTCCCGACGTCGTCGCCGATACGACATTCTTCGGCTTCGGCCCGGGGCACGAACTGCGGGAGCAGATGATCCACGAGGCGGCTGTTACCGCGAGGGCGTCATCGTTCGAGGAACGCAACCGCCTCATCCACGTGTACTACGACAAATTCTTGGACCAATTGGGTTTCTGGGTCCTGCTGTGGAAGACTTTTGGAGTGCTGGACCTGCTCTGGATTGGCCTCGGGATATCGACTGCGTGGACCCTAGGACAGGGACGGATCTGACTTAGCTTCCCCCTCCCCGCTCGCGCTCTTCCCGTTCGCGCGCTTCCCGGGCGAGTCGCACCCGGTCCTGACGTTCCTTGAGGGCCGCCGCCGCCGCGGCGTCGCGCTCGCGCTCCTGGGCGTCCCAGTCCGTGTTGGCCCCTGCCTCTTCCCGGGCCCGGCTGACCCGCTGCTGGCGCTCGCGCATGGCGCCCTTCTCTCGCTGTTCGCGCTCGGCGTCGCGCTGCACCTTGTTCTTGGTGTGCGCCCACCACATCACCAGGAACAGCCCAAATTGCGCTGGCAGCACGAAAATGAAGGAGGCGGGGAAGAGCTGGTTGATCGTGACCGTGACCGCGGCGCTGGCAAGTGCCCACTTCCACCCAGAAAGATGCTCATAGTCCGCGGCGAAATAGAAGAGCGCCGCAAACGTGAAGAGGCCACCACCAAGCCCAAGCATGCATTAATATGTAAAACCAAGTTTTGGCGTGCAATATTTTTCTTCGTAGGGACTGTTCCGGAGACGACAGCATGCCCCGTATCGTCTGGATTATCATGATAATTGTGATCTTTGGCGCGGCGATGTTCTTCCTGCGCCGCTATATGGAGCGGTAGTGCTGACGGTCTTCCTGCTTTCTCCTGCGAGCTGTTCGGGGAAGCGCGCGCAGATGCTGCTCAACAGCAAGACCAGTCCGCTGCGCGAGCGGCTGGCGAACGGCGGCGCCCCGCTGGGCGAAGTCTTCACGTTCATGAGCAGCCTATACTTTCGCGGCAAGCTCGCCTACGCCAACCGATTCGGGCGCGGCTACGTGATTACGCCGGGGCGTGGACTCTTGCCCACCGATATCCTCATTCGCGTCGAGGATTTGCGACAGATGGCCGAGGTCCCCGTCGATGAAGCAGAGCCCGCGTTTCGCGAGCCGCTGGTGCGCGATGCGATCGCGCTCGGGCGCGGAATCGCGCCGGACGACCAGGTCGTGCTGCTCGGCAGTGTGGCGACAGAGAAATACGTCGGCCCGCTGCTCGAGGTGTTCGGCGATCGGCTGCTGTTTCCTGCGACCTTCGCGGGCCGCGGCGATATGAGCCGCGGCGGCTTGCTGTTGCGGTGTGCGCAGAGCGGGACGCCCCTCGATTGCGTACCTGTGCGGGGTGCCGTCCGGCACGGGCCCAAGCCGCCCAAGCTTCCCCGACTGAGGTAGGTTCAAGCCGGGAGGGAGCCCCTTGCCGGTCGATCTCGTACTGGAGCGATTGCAGCGCGCAGTATCGCCGGACTACCGGGTAGAGCGCGAGCTCGGCAGCGGTGGGATGGGTCGCGTCTATCTCGCCCATGAGGTCCTGCTCAACCGATCTGTCGCCATCAAGGTTCTGCGGCCTGAGCTCGCGACCGCCGACGGCGCCGCGGCATTCCTGCGCGAAGCACAAATCCTCGCCGGCATCCAACACCCCAACGTCGTCGTCATTCATAAGGTGGGGGAAGGCGAGGGCCTGCAGTACTACATCATGGAGCTGGTCAAGGGACCGACGTTGGAACAGCGCCTCGCCACCGGCCCGATTCCAGCGGCCGAGGTGGTCCGGATCGGCATCGACGTGCTTAACGGCCTCGAGGCCGTGCACCGGTTGGGAGTCGTCCACCGGGACGTCAAACCCACCAACATCTTCGCCCTGCCGGATCGCGCGTTGCTGGCCGACTTCGGGATCGCGCGGCCGCCCTCAGACAAAGAAGACGACGGGCACAGTCGCGAGGGCACGCCGGACTACATGGCACCCGAGCAGGTGGAGGGAAACGCGATCACCCCGCGAACCGACATCTACTCGCTGGGTGTCGTGCTGTACGAGGCGGTGTCAGGGGGTGGACGGCGATTCCATGCTCAGGGCGACCACGTCGACTGGAGCGGGATTCCCATGGGTCTTGCCCGAGTGTTACAACGCGCCGTCGCCAAGCCGCCGGAGGATCGCTGGCCCGACGCCGCCGCGTTCCGCAAGGCTCTGGAGCGGACGATTGCGCCGAGCATCGCGCGACCCGTTGCGCTGGTCGCGAGCGGAGGGCTCGTCGTCGCTCTTGCGATCTGGTTCATCGTCTACCGGCCTGAGCCATGCACGGTTGCAAATCCGGGCGCGCCGAAGGTGACGTTCTCTAGAATCGACTACGTCGGCCCCAGTCAGTATGCGGCTGTCGCGGACTCGCTGTTGTGCATGGTACACAAGGACCTCCGCGCGCACATCAATTTTGGCGATTCGACTCCGCCGTCGCTCAGCATTCAGGCGGGGATCGCCGTCGCCGGCCAGGATGTCAGGCTCCGGCTGACCGGTAGCGTCCCGGCGTCCGAGTACCACGTGCCGCTCGAGCGGTGGCAGACGCTGAGCGACTCTCTCGCGTATCAGATCGTCCTCGGCGTCTGGGCCGACCGCAGTCCCCTCGCAGCATCCCTGCCGGTGCCCGCGCTCCCGCACACCTACGAGGGGTTGGTGCGGTTTCTCAAGGCCGAACAGCTCGTCGCCGAGGCGCAATGGGAGCTGGCGTATCAAGCGTACTCGGACGCCGAAAAAACCGATCCGACGTGCTGGATCTGTTCGTGGCGGATCAACGAAATCGGGCGCTGGCTGAGCCGCGCGCCGAATCCGGATCGCGTGCGCCGCGTACGCCTCCATGCGGACTCGTTACCACCGCTGTACCGGAGCATCATTCACGCCGCGCAACTCCCCGTGCAACCGCGGCTCGACACGCTCCGCGCCGCGGCGGAACAGGCGCGCGAGCTCTTCCTGGGTTGGTTTCAGCTCGGTGACGAGTTGTTCCACCGCGGTCCGCTGGTCGGGCATCGCCGCGCGGAGGCGATCGCTCCTCTGGAGCGGGCGTCCAGGCTGCGTCCCGACTTTGGCCCCGCGTGGGAGCACCTCGCCTGGGTTGCGACGGCGGAGGGTGACTCGGCGGATGCCGCACAAGCACTCGATTCGCTCGAGCGTCATAGCAGTGTGCGCGACACCTTCTCAATCGAGTTTCACGCCATGCTCAAGGTGGGGTTCGCGTGGCGTTTTCTTCCCGAGAGTGCCGCAGTCCGAGTCACACAACGGGAAACCAGCCAACCGGCAACCGAGGCCAGCGCCGATCTTGGCGCGGGACCCCGATTCTTGCCGACGTTCGACGTGCCGCGGGGGGCCATGGCGTTGGGCGGGGTGTTGGCAACCAGCCCTACGAGAGATCTCAGCCGGTCCGGTTTGATCGCGCAGACACTCGCTGCGCTGGCGCTCGGGCGTCTCGACGATTCTCGAAACTTCGCACGCCGGCTCACTGAGGTGGCGCCGGAGGTGGACTTTGGGCTGTTCAGGGCGCAGCTCCCGGCGGCGCTCGCACTCCTAGACCCTGGCAGCGTCCCCGCGGCGGATGCTCTCGAGGGCCTCCGTCCTTGGGCCGCGAGCGGCGATGTCCAACCGGCATTGCACGACCGCGCGGCCTGGATGAGCGCCCTGCTCGATCATCGGACCCCGTTGCGCGCGGGCGCGCCGCTCGAGCTGCGGCTGCTCCTGTCCGCCGATTCGCTGGCGACCGCTGGTCATCCGCGCGCCGCGCTCGTGCTGCTCGATAACGTGGATGTCGACGCAGCGGCTCGGCTGATCGATCCTTTCTTCCGCACCATCGTGCATTTGTGGCGCGCTGCGTGGCGGGCCCGCCTCGGAGATGTGGAAGGCGCGAGAGCCGAATTGATATGGCACGAGCATACCGATGTCGTGGGCCTGCCGACGGGTCTGCCGCAGGCAGCGGAAGTCGATTGGGCGTTCGGCACGCTGGCCCGCTGGCGCCTGGCGCGCCTGCTCGATGCCGGCAGACGGGCTGAACGTGGCGAGGCGTGTGACGCCTACGCGGCGGTGGTACGGCACTGGTCTGGGGCACCGGCCCCCTATGGAGCGCGGGCCGATATGGCTCGGACTCGCGCCCGCGCGCTCGGCTGCGCGGCCACGCGCATCTCCCGATGATCCACGTCCGGACGTTGGGGACACTCGAAGTCACGGTGGACGGTGCAGAGGCGCCCTCCGAGCTCCTCTGGAAGAAGAACCTCGCGTTATTGCTCTACCTGGCACGCGCACCCAAGCGTCGCTGCACCCGCGAGCAGTTGATCGGGCTGCTCTGGGCAGAGAAAGACGACGCCGCGGCGCGGCAATCGGTGCGGGAGGCCATTCGCACGCTCCGACACTACGTCGGCGAGGATCATCTCAGAACAACAGGCGACGTGATCGAGCTGACCGATGGCGCGGTGCAGCTCGATACGGATCAGCTCGAGAAGCTCGTGAAGCAACGCGACTGGGCCGACACGACACCGCTGATCCACGGCGACTTCCTCGACGGCTTCAAGATCCCAGGCGCGTCGGGGTTCGAAGACTGGCTCACCGTGGAGCGATCGCATTGGCATGGTCTATCCTTGGACGCACTGCTGCGCCACGCCGAGGAGCGACTCGATGCCGGTGACGAGCTCGGCGCCGACGCGCCGTTGGTGCAAGCCAGGAAAATGGACCCCTTCTCACAGCGCGCGCTCCGCGCGTACATGCGACGGCTCGCCGGAACCGGCGACCGGTCCGGCGCACTCCAGGCTTTCGAGCAATTCGTGAAGGCCGCCCGGCGCTCAGGCGACAGCACCCTGGAGCCCGAGACGAAAGGGATAGTGGAGCGTCTGCGCAGCGGCCGCGCGTGGCACCTCCCGAAGGACGCTCTCGCTTCTGACCGGAGCGTGGTATGGCGCCGCGCGCCGCTGCTGGGGAGGGACCGTGAACTCGCCACCGCGCTGGCGCAGTGGCGCAACGCGAAAGCGGGTCGCCTGACGTTGCTCCTCATCGAAGCCGAATCGGGTGGCGGCAAGACGCGGTTTCTCGAAGAGCTCACGGCTCGCGCGGCGCTCGATGGAGGGGTGGTGGTCGGCACACGCGCCGTAGCGGAGGACCTCGAGCATCCAGGGAGCGCGATCCTCGGGCTCGCGCGCGGTGGCTTGGTGGACGTGCCCGGAGTTGCGGGCGTTAGTCCGTCAGCGCTCGCCGTGCTCGCCGCGCACGCGAGCGAGTGGGCTGAGCGTTTCCCGCAAGAGCGTCCGCCGTCACCCACCGGCAATCTCGATGCCGCAATCGCTGAGGTCTTGCGGGTCACCAGCACCGAGCGGCCTTATGTGTTGATCCTCGACGACGCGCAGTGGATCGACGCGACGTCGTACCAGATGATCGAGCGGCTCGCCCGCGATCTCGCTCACGCCCCGGTGCTCATCCTGCTCGCGGCGACCCCGGAGCCTGCTCCGCCAAAGCTCGCAGAACTGCGCGCACGGATTGGACGCGATACTCCCGGCGCCACGATTTCGCTGGGGAAGTTGGGAAACGAGGCGCTGCGTCGATTGGTCCAGTGGGCGCTGCCGGCCTACACCGGCGACGCAGCGGATCGCTTGACGAGACGGATTGCTGCCGATTCCGCGGGGCTGCCGCTGCTCGCCGTCGAAATCTGTCACGCGATGGCGCAGGGCCTCGATCTCGAAGCGACGAACGGCGCCTGGCCGCACCCGCTGCGCACGCTCGATTCCACCTTCCCCGGAGACCTCCCCGACACGATCGTGGCATCGATTCGTGTGGGCTTCCGGTGTCTCACGAAGCCGGCGCAGCAGGCGCTCGTCGCTGTCGCGCTCCTCGGCGACCGCGTCGCGGGAAAGCGGATCAGCTGCGCGACCGATCTGAAACGAGACGCATTGCACGCCGCGCTCGACGAGCTGGAATGGCGCCGCTGGCTCGTTGCCGAATCGCGCGGGTACACCTTCTTGGCGCGTATCGTGCGTGACGTGGTGGCGCGTGACATGATCACCCAGGGCGAACGCCAGCGCCTCCTGGCGAAAAAGTGCTAACGGTGCGACGAAACGCTCGTCTCACGCATCATCCCGCTGTCCTCCGGGAGAAGAAGGTATGAGAGTCACGTGGTCGCACGCGTTTCTTGCCGCAACGCTGTTGCTCGTCCCGCGCGCTGCCTGGACGCAAGGCGTGTACGGTGGTCGTGGCGGCGGCTTGGGGCCCGCCGGTCGCTACGGACCGAGCGCTCCCAAACTTCCCGGCGTGGAGCTCGCGGGGCCGCTCGATACGGCGCTTGCCCGCGTGATGCTCAACCTCACGCCCGCCGAGGCCGCACGCTACGCGCAGGCGTACGACTCGTTCATGGTCGCGACGCGACCGCAGCGCGACAGCGCGGCGGCGGCGACCGCGAAGATGAACGAGCGCCTCGACGACGGCGACCGCGCGGCTGCAATGTTTTATGCCGAACGCCTGCAGGAGCTGGGAAAATATCTCCGCGATCGCCAGGACCGCTTCGAAAGCGACCTGCGCCACATCCTGACTGGCGACGAGATGAAGGCGTACAAGAAGTGGAAGGAAGGCGAGGAGCAGGCGGCCGACCGGAAGCGGCGAGAAGACGAAGTGCGCTGGCAGGAAGCGGGGTTCCGCGGTGAGTTCGGTGGTCCGCGCGTGGGCGCCACCGCTCCGGAAATCAAGACCGCCTTGCCGACCGCGACCGGAGTCGCGGTGCCACCGCTCGGCGCTCAGAGCGTTCGCGTCGGACGGACTTTGTACATCGCGGGCCAGCTCGGCGTGGATAGCACGAACACGCTCGCGGGAACGGATCTACATGCGCAGGCGGCTCGCGCCTTCGCCAACCTCGCCGCGGTCCTGCAGGCGGCCGGCGCCTCACCGCGCGACGTGACGGCATTGACGATCTATGTCGTCAACTATCGACCCGCCGACCTCGAGACGATTCGCGACGCGGCGAGTGCCTACATCACGGCAAATGCCCCGATCATCACAGTGCTCGGCGTGCAATCGGTCGGGCGAGACGGCGCGCTCATCTCGATCGGCGCAACCGCCACGGGGGGTGCGCGCTAAGCCGCTGACCGCCATGCGCGGTTATCATACTGCGCATGGATTCCCGCACGATTAAACACCTGCCGCTCCTGGCGGCGCTGGTTGCCGTCGTCCTGTGGGCCGCGGCGTTCGTCGGCATCAGAGCCGCGGGCCGTTCCTTCTCACCGGGCGCACTCGCGCTCGGCCGGCTCACGATCGGCAGCGTGCTCCTCGGTGGTGTGGTGTTGTCCCGTCCGGTCCTCCGTCCAACCAAACGCGAGCTCGGCCTGCTGCTGCTGGCCGGGCTCTTGTGGTTTGGCGTCTACAATCTCGCCCTCAACGAGGCCGAGCGACGCGTCGATGCAGGCACCGCGGCAATGCTGGTGTTGATCGCTCCGATTTTCATCATCGCCCTCGCCGCCGTATTCCTGAAAGAGCGCACGACGCCGAACCTGCTGCTCGGCGGCGGGCTGGCGTTCGCCGGTGTGGTAGTAATCGGATTCGCAACGTCGACCGGCAAGGCGTCACTCGTCGGCATCATCCTCTGTCTACTTGCCGCGCTCTCGTCCTCGATCGGTCTGGTCGCGGAGAAGCCGGTGCTCCACAGGATCTCGGCACTGCAGGCGACCTGGACCTGTTGCGTGGTGGGAATGCTGTTCTGCCTGCCCTACGCGCCGGTGCTCGTCCGCGAGCTGCGCCTTGCGCCCACCGGCGGCCTCGGCTGGCTGCTGTTCCTCGGCGTGTTCCCCACGTCGATCGCCTTTACCACCTGGGCCTACGCCCTGGCTCGAGGCTCGGCCGGCCGTCTGGCGGCGACTGCCTACCTCATTCCGCCGATCACGATCGTGATGAGCTGGGCGATCCTGGGCGAAGCGCCGGGCCTCATCGCGGTGCTGGGCGGCGCAGTCTGCCTCGCCGGCGTGTACATCGCACGCCGACAGACGCGGACTACGGCTTCGGCCGCTCCTGCTCCTCCCGCTCTTCGTCGCTGAGGTCCACCGACATGGGGAAAAACACCGAGCGCTTTACCGCCGGATAGGGGACGTCCCAGCCACGCGCCTCGTGCCACAGGATGCGATTCAGCCGTTCCGAGGGCGCGGCGTCGGGGTCGTGGAAATTCATGCGCGCTGACTGCAGCGCCGCGTGACGGCGCTCGGCGGCATGCGGACCGGTGATAGCGCCGACCTGTTGATTCACCTCGTAGATCGACTGCTTGGGCTCGAGACCCCTGTAGGGAGTGAAGTCGGGCGCTTCGTCCGGGCCGATGAAGCTGGCCCGCATGTCGGTCGCCACGAGATCGAACAGACTGAGCGCCGGGAGTCCCAGCATCAGTTCGATGGTCTTCACCATGCTCGGCTGGCTGTAAAACGTCGCGTCGATCACGCCGCGCTTGGCGTAGGGGCTCGCGACGAGCGCGACGGTGCGGTGACCATCGATGTGGTCCACGCCGTTCTGGGCGTCGTCTTCGACCGCCAGGATCGCCATCGATTTCCAGAACGAGCTGTGCGACAGTCCCTCGACGATCCGGCCCAACGCGAGGTCATTGTCGGCGACGCACGCCCTGGGCGTGCACCATCCAGGGGTGGTGCCCTCCGTGTGATCGCTCGGGAGAATGATGAGCACGAGATTCGGCATCGCGTGCCTCGATTCCCATTCGCGCAGATGCTCGAGCACGATGTCGGCTTTCACAACGTCTGGGACCGTCATCGTCCAGCCTGGATATTCGCGGACCAGTACGCGGTTGAGCGACGGAATGTCAGACCGCGTGTTGTACTGCCTGGCCACGGTTGCCCGGAAGTAGGCGGCGTTGTGGGGCTGCGAATCCCGGTACTGGGTAAGCAGTGACATCCGGAGAGTGTCGCTGTACCACTGGGGAGACGGTGCGTATTCGCCGAAGACGCGTACCGTCTTGCCCTTCGCCTGCGCCGCTTCCCAGAGAAAGCCGCCCGACGAGTACGCGAGCGGGTCCACACCTTCCGACGGATAGCTGCGCCCCGTGTACAGGGGCCACATCGGATACTCGGTCTCCATTCCCTGCGTGAGCCAATTGTGCCCGTCCGCCGAATTGCCACCGGACGCGAAAAAGTGATCGAGGAGCACGTAGCGTTCGGCAAGGGCGTGTGCGTTCGGGGTCACGTCGCGGCCGTATTGCACCAAGGAGCTGTCGCTCGCGCCCCTGGTCATGTCGCCGAAGACCTGATCGTACGTCCGGTTCTCGCGCACGATGTAGACGACGTGGTCGATCAACGACGGCTCACCGGGCCGCTCTGGGATGGCGCGAGGGGCGGCATTGGCCCGCGCCGCCAGCGTCGGCCCTGCGCTGTCGGTCCGGAGCGTGAGCCGATTGTTTTGGGCCACCGACATGGTATAGGCCGCGATCTCCGCTGCCGACGGCTCGGCAATCACGTTCACGGAGCCACGATAGGAATGGACGTACCGACCCGTGAAAGGCCCGCCCGAGCTGCGTCCAATGCCCGACCCCACGCCAAACAACGAGCCCACGGCGATGGTGTGTCCGTCGGCGCTTACGTCGATCGTCGTCGGATACCAGCCGGTGGGCACGAGTCCCTTCAGCTGGCCGCTCGGCAGCCCGTAGGCGGCGACGGCGTTCGCCCCGCCGAGCGTCACAAAGAGTGTCGTGGCGTCCGGTGAGAGCGCGACGGCGGTGGGGGCGAGCCCGATGCGGGTCTCTCGGAATGGCGCAATCGCAATGGTGCCAACAACAGCATCACGGTGCGTGTCGATGATGCTCACCGCATCCGAGTTGCCATTGGCGACGTAGAGCCGTCCACCGCGCTCATCCCATGCGATGCCGGTCGGGTGGCGGCCGACGGGAATGACTTTGGTGACCGCGCCCGCGACCAGATCGACGCGTGTCACGCTCCCGGGCTGCGAGATGCCCCGGGGATCGACGCGCACCAGCTCCGCGAACGGATCACAGCATTGCTTGGCGGCACGATCGCGCGGGCCAGGTTTCGGGCCGCCGAGATTGGTGACATAGGCGACCGAGCCGTCCGTACTCACGACGGCAGCCACCGGCAGCACGCCCAGCGGAACGGACTTCAGCAATGTGCCGCTATCGGCGTCGAGGATCGCCAGGGCATCGTTGGCCGGCAACGGAACGACCACCACACGGTGTCTGGACGCGTTCGCCAGACTCGCCACGGCCGGAGATCCGACGATGTAGTCGCCGAGGGCCGGTGAGGTCCACCGCGCGACGACGCTCTCGCCGTCGTAGGCCGTCAGCTGAGCGACGGCTTTCGTGTGGGCGAGCTGTTCGGATCCCGGCGTGCGGCTCAACGCAAGATCGGCCGGCAAGAGGCCGACGCTCGTGACGAGTGTCCGACCCGTCACCGGATCGATCGCGATCCCCTGGACACCCGCGCGCCCGTCGAACGCCGTGCTTCCCAGCACGGCGTTGTCGCGCCAGCCGAGCCGGTAGGCCGCGCCGTGGATGGAGACCCAGACTTCGCCAGGCCGTCCGAATCGTACGCCGAATACGCGGTCTGTGAACACGCTCTGCACGCCGGCGGGAGTCACGCGTTGATTGGTCGCGATCGTGCCGGGGTCGGTGATCTCACGACGGGGCGCGGCCGGCTGTGACTGCGCGGGAAGCTGGAGCAGGAATAAGAGAGTAAGGATCATTCCTCATGATATCACTGTCGGCGTACGGAAGCATCCGTGGGAAGACGGCACCGTTCTGGAGCTGGCTAACACATTCCTAACTCTCGGAGTGTAGCCTCGGCGGCGCCCGCCGCCATTATTATCGGACATGCTGCTGACACTGTGCCTCCTGCTCGCCGGTGAAGTACCGCGCCCCCCGATCGTCTACTCCGGTCGCGAACGCCAGCTTGACGTGCGGATCCCCCGCTTCGACGCCGAGGTCGTGATCGACGGCGATCTCGCGGATTCGGTGTGGGCGCATGCCGCCCTGCTGACCGGCTTCTCGCAGTATGCGCCCAACGACGGCGTCTCCGCGGTGGACTCGACGCAGGTGCTGGTGTGGTATTCCGGCAACGCGATTTACTTCGGGATTCGCGCCTACGAGCTGCACGGCAAGCCGACCGCGACGCTGGCCGATCGCGATCAGATCTTCGGCGACGACAACGTGCAGATCCTGCTCGGCACATTCCACGACGGCAAGAAGGCGTTGATGTTCGCCGTGAACCCGCTGGGCGTGCAGGGGGACGGCGCGCTCGTCGAAGGCGCAAACATCACCGCGAGCGGGTTCATCGGCGGGGCGGTCATCGGACGGGAGCAGCCGGACCTCAGCCCCGACTACGTCTTCCAGTCGCGGGGACGCGTCACGGATTCGGGCTACGAAGTCGAGGTTCGCATTCCATTCAAGAGTCTGCGCTATCAGCCGAAGCAGCCGCAGGACTGGAGTATCAACATCATTCGCCAAATCAAGCACTCAGGATTCGAGGATACGTGGTTTCCGGCGAAGCGCGCCAGCGCGACCTTCATCGGGCAGTCGGGCAATTTGATCGGCCTGTCCGGCATGCATCGCGGATTGGTGATGGATCTCAATCCCGAGGCGACCGCGAAAGCGACCGGGGCACCGGGCTCGCCGGGGAGCGCCTACAGCTACGACGTGGGCAACCCGCAGATCGGCGGGAACGTGCGGTGGGGTCTCACCGATAATCTCACGCTGAACGGCACGATCAAGCCCGATTTCTCACAGGTCGAATCGGACGCAGGTCAGCTTGCATTCGATCCGCGCCTGGCGCTCTTCTTCCCCGAGAAGCGGCCGTTCTTTCTCGAAGGCAGCGAGCTCTTTCAAGTTCCCCAGAACCTGATCTACACGCGGCGAATCGTGCAGCCCGCCGCGGCGGTGAAGCTCACGGGGAATGCCCACGGCACGGACATCGGCGTCCTGTCGGCTGTAGATCAGCAATTCGCGTCGGCGAGCGGTAACGACAATCCGATCTTCAACATCGTCCGCGCGCAGCGCAGCCTGGGGCCTGGGTCTCGCATCGGGCTGGCGTACACGGACCGCATCGAAGGCGCAGACTACAATCGCGTGGCGGACGTGGACGGCCGGCTGACCTTCAAAGACATCTTCGGCTTGAACTTTCAGCTCGCTGGCAGCCGCACCCGCGTGGCCGGCGTCACGACGACCGCGCCACTCTGGCTCACGCAGTTTACGATTCAACATCGCGTGTGGGGCTTGCGGAGTGTGTTCGCCGGCATCTCGGACCAATTCCGCACCGCCAGCGGATTCATCGGCCGCGCCGGAATCGTGCACTCCTATGTCGATCCGAGCTACACGACCTACGGGAACGCGGGGGCGCTGCTGCAGCGCTTCACCGGCGACATCCTCGTGGACGGCATCTGGCAATATCAGAACTTCGTCCACGGCCGGCACATGCAAGACAAGAAGCTGCATGTGAACGGAAACGCCATCCTGCGCGGTGGCTGGAGTATCGGTGCCGGGTATTTCGTGGAGTCGTTCGGCTACGACTCCGCATTGTATGCCAACTATCGGCTCGAGGTCCCGAAATCGGGCGGTGGGTTGGACACGATCCCCTTCATCGGCCAGCCGACCATCGCCAACGGCGAGTACCTCATCCAGATCGGCACGCCGCAATGGAAGCACTTCAGCGGGGGCGGCTTCTTCCTGCAAGGCCACGACGAGAATTTCTTCGAGTGGGCCTCGGCGAACTTGCTGTTACTGAGTGTCGACGTGTCGTACCGGCCCACCGACCGGCTCCGCAACTCCCTTAGCTATTTCTGGCAGCAGGTCAACCGGCGCACGGACGGCACGCTCGTGAACGTCGGCCGGGTGGTGCGCGCCAAAATGGAGTACCAGCTCTCCCGGCCGCTCTTCATCCGGCTGGTCGGGCAGTACATCCAGGATCAGACCGACTCGTTGCGCGATGACTCGCGCACGAACGCGCCGATCTTGATCGCCGGGCCAAGCAGCGTGACCCGCACGAGGGCCAGCGCGACGAATCTCTTCCATGTCGATGCACTCATCAGCTACCAGCCGGTCCCGGGAACGGTCGTATTTGCGGGATACGGCAGCGACATGCTGGATGAAGACGCGTTCCGGTTCCGCGGGCTCACGCGAACGGGCGACGCGGTGTTCGTGAAAATCAGCTATCTGTTCCGACTCTAAGCACCTTGCAATAGGACGTCGCCCGCGTACATCAAGGCATGGACATTCTCCAGGCCATTGGAAACACGTCCCTTGTTCGGCTCAGCAAGGTCGTGCCTCCCGATTGCGCCAGATCCTCGTCAAACTCGAGTGGGAGAATCCCACCGGGAGCATGAAGGATCGGATGGCCGTGACGGTGATCTCCCGGCCGGAGGCCGATGGCCGCCTGAAGCCGGGAGACACGGTCGTCATCAGATGGCTGTGCTCGGTGCCGACTTGATCCTCGTGGCGAGTGAGGGCGGCCGGACCACCAAGAAGCTGATCGCCTCACGCATTCGCCAGCTGGGGATTGACCGGGTACTCTTTGGATCGGATGCGGCGACCGGCGGCAACCTGGCGCCGCGTGAGGCGTGGGTTGAGTTTCATAAAGTGCCATTGACCGAAGCCGAGTTCCGCACCATCGCCAATAACGTCGCTCCCTACATGAGATGAGACGCGCGAGCATGCCAGAATCGTGGCGCAGCAAGCTGGAGCGTTGGGGATTCAACTTCTTTCCGACCTACCGAAGCACGGGCGCCTGGATCACGTACATCGCGGCCGACCACCGCGAGATCCGCATCAAGGTCCCGTTCGGCTGGCGCACCAAGAACTATGTCGGCACCCTGTTCGGCGGCAGCATGTATGCAGCTGGCGATGGCGTCTACATGGTCATGTTGATCAAGAACCTCGGGCGCGACTACATCGTCTGGGACAAGAGCGCGACGGTGCGCTTCCGAAAACCGGCGCGCACTACGTTGTACGGCCGCTTCGTCCTCTCGCCCCAAGACATTGACGACATTCGCGCCGCCACTGCCGGCGGCGAGCCGGTCGAGCGCGTGCATCGAGTCGCGCTTGTTGATCGCGAGAATGTCGTGCACGCGGAAATCGAATGGCTGGTCCACGTCCGGCGCAAAAATGCGCCCAACCACATCACCCAAGAAGGCTAGTCATGCGGCGATTCTCCTGGATCCTCTGCATCGCGCTCTCGGCGCCACTCGCGGCGCAGCAATCAGGGCGCCACACGATCACGCACGAAGACGTCTTCCTGATGAAGCGGATCGCAGCTCCGGCGATCACCCCGGACGGCCGCTGGATCGTGTTCAGTGTCACCGAGCCGTCATACACGGAAGGCGATCAGGTCAGCGATCTCTGGCTGGTGCCGACCGACGGCAGCGCCGAGCCGCGCCGCCTGACGAATACCAAAGGCGGTGAGAGCGGCGTCGGGTGGAGTCCCGACAGCAGGCGCATCGCGTTCAGTGCGCGCCGTGAGGGCGACGATGCCGCGCAGATCTATGTGCTCGACCTGAACGGCGGCGGTGAAGCGCAGCGCGTGACGAACCTGCCCACCGGTGCATCGAGTCCACTGTGGCGACCGGACGGCAAGGCGATCCTGTTCACCAGCATGGTCTATCCGGGCGCGACGACCGATTCCGCGAATCGCGCGGCGGCCGCCGAGCGCAAAGCGCGCAAGTACAACGCGCGCGTGTTCGACGCGTCACCGATCCGGCTGTGGGATCATTGGCTCGACGACCGTCGGCCGCACGTGTTCGTGCAATCCCTGGAACCGGGTGCGCAGGCCAAGGACCTTCTGGCCGGCTCACGGCTCGTCCAGAGCGCCGGCTTCGGCGGGCAGCTCGGCACCGGCGGCGAAGACCTGGCTGCGACGTGGACGGCCGACGGCAGCGGCGTGGTGTTCGCCGCGACGACAAACCGCACTGACTGGACGCACGCCGACGTCGTGCAAGCGCTGTGGCTCGTACCGGCGAGCGGTGGAGAACCGCAGCCCCTCACGCAGGGCAAGGACGACTACGACGCACCACAGTTCAGTCCGGACGGCAAGACGCTCTACGCCGTGATGGCGCCAACGAACGAGCACACGTTCAACAACCGCCGGCTCGTGGCCTGGGCCTGGCCAAGGAGCGGTAACGCCGCCCCGCGGGTCATCACGGGTGGCGCCGATCATTCCGTTGGCACATACACGATTAGCTCAGACAACCGCGCTGTTTTCTTCCTGGCCGAAGACGCCGGTCACCAGCGGCTGTTCCGCGCACCGGTGGCGGGTGGCAAGGAGCAGGAAGTCGGCACGATGACGAGCGGCACGTTCGGCAGTCTCCAGGTTGCCACGGGGACGACGGCCGGCCCGGTGCGCATGGCGGCGGTCTGGGAGAGCGCGACGAATCCTCCGGAGATCGTGCGGGTGGATGCGACAACCGGCCGCTGGACACCGCTCACAAAGTTCAACACCGCGCGCGCCGCCCAGATCGACTGGCAGCCGTTGCGCGAGTTTTGGTTCACGTCGAGTCGCGGCAAGCGCATCCACAGCTTCTGTGCGCTGCCGCCGGGGTTCGACTCGACGCACACGTATCCGCTGTTCGTGCTGATACACGGCGGCGCCGCGAACATGTGGACCGACAATTTTGGACTGCGCTGGAACCCGCACCTGCTCGGCGCCGCGGCTCCGGGCTTCGTCGTCCTGATGACCGACTACACCGGTTCGACGGGGTACGGCGAGAAGTTCTCACAGGACATCCAGTTCGATCCGCTCGAGGGACCTGGCAACGACATCAACGAAGCGGCCGACACAGCGCTCAAACGCTTCAAGTTCATCGACGCGTCGCGCCAGGTGGCCGGTGGCGCGAGCTACGGCGGGCATCTCACCAACTGGCTCGCCGTGACGACGACGCGCTATCGCGCGCTCGTGAGCCATGCGGGCGAATGGGACCTCGAGACCCAATGGGCAACGAGCGACTTCAACTACGATCGCGAGCGCAATGTCGGCGGGCCGCCGTGGGAGGACCATCCGATCTGGCGGACGCAGAGCCCGATGCGCCGCGCCGCGAACTTGCACACGCCCGTGCTCGTGTCGGTGGGTGAGCGCGATTTCCGGGTGCCAATGAACAACGCGCTCGAGTTCTGGACCGCGCTCCAACGCCAGCAGATTCCCTCTCGGCTCATCATCTGGCCGGAGGAGAACCATTGGATTCTGAAGGGCGAGGACAGCCGGTTCTTTTATAGGGAAGTCGCGGCATGGTTCGCGCGGTGGCTCGGCGCGCCGGCCGCGACCGGGCAGTAGGTCGGACGGTCGGCTGACCCCGGCGCCGTGCCCCGGGGTTAGCCGCTCTCCCCGTACATCTTCGTGGGATCGGCTTTCGCCAGCTCGACCAGAAAGTCCGCAATTTTGCCGCTGACCGCTTCGACGTAGCGCTTCCCCTTATCCGCCGTCGACGCCGCCGGATTGCCCGAACCAGTGTCGTCTGTCACCTGACGCCACTGCCGCGGCGCCCATGCCCAGCCTTCACGGAATGCGGCGATCTTGAACTTCCGCGCCGCGCCCGGGCCCGCCTCGGACAGGGGCAACACACGATCCGGTGCGACGTGTTGCATCACGCTCGTCTCCATCTCGCCCGCGTGATCGCCGAGGTCGGTGAAGAACCCTTTCAGATCGAGGACCTTGTACCAGTTGACGACGCAGAGAAACAGCGACACCTGCGGCTGCAGCTCACGGATCATTTGGCGGAAATCGTTCGCGCCGTGCCCATTGAAAATCACGAGCTTCCCGATGCCCTGCCCCGCGAGGGACTGCGCCACGTCGCGCAGGACGAGCGCCTGCGTGCTCGGGTTCATGTTGATGCACAGCGGGATGTCGAGCTGGCCGGTGTTCACGCCGAACGGCACAACGGGCAACACGATCACCTTCGCCCCACGTTGCCACGCCCACTCCGCGGCGCGTGCGGCGATCTCCTCGCTCTGGATGTTGTCGGTTGTGTACGGCAGGTGATAGTTGTGCGCCTCGGTCGCGCCCCAGGGCAGGATGGCGACTTCGTACCGCGTGTCGCGGACGGTTTTCCAGGTCACCTCGTCGAGGATGTACGGGCGCGTGGGCATAGGTGCCACAAAAACTACCGCAGAAAAGCAGCGGACGCCGAGGCTGGCTCGGCGTCCGTTCTGTTCCGGTCTCCCGCTACTTAGGGACGACCAGGAGCTGCTGGCTTCTTCGACGGCGAGGCAGGCACCGCGGGAGCCGCGGGCTGACTCGTCCGCGTCGCGGGCCCCGCCGGCGCGGCCGGTGTCACGGGACGATGCTCCGTCCCGGTGGCTTCGCCGCGCACGCGACTGGCCCGGCGCTGCGACACTTTAGACGTCGCGATGTCGGACGCTTCCTGCGCCGGCACTTGAGGATTCTGGCGGTGCGCCGCCACCTTCGACTTCGCGGTGTCGGACGCATTCGCGTTCGGAACACCCTGCGCGGCGAGCAGCCCTGGAACCACGAGCAGCGCCGCAACCAGCATCAGCTTGCGAACCATACAGCCTCCATCCGTTGGACAGCCTAAAGAGTCCTGAGTCCACGAGGAGTCACGCGAGCGAACGGCGATCGCTACGGCGAGATCGTGATGCCTCTCACATTCTGGGCACAGTGACTACGGCTGCACGCTGTCACGAGCTCTCCGCCAGTATCTGGTGAACCGTCGCCACGGCGATCGACCCTTCCCCGACCGCGGATGCGACCCGCTTCGTGCTGCCGCTGCGGACATCGCCGACAGCGAGCACGCCCGGGAGACTCGTTTCCAGAAGATGCGGCGGCCGCCGCAACGGCCAGCGGGCCCACTCCAGGTTCTCGGGCGTCAGCGACGCCCCTGTTTTGATGAACCCTTTGTCATCCAACGCCAGGCATCCCGCGAGCCACTTCGTGCTCGGCTCGGCACCCGTCATGGTGAAGACATGGCGGATGTCCTGCGTTTCGACGGCTCCCGCGCGGCCGGTGCGCCAGGTCACTCGCTCCAGGTGACCATTGCCTTCCAAGCCGACGATTTCCGTGCGAGGATGCTGCACGATGCGCGGATGGGCGTCGATGCGGCTGATCAGATAGCGCGACATCGTGCTCGACAACCCGCCGGACCGAA